>CAZXPU010000076.1:0-27143 GCA_964642905.1 uncultured Prosthecobacter sp.
CGGAGGTCTGTGGCTGGTTCTCGGGCGCGGGCGGGCTGCCCAGGCAACTCTCCCTTGACCATCGGGAGGGGATGAACCACTCTCATCGCCCCAAATCAGACCCTAACCAAAACACATGCCCGCGAAAATCTACACTGAAAAGGACGCCAGCCTGGCTCCGCTGAAAGGCAAAACCTGCGCCGTCATCGGCTTCGGCTCCCAGGGCCACGCCCACGCCCTGAACCTCAAGGAGAGCGGCGTGAAGGTCATCATCGGCCTGTATCCCGGCTCCAAGAGCCGCAAGGTGGCTGAAGAAAAGGGCCTGAAGGTCCTCGACACCGCTGAAGCGGTGAAGGCCGCCGACGTCATCTTCGTCGCCGTGCCGGACACCAAGATCGGCGGCGTGTACAAAAATGACATCGCCCCCAACCTGACCAAGGGCAAGACTCTGCTGTTCTCCCACGGCTTCGCCATTCACTACAAGACCGTCGTCCCGCCGAAGGACGTGAACGTGATCATGGTCGCTCCGAAAGGCCCCGGCCACATCGTCCGCCGCCAGTACACCGAAGGCAAGGGCGTGCCCTCCCTCATCGCCATCTACCAGAACGCTGACAAGCAGGCCAAGAAGATCGCCCTGGCCTGGGCCCACGGCATCGGCGGCACCCGCGGCGGCGTGCTTGAAACCACCTTCAAGGAAGAAACCGAAACCGACCTCTTCGGCGAGCAGACCGTTCTTTGCGGCGGCACCAGCGCCCTCGTGCAGGCTGGTTTTGAAGTGCTGGTGGAAGCTGGCTACGCTCCTGAAATGGCCTACTTCGAGTGCCTGCATGAGCTGAAGCTCATCGTCGACCTCATGAACGAGTCCGGCATCGCCGGCATGCGCTTCTCCATCTCCGAAACCGCCAAGTGGGGCGATGTGAAGGTCGGCCCGATGATCATCGACAAGTCGGTGAAGACCCGCATGAAGAAGGCTCTGAAGGACATCCAGACCGGCAAGTTTGCCAAGGAATGGATCAAGGAGACCGAAACCGGCTACAAGAACTTCAACAAGCTCCTCAAGGAAGGCGAGAAGCACCCGATCGAGAAGACCGGCGCCAAGCTTCGCGCTCTCATGCCCTGGATCAAGAAGCGTGACATCAAGGGCCAGCAGGCCAGCTACGCGTGATCCTGACCGGAGTGATCCGGCCATGACTCCCGGGCGCGAACCTTCACGGGTTCGCGCCCTTTTCTTTGCCGCGGAGCTTCAGGGGGCATGAGTGGAATGACCAAGGGCCAAGGGGCAATGACCAAGGAAGTTCCATGGGGCAATGACCAAGGGCCAGGGAAGGTGGAAGAGGGAAGGTGGAAGAGGGATGAGGGATGAGGGATGAGGGAAGTCCCAAGGGGACATGGGGTGGGAAGGTGGTTCTCGCGTTGTTGGATTGCGACAGCGGGTTTTTGCAGGCACGCTGACGGCATGACTCCTGATCCAAATAGGCTTCGTGAGCAGGCCGTTGCCCTGCTGCCGCAGATGCTTGGCTGGCTGCGCCGGATGGTGGAGATCAACAGCTTCACCACCCATGCCGAAGGCGTGCGGCGCGTGGGTGAACTGACGGCGGAATGCTTCGCCGAACTTGGATTTGAATCAGAGTTTGTTCGGCCCTCCGACCCGGCTCACGGCAGTCACTTGTTCCTCCGGCGCGGACCGTCGAACCAGCGGCCCGTCCTGCTGGTGACGCATCTCGACACGGTGTTTCCACCCGAGGAGGAGAACGCGAACGGCTTTCGCTGGCAGGAGGAAGGCGGGCGCATCTATGGCCCCGGGACGGTGGACAACAAGGGCGGCACGGCCCTGATCTGGCTGATGCTGCATCTGTTGAGGAGCGGCTGGCCGGAGCTGTTTGAATCCACGGCCTGGATGGTTGCAGCCAGCTCGGCGGAGGAGGTGATCAGTGATGACTTTGCCCGCCAGGCCAGGAGGCTCTGCCCGGACGGGGCGAGGTTGGTGCTGGTGTTCGAAGGTGGTCCTCATGATGACGAAGGCTGGCATCTGGTCACGGCGCGCAAGGGCAGGGCCGAGTACCGGCTGGTGTGCCGGGGCCGGGCCGCCCATGCGGGCAGCGGCCATGCCTCGGGCATCAACGCGGTGGTCGAGCTGTCACGGGCGCTGCCCGGCGTGGCCGCGCTGACGGACCCCGCCCGGGAGCTGACGGTCAATGTCGCGACCGTGCAGGGCGGCGGCATCCTCAACCGCGTGCCTCATGAGGCCATGGCCGAGCTGGAGATGCGCGCCTATGAGCCCGGGGTGCTGGCCCGTGCCGAACAAGCTTTGCTAAAAATGGCCGGGCCGACTCCCGGCGGCGCGGTGATCGAGGTGGAGCGGCTGGGGGCGACCGCCGCCTGGCCCGGGGGGGCGAAGAGCGAAGCCCTCTACTGGATCTGGCGGCAGTGCGGCCTCGGGCTTGGCATGGACATGCTGGCGCGCCGCCGCGGCGGGCTGAGCGACGCAAACTACCTGTGCTCGCTCGGTCCCACGCTGGACGCCCTGGGGCCTGCGGGAGGCAACGCCCATTGCTCGGAGCGCAGCGCCGACGGCTCCAAGGTGCCGGAGTATGTCGAGGCGGACAGCTTCGTGCCCAAGGCGCTGGTCAACGCCATGTCGGTCGCCCGGGCCTGCGTCTACTTCTGACACTTCGGGCAGAAGAAGGTGGAGCGGTTGCTCATCACGATGCGCCGGACCTTCGTGCCGCATTTCCGGCAGGTCTCGCCTTCACGGTCATACACCCGCAGGGTTTGCTGAAAGTAGCCGGGCTCGCCCTTTTCATTGACGAAGTCCCGGAGGGTGGTGCCACCGAGCTCGATGCTGGCGGCCAGCACCTCCTTGATCGCCGCCACCAGTGCAGAAAGGCGGGGCAGGGGCACCTTGCCCGCCGGCTTGTCGGGCCGGATGCCGGCCATGAAGAGGGCCTCGCATGCGTAGATGTTGCCGACGCCGACGACGTTGTGCGAATCCATGATGACCGCCTTGATCGGCGCGCTGCGGCCCTGGCAGGCGGCCTTCAGAACCTCGGGGATGAAGGCCTCGTCCAGAGGTTCGACACCCAGGTCACGCAGCAGGGGATGCTCCGCTGGATCACCCTCGATCCACAGGGCGGCGCCGAAGCGGCGCGGGTCATGCAGGCGGACCTGCCGGTCCTGGGCCGTGGTCAGCGCCAGATGATCGTGCTTTTTCCAGGGCGCGGACGGATCGGAGATGCGCAGGCTGCCGGACATGCCGAGATGCAGGAGCAGCGTTCCCCTGGGGCTGCCGAACAAAAGATACTTCCCACGCCGGGCGCCGCTGGTGATGCGGGCGCCCTCAAGCTCGTGAATGCTGTCAGGCACGGGCCAGCGCAGGCGCCTGTCGCGGACGATCACCTCGCGCACGACCTTGCCCACCAGGTGGGGGGAGATGCCGCGCAGGGTGGTCTCGACCTCGGGAAGCTCAGGCATGGCCGCCGGACTGGGATTGCTGCAGGGCCTGTTCGACGGCGCGCCAGGCGAGGGTGGCGCATTTCACGCGCTGGGGGAACTTCTGCACGCCTTCCAGCAGGGTGAGCTCGCCCAGGGCGTCCTCGTCCTGCACCTGGCCCTCGCCGGTGACGACGGAGCGAAAGTCCTGGATCAGGGCCTTGAGCCTGGCGGCGTCGGCCCCCTTCATCTTGACGGTCATCATGCTGGCGCTGGCCTGGCTGATGGCGCAGCCCTGACCTTCGAACTTGATGTCCTCGACCTGGCCCTCGGGGCCAAGCTTCACCCAGACATCGATCTCATCACCGCAGGTCGGATTGTCGCCGTGAACGTGAAGGCAGCCTTCGCCTTCGAGGCGGCCGTGGTTTCGGGGGCTGCGTGAGTGGTCGAGGATGACCTGCTGGTAGAGGTCGCGGAGGTCGTCGGAGAGGGCCATGATCAGGAGAAGAAGGAGATGGCCTGGCGGAGGATGTCGATCATCCGGTCCACTTCGGCCTGGGTGTTGTAGAAGTAGAAGCTGGCGCGGCTGGTGCCGGGTGCCTTGAAGCGCTTCATGAGCGGCTGGGTGCAGTGATGGCCGCCGCGCAGGGCCAGCCCCTGGGTGTTGGCGAACTCCACAAGATCGTGGGTGTGGGCGCAGGCGAGCGTGAAAGCGGCGAGCGAGGCGCGGTCGGCCGGAGGCGGCGGGCCAAGGAGGCGCAGGCCGGGAAGCTCAACCAATTTTGCGACTGCGTAGGCCGTCAGCTCGCGACCATGGGCCTGGATGTTTTCCAGGCCGACGGACTCCAGGTAGTCGATGGCCGCGCCGAGGCCGATCACGCCGGCGATGTCGGGCGTGCCGGCCTCAAAGCGCGCGGGGGCCGCCTTGTAGGTGCTCTGCTCCAGCGTGACGCTTTCGATCATCTCGCCGCCGCCATGCCAGGGGGGGAGCTGGTTGAGGAGATCCTGCCTGCCATAAAGTACGCCGATGCCGGTCGGGGCGCACATCTTGTGGCCGGAGAAGACGTAGAAGTCGGAGCCGATGTCCTGGACGTTGACCGGCACATGGCCGACGGCCTGGGCGCCGTCGACCAGGGTGGTGATGCCGAGGGCCCTGGCCCGGGCGCAGATGTCACGGACCGGATTCACGGTGCCGAGGGAGTTGGAGATGTGCACGCAGGCCAGCAGTTTCACCGGGCCGTTGGTGAGCAGGCGCTCCAGCTCCTCCAGGTCGAGTGTGCCGTCATCGAGCACGGGCACGTGCTTCAAAAGGGCGCCGCAGCGCTGAGCGGCGAGCTGCCAGGGCACCAGGTTGCTGTGATGCTCCATGCCGGTGACGATGATGATGTCGTCCTTCTGCAGGAACCGTTGGGTCCAGGAATGGGCCACGAGGTTGATGCCCTCGGTTGTTCCTCGGGTGAAGATGATCTCGTCCTCCCGGGCGGCCCCGATGAAGCGAGCGACCCTGGCTCGGACGGCTTCAAAATTGGCCGTGGAGCGGTTGCTGAGCTCGTGAAGGCCGCGATGGACGTTGGCGTTGTCCCTTTCGTAGTAGTGGATGAGGGCGTCGATGACCTGCCGGGGTTTCTGGCTGCTGGCAGCGCTGTCGAAGTAAATGAGCGGGTGTTCGCCCACCTGCTGGTGCAGGATGGGGAAGTCAGCGCGCAGATGGGAGAGGTCGGGCATGGAGGGCGTGAGTATCATCGTGCATACGCCTGCGCAAGGACGGGCGGACGGGGTGGTGCTGCGGTCCGGGTTTCAGGGCGGCTGGCAGGGTTGGGGGAGGGAATGTGAATAAGTTTTGATCGACCTGCCATCACGCATTTGACAACGTGGTGTGTCCGGGTAGTCTCGCCGCCCCTGTTTCCAGGGCGGTCATGTTTTGTGAGCATGCCGCTGCCCTTCAAGCTGGTGACCGTCATCCGACTCCCCCTACCTTTATGCCCAAAAGAACCTATCAAGCCTCCAAGCGCACCCGCAAGAAGCAGTTCGGCTTCCGCGCCCGCATGAAGACCGAAAATGGCCGCGACATCCTTCGTCGCCGCCGTCGTGCCGGCCGCAAACGTCTCGTGCCGAAGGGCGTTGAGGTTCACTTCAAGCGCCACGTCCAGCAGCACACCTAAGGCGTCGGGTCACGGCGTTACTTCCGCCCATGCGCCTTCCTTCCCGCCTTCATTTGAAGGAATCCCGTGATTTTGCGGTGATCAAGGCGCAGGGGCAAAGCCAGTCGGGCCGGTACTTTGTACTGGCCCTTCTTCGTGATGAGGGACTGGAGGATTTTCGGTTTGGACTGGTGACCGGCAGGAAGCTGGGCGGTGCCGTGGTGAGGAACCGCCTGCGTCGCCAGATGCGGGAGATCATTCGCGACAACCGGGCGCAAATCGTGCCGGGCGTCCGTTTTGTCACCATCGCGCGCTGGCGTGCTCCTCAGGCGGAATTTGCTGAAATGCGCAAGGACTGGCTCCATGTCGCCCGGCGGCTTGGACTGCTCTTGAAACCCGCCGCTTCCGCGCCATGAAGCAGATCGTCCGTTTTTTCATCCGTGGTTATCAGCGCTTCATCTCCCCGGTTTTGCATTTCGTCGGCGGTCCGGGGTCGGGCTGCCGGTTCACGCCGACCTGTTCCGAATACTTCCTGCAGGCGGTTGAAAAACATGGTGTTCTTCCAGGAGCCTGGCTTGGAACGCGCCGCATCTTCCGCTGCCATCCCTGGGGAGGGCAAGGACACGACCCGGTGCCTGAACGTCCCTGCGGCCATCGGCATCCTCACTGATTTATAACCCTCCGAACCCCCGAAACTTTTCTCATGGATCGCAAAGCCTGGATCGTCGTCGTCTTGTGCAGCGTTGGCATCGCCTTCAACGCCTGGTATTCCGCCAAGCACGCCCCCCCGCCTCCACCTCCAGCGGTGGCTGCGGAGAAAAAAGCCGCTGCTGACGCCAAGGCCGCCAGTTCGGCCCCCGCCTCCAAGGCGACGCCTGCCGCCGCCGGACAGTCTGCTCCTGCCGCCGCAGCCTCGCTTCCTGAGGAGACGCACACTCTGACTCGCGGCAGCGTCACCTGGCATTTCACCACCCTGGGCGGTGGCATCAGCAAAGTGGTGCTTGCCGGCACGGACAAGCTGACGCTCAACGAACATGGCAAGGAGCCCATCGGCGCGCTTCGTCGCGAGGCTGCGGGCAATGACCCGGTGGCCTACAAGATCACCGCCAAGTCAGACAAAAGCCTCACGTTTGAAGGCGCCAGCCCAGACGGTATTCTCGTGCGCAAGGTCTTCTCCCTGCATGATGGCAGCCCGACTGACGAGCATCTGATCAAGCTTTCTCTGACGCTGACGAACCAGGGCGCGGCGCCGCACAAGTCCGAGGAATATTACCTCTATGCCGGGGCGGCCAACTCGATGAGCCCGGCCGAGGCCCTGAAGCCCAGCTTTTTCTGGAACGATGCCGGCGACGCGAAGCAGGTTCAAACCTCGTCCTTTGAAGGCGGCTGGTTTTCGACCGAGCAGACGGAAATGCGTTCCAGCCATGCGCGGCTGCGCTATGGCGGCGTGATGAGCCGTTTCTATGTGCAGATCCTGAGCCATGAGAGCAAGACGGACAAGCCCGGTAAGATCTGGGCGTCACGGGTTCACATCGATCACAGCCAGGACAAGTACAAAGGCACCTCGGGAGCGGACAAGGACCATGCCATCCAGGCGGCCGTGGGCCTGCCGCCGGTGGAGCTCGCGCCTGCGGCTTCCGTGACGGAGGAGTACAGCCTTTATGCCGGGCCGAAGGAGTACGACCGCCTTTCGAAGCTGGAGGGGCAGCGCGACTTTGTGATGTTCTACGGCATGTGGGGCTTCATCAGCCGCCCGCTCAACACCCTGATGCGCTGGATGCATGACCTCACCGGCAACTGGGGGTTCGCCATCATCCTGATGACGATCATCATCCGCACCATTCTCTGGCCGCTTCAGGCCAAGGCGCAGTATTCGATGAAGCGCATGGGCAAGCTGGCCCCGCTCATGAAGGAGCTTCAGGAAAAGCACAAGGACAACCCCACCCAGCAGCAGATGGAGGTGATGAAGCTCTACAAGGAGTATGGCGTCAACCCCGTCGGCGGCTGTCTGCCCATGCTGCTGCAGATCCCGATCTTCTTCGCCTTCTACGGCGTGCTGCAGAACGCCGCCGAGCTGCGCGGCCAGGGCTGGTTCTGGGTGAAGGACCTCTCCATCTCCGACACCATCGGCCAGTTCATGGGCATCGACATCAACCCGCTGCCGCTGATCATGGGCGTGACCATGATCGCCCAGATGAAGCTGACGCCCCAGCCGGCGACCATGGACAAGAGCCAGAAGGTGATGATGAACGTCATGCCCTTCTTCTTCCTGTGGATCTGCTACAACTTCGCCTCCGCGCTTGCCCTCTACTGGGCGATCACCAACATCTACGCCATCGTGCAGAGCTGGATCATGAAGCTCTACATGCCCGAGCCTGAGCTGAAGAAGATCGAGCATGCGCCGCGCGGTCCTGCGCCGGTGAATCCGTTCTTCAATCCCTCGAATCCGCAGCACAAGGAGAAGAAGACCAAGCCGCGCTCGCCGAAGCTGGGTGGTTAGGCCGGCCTGGGGCGCGGATTTCCAAATCCGCAGCAGGGTGGTTCGCAGATGTGCGTGAAACCTGCCTGTCGGCTGGTTCAAACCGAAGGACGGGCTGGGGATTCGAAGCGGATGGAGTCATGATCGCAGGATTTGCCAAGCGTTCGCGATGCTGCGGAATCGGAGTTTTGCGCTCCACTGAGAACAGCTGCGGAATCGGTGGCGTGCCGATCCATGCGGCAGCGTCGGGGCGCGGATTTCCAAATCCGCAGCAGGGTGGTTCGCTGATGGGCGTGAAACCTGCCTGTCGGCTGGTTCAAACCGAAGGACGGAGCAGCATGGCTTTCGCCAAAATGCAGGATGTCCGGATGGGGTGGGCGGTTGAGGGGGCAAGGCGCAAGGCTCCTTGGCTTCGCGTTGCTCACTCTTCGGCAGCCTGCGGCTGGCCATCTCCCTTCGGTCGGTTCGCGGAGCGAGAGGGCTACTTTGCTTCGCGTGATCGTCGCTGTACGGCTATTTCGAACGTGCCTGGGAAAGGCTGCGCCAGAGCAGGAACGGCAGGTTCAGCACGGTGTAAAAGATGACGCAGAGGCCGAGCAGGCTGGCGATGTACCAGGGCCAGGGGCCGAGGTGGTCCATGAGGCTTGCGACCTCGGGCTTGCGACAGAGGAAGCCGTAGTTGACGCCGAGAGCGGCATTGATGGCGCCGGCGGTGAATCCGTAGACTGCGGTGATGAGCAGCATCCGTGAAACGGCGCCGGGCCGGGGCGGGCAGGCCATGGAGGTGACGGCATGCACGGCGGCGATGACGACGCCGGAGTGGATCAGGAAGAAGGCGAAGAAGCGCGCGTCCGGATAATCAAACTTCAGGTTAGGTGTCAGCAGTCCCTGCAGAGTGCCGGCCATGCCGAAGAAGTAGAGGATCTCACAGGCGAGGCGGTTCCGGGTCAGCATGGCGACGCCTCCGCTCATCGAGGCGATGTCGCAGAAGTGGCAGGGGAGCATGTTGTCGTAGGAGAGGGTGCCCCCGAGCCAGTGGCCGTAGGTGGTGGCGGGCCAGGTCAGCAGCAGGGAGATGCCGAGCAGACGCTCCGCGATGAGGGCGAGGCCCTTCCGCCTGTGCCTGAAGACGGCCATCATGAGGATGACCAGGACGGTGGTCAGCAGCACGGCCTGGTGGCTCTGGCCGAAGACATGAAACGGGGCCGGGGATGACATGACGAAGGGCACCATGAACGGTGCCCTTCGCGAAGGAAAGAAGATGTTTGGCGCGAGACTTAGAGCTTCTTGACCTTGAAGCTGCGGAACTCCACGGGGTCGCTGTGGCCGGCGAAGCCGATGAAGCCCTTGGTGCGGTCCAGGCCCTTGGGAGGGTTCTTGATCTGGCTGCGGTCGATCTGGTCGATGTCCACGTCGAGGATCTTGGTGCCGTTGAGGGTGACCTTGATCTTCTGACCGCGCACTTCGATCTCCTGGAAGTTCCATTCGCCGACCGGGCGAAGGAAGCCGTGCTTGGCACCGACGCAGTGGTAGAGGCTGCCGTGATACTGGTAGGGCTCCAGGCCCTTCTTGCCGGCGGCGGCCTGCTTTTCATTGTAGCCGTCGCTGTCGATCACCTGCAGCTCCAGGCCGTCGGAGGCGGAGTGGCCGCCAAGGGGGGTGCGCAGCGCGATGCCGTTGTTGCCGGCCTTGGGCAGCTTGAACTCGACACGGATGATGCCGTTTTCGAACTCGTCCTTGGTCAGCAGGTCGCCGCCCTTGCCGGGCTTGCAGGTGATGGCGCCGTCCTTCACTTCATAGCTGTCGACGGCACCCTGCCAGTTGCTGAGGTCCTTGCCGTTGACGTGTTCCACGAAGCCGTCGGCATCGCGTGCCGCCAGTTCCTTGCTGGCTTCCTCGGCCGAGATTTCGCGGACGAAGACGTTGCGCCAGCGGATCTCGCTGCCGTGGGTCTGGAGCTGGATCGGGCCTTTGGCGAAGACGGGGTCCGGCATCCAGCCGTTGGGCTTCTTCACGGCTGCGGCTGCCTTGGGATCCTGCTTGCCGAAGGCCTTGTAACCGGCCTTGGCGTTGGCGAAGTAGTTTTCCAGCGGGGCGTTGTTGACCACAACCTCGCCGTTCAAGACGACCGTGACGCGTTCGCCGATCATCTTGATGCGAAAGGAGTTCCATTCACCGAAGGGCTTGTCCATGCGCTTGAGGGGGAACTTGCCCTCCTCGTTCTTGTTGTTCCAAAGGCTGCCGGAACCCTTGTCGGCGCCGAGCTTGAACTTGGCCTCCTCGGTGTAGTCCCAGATCTGCACCTGGGGCACGCCGCGCAGGTAGATGCCGCTGTCACCCAGCGGCAGCATCTTGTAGTCCACATAAAGCTCGAAGTCGCCGTAGTCCTTGTCGGTGGTCAGGTAGAGGCCCTTGCCATCGTTGACGAGTTCGCCGTTCTCGACCTTCCAGTGGGCGTTGACATGGTCGCCCTTGTCATTGCCCTTGGCGTCCTTGAGCCCGCCTTCGATGGACTTCTTCTTGTACTCGGCCCGTTCTTCAGGCGTCATTTTCGTGAGGTCGGTCGGGTCCTGGGTGCCCCAGCCATACCAGCCGGAAAGGTCCTTGCCGTTGAAGAGCGCGGTGAATCCGGCCGGCGGTGTGTTGTTTTCGGCGGAGGCCGTCAGGGCCGCGCCGGTAAGCAGGGTGAGCAGGAGTGAACAGTTGGGTTTCATGTCGGGTCGATGAGTCGCTTCCATACGCAGGCTTCTTTCATGGGGGCAGCCCTCCATCTGGTATTCCTGTGCTTTCGAATTGCCTGACGGTTTCGTCTTCGATAGAAGCCTGGTCCTCATGATGCTGAGCCGCCTGATCCCTTTCCTGCTCCTGACCTCCGTCGTTGAGGGCAGGGTGCCCTGGACTTCGTCGCGCATCCAGGGCTCACCGGAGCCGGCAAAACCCCTGGTGAGCGAGCCCATCTGGGCCGGGCATGAGATTCATGACGCCCTGGAGATCGTCGGTCTTCCGGGTCGTGTCCTGGTGGTGGAAAACGGCGGAAAGATCTGGAGCCTGCCTCTGCGGGCGGAGGCGGCGGACAAGACCCTGGTGATCGACTTGAAGGCCGGGCATCCGGAGCTCGATCATGTCTATGGCCTGGCGCTGCACCCGAAGTGGCGGGACAACCGGGAGGTGTATCTGACCTACACGCTGGGAGCCGGTGTTGAAGACGGAACGAAGCTTGTGCGCTTCAAGCTGAGTTCGCTGGAGCCGCTGGTGGTTGATCCGGCGAGCGAAGAGGTGCTGCTGACCTGGCTGAGCGGCGGTCACAACGGTGCGCACCTGCAGTTCGGTCCTGACGGAATGCTCTATGTTTCCACGGGGGACGCCGAGGTGCCTGCACCGCCCGATCCGCGCAACACCGGCCAGGACAACAGCGATCTTCTGAGCAGCATCCTGCGGCTGGATGTGAACCGGCGGGATCCAGGAAAAAGTTATGCCGTGCCACGGGACAATCCCTTTGTCGGAAGGGCGGGGGTGAGGCCGGAGATCTGGGCCTTTGGTTTTCGCAATCCCTGGAAGATCAGCTTTGATGACAAGGGGCGGCTTTGGTGCGGCGATGTCGGCTGGGAGCTGTGGGAGATGATTCACCTGGTCGGTCGGGGCACCAATCATGGCTGGAGCGCGATGGAGGCGACCCAGCCGGTGAAGCCTGACCAGGTGAGTCCGCTGGCTGCCATCACGCCGCCCGTGGTGGCGCATTCACATGTCGAGGCCGCCAGCATCACCGGTGGTTATGTGTACCAGGGGACGGCTCATCCTGAGCTGAAGGGCGCCTACATCTACGGTGACTATGAAACCGGGAAAATCTGGGCGCTGTGGCACGACGGGACGAAGATCACACGACATGAGGAGATCGCCGACACGCCGCACAAGATCGTGAGTTTCGGCCTGCTTGATGACGGTGAGATCGTTTATGCCCACTGGGCCAGGGACAGTTCCTTTCACAGGCTGGTTCGCAATCCGGCGGCGGGCAGGGGGACGAGTTTTCCGAGGCTTCTGAGTGAAACCGGATTGTTCGCCGAGGTGACGAGGCAGGTGCCTGCGCCAGGGGTGCATGAATTTGAAATCATGGAGCCGATGTGGCAGGACGGCCTGCAAGGGCGTCGCTTCATCGCACTGCCGGGCGAAGGAGGGATCGAGGCCGTCATCAATCGGAAAAAGGACGGCAGCATCGCGAACAGTCAGGTCAGGTGGCCCGCCGATGCCGTTTTGGTGAAGACTCTGTCGGTGATGTTCAAGGGGGCGGATTCCAAGGTTGAGACCCAGGTGCTGCATTATGATGGCGAGGCCTGGAATGGCTACACCTATGCATGGAACGAGGCGGGAACGGATGCGGAACTGGTGGGGCTCAATGGCGGCGTCAAGACCGTGATGGGTCGCGAGACCCGGCTGCATTCACGGGCCGAGTGTTCGCGCTGCCACACGCCGTGGGCGGGGTTTGCGCTTGGGTTTCAGCCCCAGCAGCTCAGTCGGATCGACGGTCGGCAGGCTCAGGTGGCTGGCTTGGAACTGGGGCTGATGAACCGGGCCTTCTTTGAAACAAGCGCAGCCAGGCTGGTCGCGAGCCATGATGCTGGAGCTGGGGCGGAGGCACGTGCGCGCTCCTGGCTGCATGCCAACTGCGCCCATTGTCACCGACAGCATGGCGGCGGTTCGGTGGCCCTGAAGGTGAACCTGGAACTGACTTCTGCGGAGACGGAACTGATCGGGGCGAAGCCTCTGCGGGGCGACATGGGCATTCCTGACGCCAGGCTGATTGCGCCGGGGAAGCCTTGGCAAAGCGTGGTGCTGGCGCGGATGGCCAGGACGGGGGCTGGAAGGATGCCCGTGCTTGGATCGCATGAAGTGGATCAGCAGGGATTTGAGGTTTTGTGGGACTGGATTGCCTTGCTCAAGCCGGAGCCTGACGGGCGGGCGCAGGAAGAAGCCGACAGGATGGACACACAGATTGAAGCCTTCCAGAAGCGGAGTGATGCATGGAACGACCCCGAGGCCTTCCTGTCCTTGATGGGAGGCCGGGTGCCCATGGCGCTGCGTCTGCTGCATTGGGTGCATGAACGTCCAGCCGGGCTGCTGGACGCCAAGGACGCCGTGCAGGGGGTGGTGGACCGGGCTTCGCCGGACATCGCTGCTTTGTATGAGCGTTTTCTGCCTCCGGAGAAGCGGCGGAAGGGGATCGGTCTCATGCCGGATGAAGCCCAGATTTTAATCCAGGCCGGTGAAGTGAAACGTGGGCAGTCCCTGCTGACCGCCACGGGGGCTTTGGCGACCTGCCTGGCCTGTCATTTCGTGAACGGGACCGGGCGGGACTTCGGACCTGATTTGTCCAAGGTCGGGGCGCGGATGAGCCGGGGGCAGATTCTGGAGAGCCTGCTGCATCCTTCCCGGCAGATCGCCCCGGGCTATGCCTCGCAGGTGGTGGAGATGAAGGATGGGGCGGTGCAGATGGGATTTCTTCTTGGGCAGAGCCATGAGGACATCACGCTGAAGCTGGCCACGGGACAGTCCTTGGTGGTGCCGATGTCGGAGGTGAAGGCGTTGAAACCGCAGCCTCTGTCCTTGATGCCGGAGGGGCTGCTCCAGTCGCTGACGGCGGCGGAGGTGGCCGATCTCCTGGCGTTTCTGGAGTCCTTGAAGTGAGAAGGGGACTCTGACAGGACCGGGGCCAGTGAGGGTGCCTCAGGGCCTCAGTGACAGCATGGACAGGATTCGCAGGATCCACAGGTTTTTTCAGTTCTGTTCATCCTGCCCGTCTTGTGAATCCTGTGGCAAAAACCCCCTTCTCACCTGGATGCGTCAGCCCTGGTCTCTGGCAGGACCAGGGCCAGAGCGGGCTTGCCCCGGAGCGTTGAATCGATTTTAATGCCTGCATGAAGAAATGCTGGACGGTCCTCTGCCTTTGCGTGCCTCTGCTGCTGAGCGGCTGCGGTTCGTCGTCTGGCAGCCGGAAAAAGTCCCTGGCCGACATGAAGATGGGAGAACGCTTCAGCCGTTCCATGAACGCCTTGAAGCAAGGGTCGAGTTCGACGGATCCGCGTTTTCGCAGCCGTTATGAAAAGGCGATGCAGAGTTCGCTGCAGGACCAGGGCGGGGCGAGCTGGCTGAGCCGCAAGAAGGCCCACACGTCGGAGTTTGCCGGGATCAAGGAATTCAAAGCTCAGGAATTCAAGACTCAGGAGTTTGCCGGGAGCGACCAGCAAAGCCAGTTCGCCAGCAAGTCGTTCGGGGAGGTGGGCAAGACTCCTTCGTATGCGGACAAGGCCTCCAGCTTTGCCGGGCGTGACAGCCTCTTTGCGGGCAAGCAGGACCGGGATGCGGTGAAAGTTTCACGGGATGCGGATGCCGTCTTCAAGACTTCTGCGGATCGCGAGGCCCTGAAGAGCCAGCAGAAGAACACGGGGCCTAAGATCATCGTGCTGCCCGAGCAGGAGAAAGGCCCGGCCTACACGGAGGACCAGGTTCGCAGTCTGCTGGGCAGGGATTGAAGCGCGGTTTCCGCTGAAGCCTGGCTTGTCAGTCCACCTTGCGAATCAGCGTCTTCATCACGCCCTGGATGACGAGTTCACGAGCGGGCACCAGGTCCGGGAAGGAGGGATTCTCCGCACGCAGGAAGGGCTGGCCATTTTCCAGGATGAAGCGTTTGAGGGTGGTTTCACCGTCGATCAGGGCGGCGACGATGTCACGAGGCCGGGGTTCCTTGACTTCAACGATGACGATGTCGCCATGGCAGATGTTGGCGCCGATCATGGATTCGCCGCGAACTTTGAGGGCGAAGGCCTTGCCTCCGCGGTTGAGGCCGAGGGTGGCGGCATCGACGGAAATGGAGCCGTCGGGTTCCTGCTGCTGGGCTTCGGCATAGCCTGCGGCAATGCTGCCGTAGAGGGGGATGTCGACGATTTCCTCACGTTTGAGGTCTTCAGGGAAGACGACGGCACGAGCCTTGTGGGGGTGGCGCTGAATCACGCCTTTTTTCTCCAGGGCGCGCAGGTGGCTCATGGCGGCCGTCTGGCTGGAGAAGCCGAAGTGTTTCTGGATGTCCCGCGTGCTGGGCATCACGCCAAAATCACGCTGTTGCTGGCGCAGGTAGTCGAGAAGTTGCTGCTGCCTGTCTGTGAGCTTGATGGTGGAGCCGAACATACGAACTCTGTTCGCTCGAACAAAGTTCATTTGCAAGGTGTTTTTTGGTCGGCCTGAAGCGCGGTCGCCAGGGGCCTATTCGACCGAGATCGCCCGGGTCACCGGTTTGCGCACCGGTGGCCTGGGTGCCCGGGCCGGGGTGGGGCGCTTTTCGGGAACGGGAACGGCCTTGGTGACCTTGGGTTCAGGTTCGGGCGTGCCAAGGCGTTCCAGGATGATCGGCAGATCCTGATGCTTGCGCAGGTCGAGTCCGGCCGCTTTCAGGGCTGAGGCGGAATCAGGGTAGGTGCTGGCCTTTCCTGGGGCTACGGCTGGAATCAAATAAGCGGGCATGGCGGTGGTCCAGGAATGAACCTTGTTGCGTTCTTCCGTTGTCGCTGAGGCAGGCAGGCCGAGGACGGCGCGTTCAAAGGTCAGGCTGCGTACGACGGAGTCGGGCTGGGGCTCCAGCGGCTTGAAAAACGTACGCAAGGAGGCGGCGACATCGTGCTGGAGGTTGTTGAGCTCGGGCTTGAGTTCTTCGCCAAAGAGGGCGCCCAGGGCGTTGCTGGGCAGGTCTTCTGGAGTGAGGTCCAAGGGTTTGGCGAAAGCCTTGCCGGCACCGTTTTCCTTCTGCCATTCCTTCAGAAGGGAGGCCCTGCGATCCTTGCCTGTACAGACGATGCGGGCCAGTCCCAGGAAGCGCACCAGATCCACCGGGCCTGCCAGCGCCGTGATCACGTAGCGATCCGAGACGGGGTCGGATTCGGCGGCCTTGCGCAGGGCTGCATCCCTGATCAGAGTGAGGCGTTCCACCTGGTGCCGGGCGGACCTCCAGGCGGGCTGCTGGACCGCCTCCTGAAGGATTCGCTCCAGGGAATCGGAGGTGTTCGCGTCCTGGCTTCTGCCCATGGATGCGAAGGCAAGAAAAGCGATCCAGGCCAGGAGGTTGAGTGGGTGATGACGCATGCAGGGAGTCTGCCAGGGGGGGCAGGCCGGGCAAACAGAGAATTCAATTTCACAATGAAAGCCTGGGCAGGTCTGGCGGGGTTGCCTTATGCTCGCAGCAATGGAAAACAACGAAGCCGGAGAAAACTCATGGATTGACCTGCTGGCGGACTTCTTATCGAGTCAAAGAGGGGTGGAGGCCATCCGACTCGACACCGGCTCGCGCCAGGTGGAGATCGCGACCCTGGGGCCGGTGGATCTGGCGGGGCTTCAGACTCAGCTCAATGAGGTTCTGCGCCGTCTGGATGCAGGGTTGCCGGTGACTGTGGCCGGCGATCATGCCACGGGTTTGAAGGTGTCTCATCAGGAAGGCAGGGTGGTCCTGGAAAAGCCCGCCTGTCCGACGGCGCCGCGGTTTTGGAAGTGGCGTGAGTTTGAGTGGCCGGAGGCCGAGCAAATGGAGCAGCAGAGTGCTGAAGAATGGCGGGCGCTGGCTTTGCAGGCCGCCATCTGCGGCCTGTCGCTGGTGGCCGGATGGGCTCTGGGAAAGATGGGCGTCCTGCCGCACGGGATGGTTCATGTTCTGTTTGCCGTTTCGATGATCAGCGGCGGCTGGGATGCGGCGCAGGATGCTTGGGAAAACTTGAAGGAGCGCCGGCTGGACGTGCACTTTCTGATGCTGGCGGTGGCGGCCGGTGCCGTGGCGGTGGGCGCCTGGGAGGAGGGAGCCCTGCTGCTGTTTCTGTTTTCAACCTCCGGCGCCCTGGAGCACTATGTGCTGCATCGCACTCATCGTGAGATCAACGCCCTCACCAAGGCCGCTCCGAAGATGGCGCGGGTGGTGTTGCCGGATGGCAGCGTCGAGGAACGGGCGGTGAAGCTGCTGCACATCGGAGATGTCATCCAGATCCGGCCTGCCGAGCTGTTTCCGGTGGATGCCACGGTCCTGGAAGGGGAGACGGCGGCGGATGAATCGACCCTGACGGGGGAGTCGGTGCCGGTGGACAAAGGCAAGGGGGCCAGCGTCTATGGCGGCACCCTGAATCTCTGGGGGCTGGTGAAGGCGCAGGTGGACAAGCCGGCCACCCAGAGCGCCCTCGCCCGAATCATCCACATGATTCAGAACGCACAGAAAATGCGGGCTCCGAGCCAGCGTTTCACGGATCGCTTTGGCACGAACTACACGCTGGCCACCCTGCTGCTCGTGCTGGTGATGTTCCTGGTCTGGTGGCTTGGTTTCGGCCTGCCGGCCTTTGAATCTTCCGATGAACAGCGTTCTGCCTTCTACCGGGCGATGACGCTGCTGGTGGTCATGAGCCCCTGCGCCCTGGTGCTGTCCATTCCCTCGGCCATCCTGGCCGCCATCGCCTGGGGGGCGCGGCGCGGGATTTTGTTTCGTGGCGGTGCTGCCATCGAAAAGCTGGGCGAGGTGGACGCGGTGGCCATGGACAAGACCGGGACGCTGACCGAGGGCAACCTGCGCGTGGTCGGGGTGGAGAGCTTTCCGCCGGGGCGTGAAGACGATGTGCTGCGGCTGGCGGTGACCCTGGATGCGCATTCCAACCATCCGATCGCCCGGGCCATCACCCGTCACTCCAAGGCCAGGGGGATTGAGCCGGGCGAGCTGTCGGAATATCAGTCGCTGCCGGGGCTTGGGCTGCGCGGGATGACTGCCGAGGGAGTCACTTATGCCGGCCGGCGCGAGCTGATGGAGCAGGGGGATTTTGCCCGCTGGCTGAAGGATGTGCCGGATGCACAGCCGGGCCTGACGGAGGTCTGGGTGTTAAACGCCCATGTCATGGGCAGGGTGTTGTTGCGTGACGAGATTCGTTCAGGAAGCCGCACGGTTTTGAAAAAGCTGGCCGATGAAAAGGTGGAGACAATCATGCTGACGGGGGACCGTCGTGCGGCGGCGATCCAGGTGGCCAGGGACCTGGGAGTGGCGGATGTGCGTGCCGGCCTGCATCCCGAGGACAAGGTGGCGGCGATTCAGGAACTGAGCCGCCAGGGGCGCAAAGTGGCCATGGTCGGTGACGGCGTGAATGATGCGCCGAGCCTGGCCGCGGCCTATGTCAGTCTGGCGATGGGCGCCCGCGGCAGCGATGCGGCCCTGGAGCAGGCGGATGTGGTGCTGATGCAGGACAAGATTGAAAAGCTGCTCTCTGCCAGGCACATCAGTCTTTGTGCCCGCAGGGTGATCCGGCAGAATCTGGCCATCTCCCTTGGCTCCGTTGGTGTCATGGCCCTGGCCTCGCTGTTTGGCATTGTTCCTCTGACCCTGGGGGTGCTGACGCATGAGGGCAGCACGGTGGTTGTCTGCCTCAACAGCCTGCGGCTGCTGTTCATGCGCGAACCGGATGAGATCAGGGGGGTGGAGCCCAGCCAAGCCGGTTGAGCCATTCCTTCTGACTGGCTGACCATGCGGCGGCATTGTCGTAGATCTGCCTGCGCGCGGCGTTGCGGATGACCTGTTCCAGCGGGGCGCCCTTGTAGGACAGGTTTTCCCAAAGCTCGAGGGTGTCGCTGTCCGGGCGAACGGCGGCCAGGAGGGCGGGCAGCCTGGCCTGGAGATCGGGATTGGCCGGAGGATCCAGGTGAAGCCAGATCAGCAGCTGGGCCAGTCTGGCATCCTCCTTGGGAAGTTCGGGAGTCTGGCCGCTGAGAAGGGCTTCCACTTCCGTCCAGGGCTGCTGGCAGGCACGTTCAAAAAGCGGTTTGACGGCCTCGGCGCTGGTCTGAATTCTGGCAAGCTGCTCCTTCCGCCAGAGCTCCTGTTCAGGCGGCGGAGCCGGAGTGGGCGTTGATGCCTGAGCGGCGGGCGCGCTCTCTGATTCTGCCGTTGTTTGAGCTGGAAGCGGTTCAGCTTCGGTGTTCCTGGGACTGCGCTTCAGCTCAAAGGGACTGATCCAGATGACCAGGGAAAGGGCCGCGGCTCCGACGAGCCCGCCCGCGAAGAAGATGTAGAGGGGATCCTGCTTGTAGATTTGCGGAAGCGGGGAGGTGGCTTTGGCGGGAGGTTGGGCAGGCGGAGCTTCGTGCTGGACCGGGGCGATGATGGGAGTGGGTGAGCGCGGTTTGACAGGCTGCGGCTCAGCTTCAGCAGAGTTCCGTTCGGTTGCTCGTTGTCCTGCCGCCGTCCACCACTCGTCGGGGACGATGGCCTTGTAGAAATCCAGGCCTTCCATGCCTGGCTGCAGCCGGGCTTCCAGTTCTTCCAGGGCGGTGCTTTCAAGATCACTGGTCCAGGTCCAGGGAGTTCTGCGACGGCGCAGCCGATGATTCCAGAGATCCCGGATGTCCTGGTTGGAGCCACGCAGGACTCGGCCTGCCGCCAGCCATTGACGGGCCTCTTGAAGGCTTTCCTGATGTTCCTCGGTGGCCTGCGGTTCGGCGAGGGCCAGCATTTGCTCGGCACGCGGGTAACGGGTGATGGCCAGGGAGGTCGCGAGGGCGAGCATCAGATGCACGGCCTCGGGATTGTGCATGCTGGAATGCGTGGCGGCAAGGGCCTCGGCCAGCTTGGACATGCGGGCGGAGTCCGCGGCGGCCGCCCATTCAAACGCCACCACGGAGGTCAGGGTCTGGTGCCCGCTGGCCAGCTCGATGATGAGATCCGGCACGCGCGTCATGGCGGCCAGTTCAGCCTCACGACCTTCAAACTGGGCGGTCAGGAATTCGCTCGCCGGGCCGGCCCAGTCAGGCTTGATGTAGGCCTTGGCGCAGAAGTCGGCAAAGACACGGTCGAGTGGCTGCTGAGCCGCCAGCGCATCCATCAGCGCCCGGGCTGCCGGTTGAAGTTCCTCCGGCAGATCTGGGGTGGTGTACATGGGCAGCTCACTTTGAATCATCCGTCCTGCTTTACGTTACGATCAGCCACATGCAACGCGCTGTTCGGCCTTGTTGATTCACCGGAGGGTGACTTTCACGCCGATAGCCTTGTAACCGTCGATGATCTCCTGGGCCAGTTTGGGCCAGGGACGTTCGGCAATGAGGATGCCAAGATGCTTGAAGGGGGCGCTCTCAGGCTTCATGTCAGGGGGCGGGAAGTCTCTTGGATAGGAAAAGCGGCCGCCATCGAGGCGCTTGACGCGCGGGTCGGCGAAAAAGGTTCGCAGGGCCTCCACCTCGCCATGGACGGCTTCCAGGAAGCGGATGAAGCGTGTGCCCCTGCCGCCATCGTCGAGATGGCAGAAGAAATAGACCAGCAGCTGGGAACGATGGTACATGTCGCGCATTTTCTGAGCGGTGCTGCATTCGACGTCCCACTGGTCACGGGTCATCGTCATCATCTTTTCCAGGCTTTCGATCTGAAGGTTGAAGCCCTCCTGCTTCTCCCAGAGGTCCGCATCCTCCTTCAGGCCGTTCTTATGGGCGCTGGCACGGAACACACCGGCCTTGTAAGGCAGCATTTCGGTGTATTCCGCCGTGCCCTCGATGACCCATTTGGGCAGGAAGGCCAGGTAGTCGTCCATGAGCTGGTGGGTGATCTCATGCACGAGGGTGCCGTTGCTGAAGTTGTCATCGCGCGTGTAGGTTTTCCCCAGCCGCTTGAGGCCCAGGCTCTCGAAGGGAATCTTGAAGATCTTGTCTCCGGAGCTGTAAACACCGCCGGAGAGCTCGGGCCCGCCTGCGGCGCGGTAGTCGTCGCGTGTTTCGTAAAGCGCCGCCAAAAAACGTGACCGTCCTTCAGGCGGACGGCAGAGGATTCCCCAGGGCAGGGCCTCCACGAGGGATTTGGTGGCCTCGAAAGTGCGTGCCACCTCCTTCATCATGCTCGGCGCCAGCTTGGCCTGGGAGGTGAACTCGAAGGCCTCGGACTGATACACGAATTTTCTGGCCGCTGGATTTTCGTCGACTGCGGCGATTTCCACGGATTTGGCAGGAACCTCCACCGAGACGGGCCAGGTGCGCTGATCGACGGGCAGGCGGCTGCCGCCGACGGGAGCTGCGGGCGCGGCTCCGCCTGTGGCGAGGCTTTTGATGAAGTCCTGATCCTCAGAACTGAGCTGGGTGAGGGGATAGGGGACGGTCTGTCCGCTGGTAAGCTTCAGCAGCACGCTGTCGCCCTTCATGCCGACGTATTCAGCCTCGACCACGCGTCCGCTGCTGTTCTTCCAGCTGCGGGTGGCTCCATGCAGGCCTGATCCCGCCAGGCTGAGCAGGATAAGCAGTGACAACGAAATCCGGGGGAGAGGACTCATGAATAGCGCGGTTTAACACGAAGCCGGTGGCGGAGGCAAGCACCGCGAAACCCGGGCTGCCGGATCATCGGACGCCGTCTTCTCGCGCAAGCGGGGGCGCCCAGCCGTAGACCTTGTCGCCTTTGAAGATGGGATGGTGGCCCGGAGTGTGTCCTAGGTCGAGCACCACGCCGCCTCGCTCCACGGCGCAGACGCGCAGGTTGGCATAAACATCGCCCTCCTCCCACAGGATGTGCATGGGGTCGCTGTTGTGGAAAACCGTTCCATGAACGGGATCGATGACGCAGAACCTCCAGGTGGTGTCCACATGATTGATGGTGCCGAGCTGGCGGTAGACCAGGGCCTTGGGAACGCGTGTCAGGTCGTAAGGCTGGGCAAGGTTCTGTCTCCAGGGATCATAGCTGGCGGATTCAGCGCCCACCACGGGCCGGCCTGCGGGAAGGGCGCGGGCGATGACTGTCGGAGGCGACTCGGGCTGCGGTGCGGCCTGATATTCGGCAGGGGACTGTGAACGCGGGAAGACCTTGCTGCTGCCATAGGGAATGGGATCCACGATCTCCAGAATCTGGGCGGTGAGGCGCATGGCCCCGGTTTCCCGGCCCACCGAGGTCAGCTGTCGCGACTCCAGCACCTCATGGGTTTTGGCGCGCAGCTTTTTGACGGTCATGACATGGTGTCCGTTGATGCCGATGAGGCTGAAGGTCACGATGTAATCCAGGCCCTGGTCGATCAGCCGGTTGAGCCGCAGTGCACCGAGGGCCGGATTGGCGGAGGCCAGTACCCCGGTGGCATCCTGGCTGGCGGCGCTCTCAAGGCTGAACAGGCGGACCTGGCCGCGTCTGAGCAGGGCGGTTCCGAGGTTGTCTGTCAGCGCCCGGGCCAGTTCCGGCCGTGGCTTGCCGTCGATGGTGACTTCCTCGGCGTAAACCGCCACCCGCGGGCGCTCCGCCGCCTGGATGGTTTCAGCGACATCCGCCCGGCCTTCGAATGACACGGAGGTGTTCAGTAGGAAGACACAGCAGATGGCGGGCAGTGATTTCATGGAAGAAGGCCTCTCGCGGTGAAGGCAGTCTAGGAAGGCCGGGGTGGCGTTGGGAAGAAAAAAGTAAGCATAAACAAGACCCGGATTCGCAGGAATGCGTAAGGTGAAGCATGTCCATCGCCACCCGTCGCGGGGACGAAGGGGAGACGGATCTTCTCTTCGGCTGCCGCCTTGCCAAGTCCCACCCCCGTGTTCACGCCCTGGGGGCCGTGGACGAATTGAACGCCGCCCTGGGGCCGCTGAGAATCAGCGCGCTCCGCACTGAAACGCGCGAGGTCGTGCAGACGGTGCAGCCCTGGCTCATCACCCTGATGGGTGAGCTGGCAACCCCTCCCGGAGAGGAGGCGAGATACGCGGCGACGCATGCCGTGTTTGGCGCTGACAAGGTGGCCTGGCTCGATGAATGGGTGGCACGGCTGGAGGCGGGGGGAGCGCTGAAGTTCAAGGGCTGGGCCCTGCCTGGCGAAGCCGGTGTCATGAGCGGCGCCCATGCCGACCTGGCACGGGTGGCCTGCCGCCGTGCCGAGCGGCAGGTGGTGGACCTGACGGGATCGGCCCAGGAGGTGCCTAACAAAGCCGTGCTGCGCTTTCTGAACCGCCTTGCCGACGTGCTCTGGCTGCTGGCGCGCTGGGAGGAGCAGGACCGCTGAGAAAATGGATCAGCTCCTGGCGTGCTTCTCCTTCAAGGCGGTCACCACGTGAGCCGGCACAAACTGGTTCACGTTGCCGCCCAGCCTTGCGATTTCCTTCACCAGGCGGCTGCTGATGTAGGTCAGCTCCTCACGGGGCATGAGGAAGAGCGTCTCCAGGTTGGGCTCAAGCTTCCGGTTCATGAGGGCGAGCTGAAATTCGAACTCGAAGTCGCTCACCGCGCGCAGGCCGCGCACCAGGGCGACCGCCTGCTGTTCGCGGGCGAAGTCGACCAGCAGGCCCTCGAAGGGCAGCACGCGCAGGTTGGACAGGTGGGCGGTGGCGGTGCGCAGCAGCTCGACACGTTCATCGAGCGAGAACAGGCTCTGCTTGGCGTTGTCCCGGGCCACGGCAACCACAAGTTCGTCAAAGAGCCCGGCTGCACGCTGGATGACGTCCAGGTGTCCGTTGGTGATGGGGTCGAAGCTCCCAGGGTAGATGGCGCGGCGCATGGGCGGAGGTAAGAACACCCGGCGGGGGTTCGCAAGCACCGTCATGGCCGGGCAATTCGCATTTGCCCCGGCGCGCTCGCGGACTAGCGTGGACTCATGACGCCGCTTGAACACGCCAGCCACATCCTTGACACCATGCTCGGTTACCTCGGCTTTGCCGTGAAGATCAACCAGGAGGACGGTCCCGAGGGGCCGACGCTCCAGGTGCAGACGGAGGACGGCTCGCTGCTGATCGGCAGGCACGGGGCGACCATGGAGGACATCCAGTACCTCGTGAACCGGGTGCTCCAGAGGCATCTGCCGGACGCGCCGAGGATCCGGGTGGACGTGGATTTCTACCGGACGATGAAGGAGGACCGGATGGTTCAGGAGGCGAAGACCATGGCTGAACGCGTGCGCCTCACGGGCCGCTCCGAGACGCTGCCCGCGATGAACAGCTACCACCGGCGCATCATCCATAATTTGTTCGTCGATGATCCCGAGGTGCAGAGCATCAGCCTCGACGGCAACGCCCGGTTCAAGCGCATCCAGATCAAAAAGCGCGGCTGAACTGGCCTGCCGCTCAATGCGCCTATTTGCGGAGAAAGGCCTCGCTGAGGACGACCTCACGGAGCAGCGAGCGCAGGCCGGTCGTTTTCGCGGCGATCCCATCCAGCATGGCCTCGTCGCTGAAACGCGGCGGAGCTCCCGTGGCGTAGGTGAGGAAGTGCGCGGCAAAGCCCCTCGCCAGCTGGACGCGGCGCTTCAGATAAATCTGCTGCCAGCCGTGCAGGTCGGCAAAGGCCTCGCCCTCCGGAGTGTTCCCGGAGGGATCGATCCTGGCTCCGCGTCCGTCTTTGCCGTAGCCTTTCCGCCAGATGCCGACGGGGTCATAGTTTTCCAGCGCGAAGCCCGGCGGATCGATGGTCTGATGGCAGCTCGAGCAGCTTTCATGGCTGCGGTGCTTGTCGAGCTGGTCGCGGATGCTGGTGGCGCCTCGGATGTCCGGCTCGATGGCCGGCACGCCCGGCGGAGGCGGCGGGATGTGGCTGCCCAGGAGGCGTTCGTTGATGAACACGCCGCGCACCACCGGCGAGGTGCTGGTGCCGTCGGCGGTGACCTTGAGCACCGCGCCCTGGGTCACCAGCCCGCCCCGGCGGTCTTCCGGCTTCAGTGCCGCCTTCTGCAGGCCATCGCCCGCCTTCAGCTCCGGGCTGATCCGGTAATGCCGGGCCAGCCTGCCGTTGAGGAAGGCAAAGTCCGAGGCGACAAGATGCGTGACATCCATGTCGCCAAGCAGCATTTCGGCAAAATAGGTTCGCGTCTCCTGAAGCATGGACTCCTGGATGACGGGGTCGAAGTCGCGAAACAGGCGGTTGTCAGGCGTGGTGAAGTCGATCTGGTTCAGCTTCAGCCACTGGTCGGTGTAGCTGTGGATGAAGCGCCGCGCCCTGGCATGGCCGATCATGCGCTCAAACTGGGCAGATAGCACCTGCGGGTCGCTCAGCCTGCCTTCGTCGGCGAGCCGGGTCAGCTCGGTGTCCGGCATGGAGCACCAGAGGGCATTGCTGAGACGCGAGGCGATGGCGTGGTCGTCCAGCGCGCCGGGCGCCTCGATGAAGCTCAGGAAGCGCGGCGAGCAGAGGATGGCGCGGTACGCGGAGCGCAGGGTTTCCGGCAGCGTGGCGCCATCCGCCAGGGCTTTCTCGGCGATGTCCACATACGGAGCGGACTGTTCGTCCGTGACAGGCCGGCGGAAGGCGCGCCTGGCAAAGCGCGTGACAAGCCTCTGCAGGTTGCCGGGCTTCAGCGCCTCGAGCCCTTCATCGCCGAACAACTTTTTCTGCACGCCCTGGCGGTCCGCCACCGGGTGGATGCGCTTGATGTCGATGCCCTTGTGGGCGATGCCGGGATAGCCCTCCTTCTCGAGGTTTCTTCCCGTGAAGGAGACGTTGCCGCCTTTGGCGCCGGTGGGCGCCTTCCGGTGCGTGCCGTCGTTCGGCCGAAGCTCAAGCCGGTGGCCCTCCTCGACCCAGGCCTCAAAGGTCAGGTCGCGCGGCGCCGGGGTCGCCTCGACCAGGCCGATCATGGAAAGCAGGGGTGCGTTGGATTCGCACACGCCTGAACGCAGCGTGCCCCAGACGGCGCCGTCCGACGTCGGATTGATGCCACGGACGCCGCGCAGGGTGATGCGGTACCAGCCGCTTTCCGGCACCCAGGTGGGCGTGCGGCCGAAGAACTGCAGCGTGATGGGCCAGGTGATGCTCTCGCCCTTGCGCAGCTCGGGGCCGCGGTAGTTGCCGCCGCGGTTCTTGATGAGCATCTCAGGCGTGTGATGCCTGGAGTAGCTTGAGTCACCCTCCAGGGCGCGCTTGAAGGCGTTTGCAAGGGCCTGGTCGGCCACGTCAAGATAACGGGCGAGCTGATGATGGGAGAGCTGCTGGCCTTCCGCCACGGTTTCAAAGCCGTGCGAGGCCCGGTCTTCGGGAAGCAGGGACTTCAGGGGGATGTCGATGCCGAGCAGGTCATGCAGCGTGTGCTCGTATTCCACCCGGGTGAGCCGGCGGCTGCGCACGCGGCCGTTCGCGGCGATGTCCTTGGCATCCGCCTCGAGCAGAGGGGCCTTGAGCGAGGCGAGAAAGGCATCCTTCACGGCCTGTTCGGGCTGTGATTTCTTTTTGGGCGGCATCTCGCCGTCACGCACACGCTCGAAGACCTGCCGCCAGGCCTTGAAGCGGGCGGGATCCTTGAGGTCGAAGGCCAGGCCCGTCAGGTCGAGCCCGCCCTTTTTCACGTCGGCATCATGGCACTCGGTGCAGTGCTGTTCGAGAAAGGCGGCGACGGGCGTCTCGGCGGCGGCCCGGCCGAGGATGGCGGATGAGATGGCAAAATAAGTTAGGCGACGAAGCATGGGGCAGGCTCAGAGGCGTTTGGGATCGACGGGGGTGGCGGGAGGACCGGGGCGTGCCGCCCGGTTCAGCCGGAGGCGAAGCTTTTCCAGCATGTCCACGGCCTCCGGCCGGGGCTGGAGGGCGAGGTTGTGAAACTCATGCGGGTCATGCTGATGATCGTAAAGCTCGATCCCGGCCTTTCCGCCGTTCCACTCCGTGAACCGCCAGCGTTCCGTGCGGATGCTGCGGCCCATGACGGGTTCCGGAAGGCGGCTGTCGGCTGGGCGGAGGATCTGGGTGATGGCGGCTCCGTCCCATTCTCGGTCCGGTTTTTCCAGAAGCGGGCGCAGGCTGCGGCCGTCCAGGCCAGGCGGGGGGCTGAGGGCGGCGAGATCCGCAAGGGTGGGATAGATGTCGACGAACTCAACGATCCGGGAGCAGGGGCGGCCGCTGCCAGCCAGGCCGGGCGCACGGACGATGAGCGGTGCGCGTGCGCTTTCCTCAAACAGGGTGCGCTTCTGCCAGACGCCGCCGTGTTCGCCGAGGTGGTAGCCATGGTCGCTCCAGAGTACGACAATCGTTTGTTGGGCAAGCCCCAGGTCTTCCAGGGCCTTGAGCAGCCTGCCGACCTGGGCGTCCACAAAGGAGACGCTGGCGCGATAGGCCTGCAGGGCCTTCCGGCAGGTGAGGTCATCCAGGCCGTAGTTCGGCGTGGGGTTGTTGTGGGCAAAGGCGGCGACGGGGATGTCCGCCCTGT
>CAZXPU010000077.1:0-14967 GCA_964642905.1 uncultured Prosthecobacter sp.
AAGAAACATGCAGAAACTGCCCAAGGATCGGCCGTCCAGGAAGGCATTGGTTTGATGTGCTTCGAGTCGGCAAACGCGAATGCACGGACAATCGACTAAAGCTGCAGCAGATGGGTGGACTCAAACAAAGCCCATCTCGGCAGCACCTGCTCAATCACCTTTGGCATGTGACTGCCGAAGGTTGTCTTGACTCTGTTCGCAGGCTTGAAGTGATCTAAGCCGGCTCAGGAGATGGCTGTCTGAACACGCTCCTGCCCCCTCCAGACCGCGCCTGCTTTCGACAGTCACCGTTTGAATCCGCACGCACAAGGATTGCCAAGCGGCGGTGAGCCGCTATTCTCGGCCCGCATTTTGCAACCCTGCCCAGCTTTCCCCAAATCCGTCATGTCCCTCGAAACCACTCTCCAAGCCGCCGCTGACGCAGGTCAGCTCCTGAAATCCAGCCACGAAAACATCCAGGCCCTTCTCGCCGCCAGCACCAACCCGGTCTATCGCGCCAGCATCGAGGAACTTGCCGCAGCCGGAGCCTGGGAGGAGCTGAACGACCGGTTTTTCCAGGCGTTGAAGTTCGGTACCGGCGGCCTCCGCGGCCGGACCCTGGGCAAAATCGTCACCCTGGCGGAGCGCGGCAGCGCCCCGGCTGACCAGCAGCCCAACCATCCCTGCGTCGGCACCAACGCCATGAATTACTACAACGTCGGCCGGGCCACGCGGGGTCTGGTGGCCTACTGCAAGGCCTGGCGGGCCAAGGCAGGCCTGGATGGCAGACCGGCCATCGTCTTCAGCCACGACACCCGCCTGTTCTCTCCCGAGTTCGCCAAACGCTGCGCCCAGATCGCCGTCGAAAACGGTGCGGACGTCTATCTCTTCGATGGCTGCCGGGCCACTCCGGAGATGAGCTTCGCCGTGCGCCAGCTCCGCGCCGACGCCGGCGTCATGCTGACGGCCAGCCACAACCCTCCGCATGACAATGGCTACAAGGTGAACTTTAACGACGGCGCCGGCATCGTGGAACCCCACGCCAGCGGCATCATCAAGGAGGTCAACGCCATCAAGGACGAGGCCTACACCCCGCTACCCGCCGACCAGCAGGGCAGGATCATTCTTCTGGGCGAGGACATGGACGCCCAGTATCTCGAACGCGTCGAAACCATGATGCTCCAGCCCGAACTGCTGAAGCAGGAGGCCGCGAAGAAGCTCAAGATCGTTTACACCGCCCTGCATGGCACCGGCGGCGTGCTGGTGCCCGTGCTGCTCAAAAAGCTCGGCTTCAACTTCCTCACCGTCCCCGAGCAGGACGTTCGTGACGGTCGCTTCCCCACCGTCAAGTCTCCCAATCCGGAGAACGCCTCCGCCCTCAAGATGGCGGTCGATCTCGCCAACCAGGAGGGCGCCGACATCATCATCGGCACCGACCCTGACTGCGACCGCATGGGTGTCGGCGTCCGCAATGAAAAGGGCGAAATGGTCCTGCTCACCGGCAACCAGACCGGCTCCCTCATGGGCTGGTACCGCCTGAAAACCATGTTCGACCTCGGCATCCTGAACGACTCGAACAAGCACCGCGCCGTCTTCCTCAAGACCTTTGTCACCAGCCCGATGCAGGACACCATCGCCGCACAGTTCGGCGTACAGTGCATCAACACCCTCACCGGTTTCAAGTGGATCAGCGCCAAGCTTGCCAAATACGAAGCGGCCCTGCCCGAGGAAATCCGCGCCGTGTATCGTGACCTCAAGGCCGCCGACTCCCGCGCCGCCCGTCTTCAGCACAGCAAGTTCCTGGTCTTTGGTGGCGAGGAAAGCTACGGCTACATGGGCGACGACTTCAGCCGCGACAAGGACGGCAACGGCGCCGTGGTCATGTTTGCCGAACTCGCCGCCTATGCCGCCAGCAAGGGCCTGACCGTCGCCGGCCTGCTCGACGAGGTCTATAGTGACGTCGGCTACTTCCTGGAGGTGAACCAGAGCAAGGTGTTTGAGGGTGCCAGCGGCGCCGCACAGATCGCCCGTCTGGCCGACAGCTACGGCACGAATCCCCCCGCCGAGGTTGATGGCTGCGCCGTCACCGCCGTGCGCGACTTCCGCAAGCCCGGCATCCTCGACGAGGAGGGCGAGGCCATCGCCACGGAGAAGATGCTCTTCGTGGACCTGGCCGACGGCCGCAGTTTTGCCGTCCGCCCCTCCGGCACCGAGCCCAAGATCAAGTATTACATGTTCGCCCGCCAGGTGCCTGCCGCCGGCAAAAAGCTCAGCCAGGAGGAGCTCGCCGCCGCGAAGGTCAGCGTCCGCGCCTCTCTGGACAGCCTGTGGTCCTGGTTGGAGAAGGACATCGACGCCCGTCTGGCGTGAACAAAGTTGTGATGGGCTTCAGCCCGTCACACTCCCCGTTCACACCAACCATCCTCGAAGGCCTCCCCATCTGTCACGAGCAAAAGCTCATGACTGCATGGCCTCACCATGCCGCCAGCCTGAACCTTGGCGCCTTGGAGCCTTCCTTGGTCATGGGTCCTTGGGAATCGGTCATTTTCCTCGTTGGCTCCTGAAAGCTAGACGTCACGCAGCCCCTCATTTGCCAAAACACTGCAGGCGTCCGTCCACCGTGCTGACATAAACACGGCCCTGAGCGACCGTGATGCCGTCCCAGACGGGTGGACTGGTCAGTTCCATGCCGTTGCTTTGCTCGCCGGTCTCCACGTTCACCGCCCACATCCTGGCTCCACGACGGCCTTCCAGGGCCTCGTTCTGTTCCTTGAGCTCCTCCAGGATCGCCGGGTCTTTCGCCGCCAGGCGTTCAAAGGCATACTCCTCGTCGATGGTGTCCGGAGGTCCGCTGACCAGGACCGTCTTGCCGGCCAGGGCCATGCTGCGGGCGACAATCGGCACGAACCGGTCCCAGGTATGCTTCACAAAGCTGCCCGGAGTATTCGCGCCGCCGCCAGCGCCCTTGAACCACAGGGCCCCGCCCACCTTGCCCTTGCCGGTTTCAACACCGGCGCCGATGCCATGGATGCCGTTAGGCCCGGAATCCCGGCTGTCACCGTTGTCGAAGTTGCACACCAGGATGGCGTCTTCAGGCTTCATGTCCGGCGCCTCAAAGCGCTGCTGGACCTCGGCCGGCGAGAGCGCCTTGTGGTAGAGGGCGAACTGGTCCAGCAGGCCGCTGTATCCGCCGGCGCTGCCATCAGGCGCGCCTTCTCCGTTGCCCAGATACATCGGCCTGGCGGGCTTCCCGACGATCACGGCGCCCGCGCCTTCGGCGACCAGCTTGCCGTCCAGGTAGATGCACATCCTGCCGTCAGCGGCGAGGGTGCCGACCAGGTGATGCCAGCCCTCGGGAAGCGGCTCGGCGCTGACAATGCTGAACAGCTTGGAGTCACTGCGCACATGGAACTGCGGCTTCTTGTCCCGGATGTCGAGGGCAAGGCCCTGCAGCGGACCGCCATGATGGAGCACGGTGCCGTTGGGCTTGTCGGGCAGCACCCAGGCTTCGACACTGATCGCGGAGTTTGTGGGATCCAGGGCGTCATTCGCAGGAAACAGCACGGAACCAGGAATGGGAGCGTTCGCCGGGGAGGCAGGAGCAGCCTTGCCCTTACCCTTGCCTTTCGCCACGCCCTTGCCCTTGGCGCCGGCCTTCGCGGCCTTCTTCGGATTTTCCAGCTTCGGCGGCTGCACGGCCAGCGGCTGGCCATCGGGCCCCAGCGTCAGGCTGTTGCCCTGACGCGGGGTGGTGGCTTCCTCAGTCGAGTAACTCTCCCCGGGCGGAGCCTTCGGTGTGGAGAACAGGGTGTACTCCATCGTCGTGGTCCATTTGTAATACTGGGCCTCTCGGCCGTAGCTGTACACATTCTTGTCGTCATGCACCAGGATGCGCCCGGCCGGGGCGTATTTGCCGGCCTGATAGTAGCCCGCGTGGCCCCCGGCGAAGCTTTTGCCATACACCCAGTAGCTGCGATGGAAGTTGGAGTCGTCCAGGAAGCCCATCGGGGCGAACAGATGCTGGCCCTCGCCCTTGTGGGCGCCGCCCTGCTTGGCGAAGTCGCCGCTCACCGGCCCGACTTCAACGCGGCTGCCGTCATCACCGATCTTCTGCGTGCGAAGGTAGGTCCACCTGCCGTCGCTGCTGAGGATGTCGTTGAGCGCCACCGGCATCTGCAGGGTCTTGTGACGGTCGTTGAGGTCGCCGCCGGTTTCAGGATCCTTGTCGTCGTAGTTGACCTTGACGCGCATCTCGCCCGTGCGGGCGTCGAGACGGTAGAACCACAGGCCGCCGTCCAGGAAGCAGGAACGGCCCGCCACGCAGCTCACCAGGTCCTTCTCCACCAGCACGCTGCCATGCACCGGCCAGACGCTCTCCATCATCTCCCAGGCGCCATGACGCAGCATGCCGGGGGCCGCCTGGAACTTCCAGACCAGGGCGCCGTCGGCGGCGCGCAGGCAGTAAACATAACCATCTTTGCCGCCAAAAAACACGCGGCCCTTCCAGTAGGTTGGCGGCGAGTCGATGCGGCCGCCGGCGATGAAGCGCCAGGCAGGCCGGCCGGTGGCCGCGTCAAAGGCATGCAGGGTGTGCCGGTCCACCTCGCTCACGAAGGTCAGCCCGGCGGCGGTGGTCGTGGTGGAGAGCGGCGGGGTCAGCTTCACCTCCCAGGCCATGCCCAGGTCCTTTTTCAGGTCACTCTTCGCCGCACCGCTGCGCGCGTTGTCGGCACGGTAGGTGGGCCAGTCACCGACGGCGGCCTCCTTTTCCTCGATCGCGTCCGCATGGGCCGGACCTTTGATCAGGCGTTCAGCGTCCGGCGTCTGCGGCGGCAGCGGATGGACGGGGGTGCTGGCCATGACGCTCATGCCGTCCAGCTTTGCCTCGGGGTAGCAGGCGCAGTTATGCGGCCCGGCATAGGTGAGCCCGTTGCAAGGCATCACGCCGTAAAGACAGGCGCCGCGCACCCAGTGGTTCAGGTCCCAGTGCTGCTTCTCCATGTCCACGTACTCGATGCCGGTGCGGCTGGGGATAAGGAACTTCTCGGTCGCCTTGCCCATGTAGCAGCGGTGATGGAACCAGTAGGTGCCCTCCGGCACGTCGGGGAAGAAGCTCTTCTTCTTCTCTCCGGTCAGCGGGTCAAAACCGCGATACTCACCGCTTTGATTGCCCTGGAGATTGCCCGAGTTCCAGACCAGCCCCTGGGCCACGACCACATCCTCCAGGCTGCGATAGCCGCTCTTCTCATGCGGGGCGGTCCACAGATCCTTGCCTGTGTCCGCGTTCATGCCCTTCATCTCGCCGTTGCCTCCGGCATAAATGATGACATCGCCGTGAAGCAGCACGCGCGGGGCGAAGTTGAACTCGTAAAGCTCGCGACGCTTCGTGGGGTCCGTGGTGAACTTCACCGCGCCCGTCTTCGCGTCACGCGCGGCCAGCCCGTCACCGTTGTAATAGACAATGCGCTTGTCATCGATGGCCAGGGTGATGGGCGCGATGCGGTCCTCCTGCTCCCAGAGGGTGCGGCCGCTCTCCGCCTCAAAGGCCACCAGGCGCTTCGGCTTGCCGTCCCAGTTGAACTCGGTCTCAACACGCTTCTGGTCGCTCTGCGCCTTGACGGCAAACTCCTCGTTCAGCCGCCAGGCCTCCTTGTTCACCAGGGCGTAGATCGTGCCGTTCCGGTACAGGATCTCCTCGGCGCCGACGGTCTGCGGATACTCGCGGATGACCTTGCCGGTCGCGCCGTCCAGACAGACCACGGGGGCGGAGATGCCCAGCGTGACGTACACCTTGTCACCGATGCTGACGAGCCGGCGGGTGAGCTGAGTGGGCCCCGACTTCAGCGGCCAGAGATGCGTGCTCCATTTCTCAATCGGCTTCTCCCACAGGACGGTGCCGTTGAAGGCGTCACGCGCCACCAGCGTCCACTTCGGCGGAGTCAGGATCGTGATGCGGCTGCCCTTGTCGATGATGTAAAAGATGCGGCCGCCGCTGCTGACCTTCGCGCTCACGGACGACATGCGGTCGTGATGCCGGCTCCAGCGCGGGTTGCCCACCCACTGCATGCGTGTCGGCGGCCCAACCAAATAGTCTTTCGAGGTCGGGTTGCCCTTCGAGTCATAGGCATAGTGGGTCCACTCGTCCATTTTCTCAGGCCAGGGTTTGACGATCTTCTCCCATCCGCCGCCCTTGCGGACCATCGCCACGCCGAGAGGGGTCAGCACACGGTCGATCTCCCCGCGGGAAACCGACGCCGCATCCTCCACCACCAGCAGGTTCACATAATTTTCAATGTAAGGCAGATGGCGTCCGTCCCAGGCCTCGACCGCCACGGGGCCGTAGGCGCCCGACTTGTAGATCTCCTCCCGGATGGCCGGCACTTTCTCCGCATCCCGGGTCAGGCCCTGCACCTGGTAGGAATCGTTCGCCCTCAGCTTCCGGGTGACTGTGCCGTCGCCGCAGCCGACATGCACAACGATGCCGCCCTTGACCCCCGAACGAGAAAGGATGTCCTCCGCCTCATCGGCAACGAGAGGAGAACAAAGCAGCGTGGTGAAAAGGAGCAGCGTGGAACGGTTCATGGGCGGCGGAGAAACGGAACCGTTTAACGCCACGCGTCACCCGGGCTTTCAGCGGATTCCCGGCACAGGCATCCTGACCAGGGCTTACGAACCCGATTGAAAAAAGGGGAGGGCGGCAACAGGATTACAGGAGCGACAGAATGAACAGGTCTGAAAAATCCTGCGAATCCTGTCCATCCGGCCCCTTTGGCCCAGAGATGCCATCATCGGGCAAATGAATGCGCAAGCCCTGCGTCCCGACGCTCAGCTTTCCGGATACACCGCCACGGCCATCACGCCTTCCATCGGCGACCAGCCGACCACCTCCACCCGGCGGGGGGCGGTGCCGGGGCTGCCGGCGCTCATGCCGAGGCGAACGGCATCAATGACCTTCTTTTCGGTCTCTTCATTGACCTTGCTGCCAAACAGGTCCGCCAGCTTGGTCAGAACCGGGGCCGGCGCCTGCATGCCAACCACCGTGACCGGCTGCCTGCCCTGGCCGCTGACGGCAATCTGCTCACGCAGGGCCTCCGGTGGCAGTCCGGCGGGCATGAGGATCAGCCGGCGCAGGCGGGCGGCGATCGGCGCCGTGACCTGGGGAACAACCTGCCCTGCCGTTGCAGCAGCCGTCGGCGGCGGCTTGATGGACTTGGTCGGCTTCAAAAAGCGGCTTTCTGACTCCGGCACCACCATCATTTCCGGACCGGCCTGCGGCAACGGCAGGAAGGCGTCCTGGGCCGAGGCGATGTGGCCGCCCAGGCACAGAAAAAGCAGGAAGGTGATTCGGGGGGACAGAAAAATCACAGAAAAGGGGCCGCGTTTTTATCAGCCCCCCCACTTTTCGACAACAGCAAACTTTGGAAAACAGGGTCGAAATCTCCTCCCGGCCACCAGCGGTCAGGTCTCGAAATAGGTATAACCTCGAAGGCCGGCCTCAAAGGCACCCATGATCTCCTTGCGCTCTGAAGGAGTGATGCGCTTGGAGACCACGGCGCTCTCGGCCAGGGCACGGAAGCGGTCCGCCAGCTCCTTGGGGTTGTATTCGCAGTAGCTGAGCACCTCGGCGACGCTGTCGCCCTCCTGTTCGCGGCGGTACTTGAGCTTGCCGTTTTCAATCGACACCGACACCACGTTCGTGTCTCCCAGGAGGTTGTGCAGGTCCCCCAGGGTCTCCTGGTAGGCGCCGACAAGGAAGATGCCGAGCATGTAGTCCTCCGACCCCGCGCCGATTTCAGGATCGTGCAGCGGCAGGGAGTCGCAGATTTCGTTGCTGTGGGCAAAGCGGGCAATCTTGCCATCGCTGTCACAGGTGATGTCCGAAAGCACCGCGTTGCGGGTGGGCTTCTCCTTCAGCCGGTGAATGGGCATGACGGGGAAGATCTGGTCGATGGCCCAGAGGTCAGGCAGGCTCTGGAAAACGGAGAAGTTGCCGTAGTAGTAATCCGTGAGCACGGCGGACAGGCGCTCCATCTGGGAGCCGTCATGACCGACGGAGTCCAGCTTGGTGGAGAGCCAGTTCATGATGTCCCAGTACATCTCCTCGCCCTGGGATCGGTCGCGGAGGGACACCTTGCCGTAGTTGAACTCGCTGCGCAGCTTGTCGCGGTAGTAGACGGCGTCGTTGTAGATTTCCTGGACACGTTCACGGGAAAGCTTGTCCGCCTTGCCGCGCTCCTCCAGAAGCTCCGCCAGATTGAGCACCAGCGGCGGTGCATCCTTGTCCAGCTCGATCTTGCCGCGGGCAGGCTCAAAGCGGTTCACATCCAGGATGTTGATGACAAGCACGCTGTAATAGGCCACCACGGCGCGCCCGGACTCCGTGATGATGTCCGGATGCGGCACACCCGCCTCCGCCGTCACCTCGCTGATCGCCTCGATGACGTCGGCGCAGTATTCCTTCGTGCCATAGTTGCTGGAGGCGGAGGTGGCGCCCTTGAAGCCGTCGTAGCTGATGGCCAGGCCGCCGCCGAGGTCGAGGATGCCCATGCGCGCGCCCTCCTGGACCAGGCCGCAGTAGACGCGCGCCGCCTCGGTCACCGCCTGACGAATCGCGCGGATGTTCGGGATCTGGCTGCCCTGGTGGTAATGCAGCATCCGCAGGCAGTCGAGCATGCCCTGGTCGCGCAGATGATCGACCACGCGCATGAGCTGGGAGATGTTCAGCCCGAAGACGCTGGCGTCACCGCCTGAGCCGCTCCAGTAGCCGGCGCTTTCCGCGCTCAGGCGGAAACGCACGCCGAGGGTGGGCCGCACGCCCATCTTCTTTGACCGCTCCAGGATGAGCTCCAGCTCGCTGGGCATCTCCAGCACCAGGATGACCTGGATGCCCATCTTCTGCGCGTTGAGCGCCAGGTCGATAAACTCCTCGTCCTTGTAGCCGTTGCAGACAATGTAGGCCTCGGGGTCATGCATGTAGGCCAGCGCCGCGATCAACTCCGGCTTGCTGCCCGCCTCAAGCCCGTAGTGATACTTGCGGCCGTAGCGCGTGATCTCCTCGATCACCTCCTGCTGCTGGTTCACCTTGATCGGGTAGACCCCGCGGTAGACACCCTGGTACTTGCCCTCACGGATCGCGTTCTGAAAACCCTCGTTGAGCTCGTCGATGCGCCAGCGCAGCAGGTCGCCGAAACGAATCAGCAGCGGCAGCTGCGTGCCACGGTCGCGCAGGCCCTTGACGATCTGCGGCAGCGACACCGGCTTGGTCTTCTTGCCGTCCTTCAGGTTGACCACGACCTCACCCTTCGCAGAGATGTCAAAGTAGGTGTGTCCCCACTCGCGGATGCCGTAAAGGTCGGCGCTGTCTTCGATGGTCCAGGCGGTGGTTTTGGAGCGGCGTTCCATGAGGTGAAAGGAGGGGGGCGATTATGGGGGCAATCCCAGGGATGAAAAGTGAAGATTGCGGTTTGATTTGGACAGCGCCGATGATGCTGCCAGGATGCTCTGCCCACTTCCTGACCGCATGGCCACGCCCCTCACCACCCCTCTTGCCGCCGTCACCGGACTGCCGGCGAGAACGGCTTCGGCGCTGGCCCGGGAAGGCGTCACCACGATCCAGGACGTGCTGCTGTGGATCCCCTTCCGGCATGAGGACCGCACCCGGGCCGCGGACGCGATCTTCCAGCCCTCGCTCCAGCCGGCCTGCCACCAGGTGACCGTCACCAAAACCGGCAACAAATTCTTCGGCAAACGGCGCGGCGCCGGCATGTTTGAGGCGCAGGTGGAGCCCGTTGGCGGCTCCGCCATGGGCCAGCTGCTGACGCTGCGCTGGTGGAACATGCCCTTCATGAGCCGCGTCATCGCCGAAGGCCAGCGCCTCGCCGTTTACGGTCGCATCAAGGAATGGAAGGGCCGCCTCTCCATGGACCACCCGGAGTTCGAGGTCATCGAGGAGGAGGAGGGTGAAACCCTCCACACCGGCCGCATCACACCCGTCTACCGGCTGCGCTCCGGCGTGACCCAGAAAGCGCTGCGCACCGCCGCCTGGCATGTGGTCCGCTCCCTCGGGGATGACTTCATCAGCGACCTCCTGCCGAGGCCGAGCGCGGCGGGCGAGTTTGCCGGCTGGAACCGCGCCCGAGCCCTGAAGGCCGTGCACTTTGCGCCGACGATGGAGGATCTGGAGAAGGCGTGCCGCTACCTCGCCCTGGAGGAGTTTTACGGCTACCAGCTCCGCGTCGTGCGTCGGCGCCGCTCGGTGCTGGAGGCGGGCGGCCACTCCCACAACGCCGGTGAGCTGGCGCGCGATTTTCAGAAGGCGCTGCCTTTCGAGATGACCGGCGCGCAGAAACGCTCGCTGCAGGAAATCCAGCGTGACATGGCCTCCCCCGCCCCCATGAACCGACTGCTTCATGGAGATGTCGGCAGCGGCAAGACTGTCGTGGCCTTCGCCGCCATGCTTGGCGCGGTGGAAAGCGGACGCCAGGCCGCCCTCATGGCGCCGACCCAGATCCTGGCCGAGCAGCATTTTCAAAACGCCCGCAAGTGGCTCGAACCCCTCGGCGTCAACGTGGCCCTGCGCACCGGCAGCCGTGCAGAGGAGGGGAGCGTGGAGCTCTTTTCCAAAAGCAGCTCCGGACGCAGCCAGGTCGTCATCGGCACACACGCGCTGCTTCACGACGAAAACCTGGTCCGTGATCTCGGCCTCGTGGTGATCGACGAGCAGCACAAGTTCGGCGTGGCCCAGCGTGCCCGGCTCATCCGCAAGGGAGACACGCCGGACGTCCTGGTGATGACCGCCACCCCCATCCCGCGCACCCTGACCCTCACGCTCTACGGCGACCTCGACGTCTCCACGCTCGACGAACGCCCGAAGGAACGCGGCAGGATCACCACCAAGGTGCGCCCGGCCTCGCGCATGGACGAGGCGGCCGGGTTCCTGCGCGGCCAGCTGGAGCAGGGACGCCAGGCCTATCTCGTCTACCCTTTGATTGAAGAGTCCGAAAAACTGGATGTCACCGCCGCGAAAAAAGGTCACGAGGAGTGGACGAAAAGGCTGCCACACTTTCAGGTAGGCCTACTGCACGGCAAGCTTTCCGCCGAGGAGAAGGACGCCGTCATGCGCGACTTCCGCGCCGGCAGGACCGACGCCCTGGTCAGCACCACCGTCATCGAGGTCGGCGTGGACGTACCCAACGCCAACGTCATGTACATCCATCACGCCGAACGCTACGGGCTCGCCCAGCTCCACCAGCTCCGAGGCCGGATCGGACGCGGTGAACACACCTCCTACTGCGTCCTCTTCATCCCCGACAAGGACGAGGAGGCGAAGGAGCGCCTGGCCATCATGGAGGAGACCACCGACGGCTTCCGCATCAGCGAGGAGGACCTGCGGCGCCGCGGCCCCGGAGACATTCTCGGCAAGGCCCAAAGCGGCCAGGCGCCCCTGCGCTTTTCCGAGCTGCTGGCGGACACCCGCCTGGTGCGCCTGGCACGCCAGCTGGCGGAAAAAACCCTCGACGCCGACCCGGGGCTCAAAGGCGCGCGTTTCGCGGAAATTCGCGCCTTCGTCTTTCAGGATGACGCCCCGCAGGCCATGATGCAATAAGCAGCCCGACTCCCATGACCGCCCCCGAACGCATCGAACTCATCGGCCACGAACTCGCCATCCTCTGGAAGGACGGCCATGAGCAGTATCTCACCTGCGAGGCCCTGCGCGCCGCCTCCCCCAGCGCTGAAAACACCGGCGAGCGCGATCTTCTCGGCCGCCGCATCGGTGGCACAGACCAGAAGAGCTACCCAGGTGTCCTGGTGCGCGGCTGGCGGCAGGTCGGCGGCTACGCCATCCAGTTCGACTTCAGCGACGGCCACAACACCGGCCTCTACACCTTTGATTACCTGCGCCAGCTTGGCGCAGCCGACGCCGCCCAGGGCTGAACGGGCGTGCCACACCTCGTCTCACAGACGCGGCTTTTCAGGCTTGATCGGGGTGTCGGCCGAACGCACGCCCTTCACCGTCGTGCGGCGCTTGAAAACCTTGTCCGAGCAGCAGACAAACAATTCGTCAAAGCCCGCGCCGCCAAAGACGGCGTTGGCCAGCCACTTGCGCTGCGGACTGGCGATGATGCCGTTCACCCGGCCGGCCTGGTCACAAAACTGCAAACCCAGATGCGTGGTGACATAGAGCCGGCCCTTGGAGTCGAGGGTCATGCCGTCCGCTCCGCTCTCCATTTTGTCATCCGGAAGGCGCAGGTGATGATAGGGCTGCTTCGCCACGAGGCCGCCGTCCGGCTGGATGTGATAGCTCCAGACAAACCGGCCGCGCATGTCCGCCACCAGCAGCAGGCTCTGATCGGGCGTCAGCCGCACGCCGTTCGGAAAGGCCAGCCCGCCTTTGTCATTCGTGTCCACCACACGCTTCTCACCCTTCGGCGTGATCAGCCAGACCTGACGATTCGGCGGGTCGGTCACATAAATGTTGCCGTTGCTGGCGACGCAAAGGTCGTTCGACTCCAGACCCTCGGCGATGACTGAAGCCTTGCCGCCTTCATCGTAGGCGACCACCTGCTTCCTGCCGTTCGCACAGGCATAAAGCCGGCCGTCAGGGCCAAACATGAGCCCGTTGGCCTTGCCGGTGTCCTCCGCGAAAAGGGTCACCTTGCCATCCAGACCGATCTTGTGAATGCGGCTGTTCGGAATGTCGGTGAAGAACACCTCACCCTTGGAGTTCACCGCCGGCCCCTCGGTGAAGCCGTGTCCTTCGCTGACAAGCTGCCATTCGGACCCGACGCCCAGCACCTCCATGACAGGCGCCTTGGAACCCGTGCCGCGCGTCACCGGCTTCGGCCAGTCCTTCCAGAGCCAGCGCAGCGCGTCAGGAAGAATCGCGGTGGCATGCTTGCCGTTGTGCCCGCCGTCGCCCCAGACGTGATTCACCTCATAACCGGCAAACTCAAAGGCCGAGAGCATCTCCTGATTGGCGAGGAACCAGTTTCCTCCCGTGCCGTTGGCATCGTTGCTGCCGTCCTGAAGAAACACCCGCAGCGCCTTCGGCTCATGCTTGCGAATCATCACCGGGTAATCATTGCCGCCTCGCTGGTCCACAAAGGTGCCGATGCTGCTGAACACCCGGCTGAACGCCTCCTGTCTCTCCCAGGCGGCGGTGAAGGCACAGATGGCTCCGCTGCTGCTGCCGGCGATGCAGCGGTCGTTGCCGCTTTTGGACAGCCGGATGGCACGCCCGTCCGACGTCTTCATCGTCTCCACCTCAGGCAGAAGCTCCTCGATCAGGAACCGCGCATAGGCGTCGCCCAGGCCGTCATACTCAACGCTCCGGTTGTAGCGGTCCAGCGCCTTGGATCCATCCGTCGCGGGCACGCGGCCATGCATCACAAAGACGCCGATCGTCACCGGCATCTCCCTCTTCGCAATCAGGTTGTCGAAGACCACCGGCGCCTGCCATTGAATGCCGTCCTGGTTGATGTGCACGCAGGCCGGCTTGTCCGGCTGATACTGGACCGGCACATAGACCCAGACGTCACGAACCGTGCCGGGAAAGATGCGGCTCTTCGTGAACTCAAACTTCAAAACCTCGCCCTTGGGCACGCCTGGCTGCGGTTTGGAGTCCGGTCCCGGCTGATAATCGTCGGCCGCCCGCAGGAGGCTGAAGCAGAGGATGGAGGCGGCAATGAAGGCTGGATGAAAACGCATGGAAAGACCCAAACGCCCCATGCGCGACCGATCACTCAGCCTTTGGCATCCAACCCATCACGCTCATCCATTCCGCGCAACGCTGCGGCCAGGCATTGATGGGCTGCTTGTTGTTCCTCATGCCGAATCCATGCCCGCCCTGGGTGAAAAGATGCAGCTCGGCGGGGATGTTATGCTTCTTGTATTCGAGATAAAGCCTTGCCGCTGCCGCAGGATTCTGGCCGTCATCATGAGCGCAGGCCAGGAACATCGGCGGTGCATCCGACGGCACGCTGAAGCCCGCCCTGAACTTCGTGGGATCGGCCTGATCCAGAAAGCCGCCGCCGTAGATCATGACGCCGAAATCTGGCAGAGCCTGGCTTGCAGGTCGGTCGCAGGCCAGGTGCGCGAGCAGGTTGCCTCCCGCGCTGAAGCCAAGCAGGCCCACGCGTTTGGGGTCCAGCCCCCACTCTTTTGCATGCTGACGAACGAGCTCAATGGCACGGGCCGCGTCGGCGGCGGGCTTCTCGTGAGGTGCAGCCTCATCCCGCGTCGGCGTTCGATACTTGAGCAGGACGCCGGTGACGCCCAGCCCCTGAAGCCACTCGCAGACCTGACTGCCTTCGTGAATGGCGGAGAGGAACACATAACCGCCGCCGGGTGCCACGACAACGCTGGTGCCGTTCGGCTTGTCAGGCCGGTACACCGTGATGCTCGGATCATGGATGTCAGTCACGGTGCTTTTGCCGGCCTTGGTGCGGATGAAGTCCTCCGTGGCCTTGGAATGTGGCAGCATGTTACCAGGGGCTCCTTCCGGCCAGAGACGGATTTCAAGGGGCTCGGCGGCCTGGCCGCAGGCAAGAAGGAAAAGCAGGGGGAGAAGCTGCAGACGCATGAGGCTGAAGACAACGCATGTCCTCCGCCTGTTGCTTTCAGCTTCCTCCACGGATTTTCACCCGCACGGCTCAGCGGCTCACCTCAAGGTTCAGCTTGTCCGCGCCCGGCTTGATCTCAATGCTCCACTCCCCCGCCCCGGGCTTCTGCTCCTGCGCGGTGACGGTGCCGTCCGCCGTCTCCAGGCCTGGCACATCGGCCGCGCTGTAGCTCACCGTCAGCTTCACCCGGCCGAGCACCGGCCCGTTCTTCTCGTCCAGCTTGAAGTTGCCATGCATGACTCGGGCGCAGGCGACTGGTGCCGCCGGGTCCTCAGGCGTGAAAATGACGCAGCCCCAGCTGACCGGCGTGCCGTTGACGCTGAGTCGGCCGCTGACGGCGGAGCGCTTCAAAGGTTTGTAGAATCCC
>CAZXPU010000077.1:14977-26723 GCA_964642905.1 uncultured Prosthecobacter sp.
GCCAGTCGTCCAGGTGACGGCTCCAGCTTCCCAGCACCGGGTCACCCAGAAACAACCCGACACCATGGGGGCCGGGGCGGTAGATGTGCATCTCGGCAGGCACGCCATGCTTCCTGCAGGCCAGGTAGAACGCGACCGGATTCTCCGCAGGCACCACCGTGTCTTCGTCGGTGTGGAAGATGAAGACGGGAGGCGTCTTCTCCGTCACCCGCAGTTCCGTGCTGACGTGCCGGGCGAGTTCGTCCGAGTCCGCCGGACCCAGCAGGTTCTTGCGCGAGCCCTTGTGCCCGAAGCCTTCGATCATGGAGATCACGGGATATGTCGGGGCGGCGACGTCAGGCCTGGCGCTCACCTGGTCCACGGCATCGTGGGTCATGCCCTCAGGCTTCTCGTCAAACATCGTCGCCGCCATGGAGGTGAGGTGACCTCCTGCGGAAAAACCCATGATGCCGATGCGGCCCGGATCAACCGCATACTGTGCTGCACCGGCACGAACATGCCGGATGGCCCTCTGCACATCCATCAGCTGGATGGGAAAGTGATAGCCGCTGGTGCCCAGGCGATAGTGCAGGACAAAGGCGGTCACACCCCTGCCGTTCAGCCATCGGGCCACCTGCGTCCCCTCATGATCCGCGGCCAGGCCGCCATAACCGCCGCCGGGGCAGACCACAAACGCCGCACCGTTGGCTTTTTCCTTCGGGGCCGGCCAGACCAGCAGGTACGGCTGATCCTTGTCCGAATCCCCCCTGGCTCCTGGAGCACCCTCAGGCCAGAGGCGCACCTTGGCGGGCTCGGCAAGGGCTGAAGCCAGGGACAGCAGGAGAAGGCACGAGGTGGCGAGCTTGGTCATAAGCCGACGACAAACAAAAGGTTAGGCTGGATGGCGGAACCCGCGGCTTCAGGCCTGCGGAGCGGCGGGGGCGGCGGCCGCCTCCGCGCCCTTCTTCGGCGGCTTCGTGTAGTAATAGCTGGCGTAGTTGTAGTAGGTGTACTCCTTCAGGTTCGTGCTCGAACGGTTCAGGATGACACCGCCCACGTTCACCTGGCGGTCATAGAGAAGGTCAAGCGCCTTGCCGGACAGGCGGGCCATGGTGGAGGAAAGGCGGACCACAAACAGTACGGTGTCCAGCTTGGGGGCGAAGCTGCCGGTGTCGTCGGCGACAAGCACCGGCGCGCTGTCGAAGATGACGTAGTCGTAGGCGTCGGACATCTCGCGCAGCATCTCCTCGGCCTTCTTGGAAAGCAGCACCTCGGAGGTCTGGTCGAAAGCCTCGCCACGGGCCAGCAGGTCGAGTCCCGGGAAGCCGGTCTTCTGCACCGCATCACGCCAGTCCAGCCTGCCGCGCAGCGCCTCGCTGAGGCCGGGCGAACCGGGCAGCTTGAACAGCTCGCTGACACCTCCGCGGCGAAGGTCGCAGTCGGCCAGAAGCACGCGTGAACCGGCGAGCGCCATGGTGATGGCCAGGTTGGAGGTGACCGTCGTCTTGCCCTCGTTGGGAACGGCGCTGGTGACCAGGATGGTCTTGGGCGTCTTGCCCTGCCAGTTCTTGAACAGGATGGAGGAGCGCACGTTGCGGAAAGCCTCCACATAGAGATGCCGCTCGTCGTTGGGCTGCAGGAGCGCCACGTCGCCGCGCTGCCGCTGCTCCGGAATCTGCCCCAGCACCGCCTCGTTCGGGAACAGCCCCTGGAACTCGCTGTAGGAGTTCATGCGGTCGTCCAGCCGGTCAAAGAGCACCAGCACGAGGCAGCCGAAGAACAGGCCGCCGATGAGCCCCACGGAAACGGGCTTCAGCCAGCCGGGGGCGTCCTTGCTTGCGATGCTGGCCCGCTCCTGGATGGCCACATAGTCCGTCTGAACGTTCTGCAGGTCGGTGAACTTGAGGATGCGGTCATACATTTCCTCATGAGCCTTCTTGGCGGCCTTGAAGTCCTCCTCCAGGCGCTCGTGCTCGGCCAGCTTGGCACCCAGCTCCAGGGCGGCCTTCTGCTTTTCCTCAATCTGGATGTCGAGCGCCTTGAGGAGACGCTGAAGCGTGGCCTCCCGGCTGCGCATCTCCTTGACGATTTCTTCGGCGAAGTTGCCCAGCAGCAGCTTGCCGGACTCGATGCGTTCATCCAGCTCCACGATCTCGGGATGGCCCGGCTTGAAATTGCGCAGCATCTTGGTGCGCTCGTTCTGGACCCGCAGGATGTCCTTCTTGGTCTCCAGGTAGTCACGCTCCGCAGTGGTGAGGCCGAGACTGGCGGCCGTGGCGCTGTCCACAGTCGGAGACGGCAAATTGGAGCCGGCGCTTCCTTCAGCCGGGCTTTTCACCACAGCCCCGCCCGGAGCGACCGTCGCTGACGGGGCGGCTCCGCGTTCCCGGTCAAGCATGGCGGCATCCACGTCCTCAAGGGCGATCTGGATGTCCTTGAGCTGGCCGGCGAGAATCTCTCGGCGCGCCTTGAGGTTCAGCAGGAAGGCCGCCGCCTCGTTGCGGCCATCCGTCAGCACCACGATGTCGTTGGCCTTGCGGAAGGACTCCAGCTTCTCCGTGCGATCCTGCAGTTCCTTGCCTTTTTTCACCACCGTCTCCGTGAAAGTGTTGAGCGCCCGCTCAAGACCCTGCTCACGCATCTGCTGGCGCGCGTTGGTGAACTCGTCCAGCAGCGCGTCCAGAAAGCTCTTCACATACTTGGGGTCCGCCCCCGTGGCGATGATGTTGAAGATGGCGGATCCCTTGGTCTGCACGACCTTGATCTCGATGTTGTTGTCCTTGAGGTCGGGATGAAGGACATGCATCCGCGACATGGCACGACGCTTCATTTCAGCGCTTTCCAGAGTCTCGATGATCGTGCCATAGAAGTCGGTCAGCGACTCCTGCCAGCCGACGGCGCCTTCATTGGCAACGACACGGCCACCGGCGACCAGCTTGGCGAGACTCTTGAAGAGAATGGGCTTGCTGGCAAGCTGCACGGCGGCGATGCAGACACCAATGCTCGCCGTCAGCAGCAGGAACCACCAGCGGCGGTGCAGCAGAATCTTGTAACGCTGGAACTTGGCCGAGGTCTCGTGAATGCGCGACAGGCTCGAGGACTGGCCCGCCGGCGAAGGCGGAAGATGCAGGGTGTTTTCCATGACTGAACGGGTGTTGCGGACGGAAGGCCGGCAACGGGAGGCCTTGGCCGGGAAAGGCGATTATGCCTCATGGCGGGCGGCTCTGCACGACATTTTGCTGGCAGCAGCGCCATCCGGCCCCGACAAACGCCCGCCGGCTAGAAGTTCACCTTCTTCTCGTCAACGATGATGACGTCATTGTTGCGGATGTAGATGTCGTACTCGAGGTTTCCCCTGCGCATGATCTGATCCAGGTCGACGATCACCGTCTTGTTGCCCTGGGGGGTCTTGCGGACGAGTTTGACCTTGGTCGGATTGGCGAACTGGGCGAAGCCGCCCGCCCTCAGGATGGCCTGGCTGATGGTGATGTCCTCATCAAGGGGCAGCTCATACTTGCCCTGGCGGATGACCTGGCCGTAGACGGTGAAAAAGTCGATGTCATAACCGCCGATGCGCAGCCTGGAACTGGGATCATCCTGGCGCTTCAGGTCGATGGCCACGATGACCGTCGCCAAATTGTAGTAATTGAGCTCCAGACGCCTCTTCACCTCGGAGGCAAGCTGCCTGCAGGTGCGTCCAGCCGCCTTCACCAGGCCGATGTGCGGCGCGTTCACCTCACCCGTGGCGCCGACACGGAGCTGCAGGGGTTCCTTTCGGTCCTCGACAATCCGCAGTGAGATGACATCGCCGGGCTCAATGGGCTGGGTGTCATCGAGCACTTCCATGGAATTGAGAACGGCGGCGGATTTCTGCACCTGCCCGCCCGAGGACGCCGCCTGGGCCTGCGGCTGTGAGCTGCGTTCAGCGTATTCTCGCACGCCGGGATCCTGCGCGGAAGCCCGGAACACCGTCAACAAAAGCAGTCCAAGAAGGCACGTGGTGGTGAAGCGCATGGTCAGAAGTTGTAATTGAAGCCCATGACCAGCCGGTTCTGATCAAAACTCAGGTTGGTCTGATTCTTCACATCGGTCGTGAAGTAACGATAACCGAAGGTCAGCGTGGCCTTCTTGGAAAGAAGGTAGGCAAAGTCCAGGTTGAAGGCGTGCTGGGCAAAGTCCTCGTTGGTCACAAAGGTGCGATTCGTCTGAGGCTGAGTCGACGGCGAGGTGAAGCCGTAGTGATAGCCGGCCCCAAGCTGCAAGGTCGATGTCAGACGATGGGAGACGTAGATGTCACCGCCATACTGGTCGAAGTCCTGGGCGAAGGCGCCCCCGGAGGCCGTGGCCTTCTCATAGTAGGTGCTCAGGCTGATCCGGCTTCCTTTCCAGCCAACGAAGGCAACACCGTAGTTCACATAATCCGCCGTCACAAAGTTCGAGGTCAGGTTCAGGGAGGATTCATGGCCCATGGACAACGACTGCGTCACCCTTGAGTTCAGCCGATTGGTCAGCGTCAGCGAGTAATACACCTCGTTCAGGTCGCTCTGGTCGCCGCTGTTGAGGGCAAGTTCGCTGGGCGTTGGCGAGCCGATGGGAGCGCCGTAAATGACCTGGGGCGGCAGTGAGTCGAAGTCGAAAACCTGGATGCCTGTGGCGAAGCGCAGATAGGTCGTCTTGCCGACCGGAAGGACGACAAAGGGGCCCAGGTTGTTGAGAACACCGTCAGCGTTGAACTCGCTGACATACTCCACGTTCGTCACGCCACCCTCAAGGCCGGCCACCCAGGTTCCGGTCGGGCTGTAGGTGAGCGAACCCTGAATGGAGTCGGAGATGCGGCTGAACTCGTCGTAGTTGAAGCTGGAGCTGGAGTTGTTGCCATTGTTGCTCCCACCGGTCTGCGAAAGGGCGTCGGAGTAGGAATGCATGTAGTTCAGGGCCAGGGACCAGGCGCTGTTGATGCGCCAGTTGGCGGCCAGGCCGGAGTCGTTCTGGAACACACCGAAGTACTGGTTGCGAGCTGCCGTGAAGTCATTGCGGCTCGCAGGACGCACCGCAAAGCGGTTGTAGAGGGTGAAGTAGACCGGGCCGGCCTTGACGTCGAAGGCCAGCGTGCTGCCCGGCAGGACGTTCAGGACAAAGCCGCCGTTGCCATAGGGGGCTAGGTCCGGGTTCTCAATGTAGCGGTCGACACCAATCGCGGTGCTCAGGGACAGGCGGTTGTTCTGGGTGAACTGATAGTTCGCATCAATGCTGACCATTGAGGTGCTGATCACGTCGGACACGGGATTGGCCCCGGATCGGGTCACGTTGTCGTTGTATTCAAAGCCCTGGAAGAAGCCGAATCCCAGGTTGAGCGGGCCGACCTTCAGGTTGCGCCGCCCGCTCAGGAAAGGATCCGAGGTGTAGGTCGGGGCGAAGAAGCCGGTCGGGGAGGTGTACTGTCCGGCATAGTTGGTGTAGTCACCGACGTTTCGGGCGGCAAAGGCCACGCTGCCGCTGCGGATCGAGGGACGGCTCACTTCACGGGCCGCCTGAAGGTCCGGCGTGCGGGTGCCCATGACATCCCCCTGGTTGTCGCGATACACTCCGCTGTCGTAGTCGTAAACCACCTCTGAATCGCGGGTTCCTGCCGAACGAAGATTGCGCATCTGACGCGACCGAAAGTCGTCAAAGAAGACTCCGGTCTGGGATGGTGACGCACCGTACTGTCCGAGGGCCGTCGCCACCATCATGGCGGAAACAGCCAGGAACAGGCTTCGAATGATCACGGCTTGCCGCCTAACCTTAAATAATGACATGACACGGGGGGCTGGATGGGGGGAAGGTGGGCAGCAAAGCCATTCCGCTTTACTTTGTCCATCCAAAAAGCCGCGGTTCCGGAGATTTCGTGGCTGCCGCCACAAGGAGATCCGTCATCTGGGTTGAGCCGGTCCTGAAAGAGCCTCAAGCGCGGAACTTCTCCGGGGAGGCAGATCAAGCTCAAGCTGCACCTCGCTGTGGCGGCAGTTGGACAGGTCCCGGCGCTTCACCTCGCCCGGCTGGAGGCTGATGATGTTCCGGAGTTTCCACGAAAGGCTGTTCTGGAGGCGTGCTTTTTTGTTCATATGAACTCACTTATAGTTAGTTCATTCGAACACATATTCAAGAGTGAAGTGCGACAAGCCTGAAATTCACCTGCTGCCAGTCGCGCCTCTGCTGAGGTGCCGCCTCAGGAAGCCCCCAGTCCCCGCAGCACGGCCGGCAGGGTCTGAAGAAGGATCTTCACATCCAGCCAGAGGGACCAGTTGTCGATGTACTTGAGGTCCAGTGCGACCCAGTCTTCAAAGTTCGTGATGCCGTTGCGGCCCGTCACCTGCCACAGGCAGGTCAGCCCCGGCTTGACGCTCAGCCGACGACGCTGCGCGTGCTTTTCAATCCGCTGAATCTCATAGACCGGCAGCGGCCTCGGCCCGACCAGGCTCATCTCGCCGCGCAGGACGTTGATGAGCTGCGGCAGTTCATCGATGCTCGTTTTTCTCAGCCAGCGGCCAAAGCGAAAGATACGGGGGTCATCCTTGATCTTGAAGACGGGCCCGTTCATCTCGTTCAAGCTTTCCAGCTCCGCCCTTCGCGCCTCGGCATCGCTGTGCATGGTGCGGAACTTCCACATCTTGAAACCTTTGCCGTAATGCCCGGCCCGTTCTTGGTGGAAGAACACCGGCCCCCTGGAAGCCAGCTTGATGCCCAGGGCGGCGATCAGCCACAGCGGCAGCGTCAGCACCAGCAGCACCAGCGCTCCCACCCGGTCCACCACATCCTTGAAAAGCAGCGCCCAGGAGGCCTGCGGCGTGCTGTGGAAGACCAGCATCAGCCTGCCACCCATCACGTCAAAGGTCGGCCGCGCAATCGCCGTCTGGAAAAAGTCCGCCGCAATCCAGGCTTCCACCCCCTCCGTTTCACAGGCCTGCACGGCCTCTTCAATCCTGCCAAAGTGCACATGCTGCGCGGCGAAGATGACCCGCGAGGCCGACACTTCATGCATCGCCTGCACCAGGTCTGAAACCGGCTGACAGGTGATGTCGATCCGCGCCGCCACCTCGATCCCGGCCCGCTGCTCAGGCGGCATCTGCTTCTCAAAGTTCTCCAGGTCCTGCGCGGCACCCGCCACGATCACCCGTTCCCTGCCCCGGCCTCCCGACAGGCTGCGGCGCAGCTTCTCCCGCTGCCAGGATTCCCGCAGCATCAACGCCACCCCGGACAGTGTCACCGCCAGGATGACCACCGACCGGCTGGGCACGTCCCACTTCAGAAACACCACCATCGCCCCGATCACCGTCCCCATGATCATCAGCGTCTCCCCCAGCTGCCGCAGGCTCGTCCCGGGTGTCTTGTGATACAGGTTGGAATAAAAACCGCGGTACTCCAGCACCACCGGCGTCAGCGGCACCACCACCGCCATCACCCAGTACAATTCCTCAAGGGGCGGAATCTCCACCAGTTCCGGCCAGAACCTCGTCGCAAACACCGAACGCAGGAAATGCGCAAACCAGAGGCAGAAACCCAGAAGGGCGCTGTCCAGCAGCTCCGTGAGCTGTAAATTGATTTCCTGACGACGACCCAGCATAGTAACTCAGGTTTATTCTGATTTAATTCACTTCTATTAAATTTATAACCTTCCTAGCGAATGGCACAACTTGTTTCTACCCAGAGCCCCCTCCAGTCCACCCGCCCTCTCACGGTCGGGGTGATCCCCGATGCCTCGACCCTCAGTGCCTGGACGGCAATGTCCGACATGGAGCGGCAGCGCACCTGTGACCTCATCGAACTCCGCCTGGACACCCTCAAGCTGCCTGCCGCTGATCTGCGTGCCGCCCTGTCAGGCTGCCAAAACACCACCCCGGTCCTGCTGACCGCCCGCCACCCGGCCGAAGGCGGCCAGGGCAGCGCCGTCGCTGCCGAGCGCATGGCTCTTGTTGAGCCCCTGCTCGACCTCGCCGTGCTGGTGGACATCGAGCTCCGCAGCGCCGTGGAGATGAAGCCCCTCATCGAAAAGGCCCATGCCGCCGGCGTCAAAGTCATGGGTTCGTTTCATGACTTCCAGGCCACTCCACCCGATGATGTGCTGCGCGGTGCCATCAGCTTCGCTCAGCCCGCCGGGCTGGATGCCGTCAAGATCGCCACCTTCCTCAACAGCCAGGCCGACCTCGTGCGCCTGCATCAGCTCACCCTCGAACCCCAGCGTCTGCGCCTTTCCTGCATGGGCATGGGGCCTCTGGGCCGCATCTCCCGCTTGGTGCTTGCAAAGGCTGGAAGCCTGCTGAATTACGGCTTCATCGGTGAGTCGAACGCCCCCGGTCAGTGGCCTGCTGCACGACTGAAGGAGATCCTTGCCGAACTGTAATTTGTGACCTTCCGGCTGCCGTGACCACTTTTCAAAAAACCCTCCTACTCGCCCTCTCCACCCTCGTCTGCACCAGCTGCGGCGACCCGGAAAAGGAAGCACGCCTGAAATGGCGTGAGGAGGAGGTCAACGCCAAGGAGGCCGATCTCCTGCGCCGTGAAGGCGAACTGACGAAGCAGAAGCAGGTCGTCGAAGGCCAGCGCCTCGACCTTGTCTCCCGTGAGAAGATGATCGGTCTGAAGCAGAAGCAGCTTGATGACGAAATTGAGAAAACCAAGCGGGTGCGCCGCGAGATCGAGATCAAGCAGCTGCGCGGCCCGATCCCCATCGTCAGCGCCGAACGAGTGATCATCATCGACCCGGCCAGCGATGAAGTGCTCTGGGAGAAAAACGCCGACAAGCGCGGCGCCATCGCCAGCACCACCAAGCTGCTCACCGCCCTGCTCGTCGTCGAAACCGGCGACCTGGACAAGCTCATCACCGTTGAGCAGAGCGACACCCAGTGCGCCCCCGTGCGACTTGGCATCAAGACCGGCGAACAATACACCCGCCGTCAGCTGCTCACCGCCGTGCTGGTGAAAAGCTCCAACGACATCGCCCAGGCCCTGGCCCGGGACAACGCCGGCAGCGTCGAGGCGTTTGCCGCCAAGATGAACGCCCGCTGCAAGGAGCTCGGCCTGCAAAACAGCCATTACGTCAACCCGCACGGCCTGCCGGCCCGCGACGAAAACGAACCCTACTCGACCGCACGTGACCTCGCCGTCATCGCCAGGGCCTGTGACAAGCTCCCCGAAATCCGCTCCATCGTGAAGCTTCAGAGCTACGACTTCAAATGGCCCGGCGGCAGGGTCACCACCCTTTCCAACACCAACCGCGTTCTGCGTTCCGCCAGCTATTGCGACGGCATGAAGACCGGTTACACCAACGCCGCCGGCTACTGCCTCGTCGCCAGCGGCGAACGCAACGGCAAGCGGCGCATCGTGGTCGTGCTCAACGACACCGAAAGCCGCGTCTGGCGTGACGCCGAGGCCCTGCTGGACTGGGCGCTCAAGGCCTGATCGATCCATAGCCGCGCACAAAAAAAAAGCAGGGGGCTTTCCGCCCCCTGCTGAATTCGATGACCGTCTCTTCGACGGACGATCAATGCACTCCGATCGCCGCCAGGTAGCGCTCCGCCTCAAGTGCCGCCGCACAGCCCTGGCCGGCCGCCGTGATGGCCTGCCGGTACACGTGATCCGCCACGTCACCTGCGGCAAACAGCCCCTCGGTCTTCGTGCGCGTGCCTTCAGTCTGCAGGATGTAGCCTCCCTCGTCACGGTCCACCAGGTCGCCCAGGAACTGCGCGTTCGGCACATGGCCGATCGCCACAAACACGCACTTCAGCTCCAGCTCGCTGCGCTCGCCCGTCACCAGGTTTTCCAGCGTCACGGCACGCACCTCACCCTTCTCATCGGTCAGATATTCGGCTACCGTGCTGTTCCAAACCGGCTTGATCTTCGGGTTCGCCAGCGCGCGGTCCGCCATGATCTTGGAGGCGCGCAGCGTGTCGCGGCGGTGGATGAGATAAACCGTGCTGGCAAACTTGGTCAGGAATCCGGCCTCCTCGCAGGCGCTGTCACCACCGCCAATCACGCAGACCGGCACGTTGCGGTAGAAGGCGCCGTCACAGGTCGCGCAGCTCGTCAGGCCATGGCCGATGAGGCTCTTTTCATTCGGCAGGCCCAGATGCTTCGGCGACGCGCCCGTCGCCACGATCACCGCACGCGCCTGACGCACCGTACCGTCCTCGCTGGTGATTTCAAAATGCCCGGCGGCGGCCTTCGCCACGGAGGTGACGTTCGTGTACTCGATCCTCGCGCCAAACTTCTCCGCCTGCTGCTGCATGTTCATCATCAGGTCAGGCCCCATGATCCCCTGCGGAAAGCCGGGGAAGTTCTCCACCTCCGTGGTCGTGGTGAGCTGCCCGCCGGGCTGGTTGCCGGAAAGAATGAGCGGGTTCAGGTTCGCACGCCCCGTGTAGATGGCCGCCGTGAAGCCTGCGCAGCCTGTGCCGATGATGATGACGTTTTCCATGATGGTTAGGTAGTTGGGAAAGGGAGCGCCGAAGATGGGAAGCAGCCAGGGTTACGCAAGAAGTCCTTCCTTGGCCGGAAATGAATCCCGGGAGACGGCTTGCCATCCCCCCGGGCGCGCTTTAGACAGCCCGCATGTTCACCGGCCTCGTCGAAACCACCGGCACCGTCCTCAGCCTCGAACCACGCGGCGAAAGCGCCCGTCTCACCCTGCGTGCCAACGGCCCCCTGGCCTCCCAGGCGGACCTCGGCGACAGCATCGCCGTCAACGGCTGCTGCCTCACGGTCGCCGCCCTCAACGAACCCGAGCAGACGCTCAGCTTCGACCTCCTCATGCAGACCCTGCGCGTCACCAGCCTGGGTGACCTGCAACCCGGCGGCCTCGTGAATCTGGAACGCGCCATGGCCCTCGGCACCCGCTTCGGCGGCCACCTCGTCCAGGGCCATGTCGACACCACCCTGCGCATCCTCGACTGGAGCGCGCACGGCCAGGACCACCGCCTGGAGGTGGAGCTGCCCGCCGAACACCGCGGCCTGGTGATCCCCAAGGGCTCCATCTGCCTCGACGGCATCTCCCTCACCGCCGCCGAAGTCACCCCTTCCAGCGTCGTCTGCTGGATCATCCCCCACACCCACCAGGTCACCAGCCTGCACACGAAGAAAGCCGGGGACCGGCTCAACGTCGAGTTCGACATGCTGGGGAAATACGTACGCGAACTGCTCCGGGCGCAGGCAACGGCGTGAACAGCCACGCAACGGCCTAACTTCAAGGCTGGACATCTCCGGGGATGTCGTCTCAAATGCCGCGCCTTCCGTTCAGGACGGCGGCTTTCACTCACCTCCAAAACACCAACACTCTCACCATCATGGGCAAAATCCAATTCGGCTCCGAAGTCTACACCTGGTTCATGCAGGGCACCGGCAAGGGCTACGACAACAAACTCGACCACATGATCAAGGTCGCCGCCGAGGCGGGCTTCACCGGCATCGAGCCGATGGTGCTCGAGATCTCCCAGAGCGCCCTGGGCTGCTCCAAGTACTGGCTTGGGCCGCAGATCGATCCGATCAAGATGAAGGACACGCTCCAGCAGCACAACATGAAGCTGGCCGGCCTGGCCCTCGTCTGCGCCTGGGACGGCGACACCGAGGCGCCTAACGAAAAGGAAGCCGCCGACTTCGCCATCAGCTACCTCAAGCACTTCCCCGGCTCCATGCTCGGCACCGTCACCCTGCCCTCCGGCCGCACCAAGGACGTCCAGAAGCGCCGCCTCAACGTCGCCCGCAACCTCAACGCCGTCTCCCAGCGCGCCCACGC
>CAZXPU010000078.1:0-26615 GCA_964642905.1 uncultured Prosthecobacter sp.
CATCGAGGAGATCTACACCGACGAGGCCGTGAAGTTCATCCGCGGCAGCAAGGACCGGCCCTTCTTCCTCTATTTCCCGCACACCGCCGTGCACACACCCATCCATCCCGGCAAGGCCTTCCAGGGCAGCTCGCAAAACGGTCGCTTTGGCGACTGGGTGCAGGAGGTCGATGCCAGCGTCGGCCGTGTCTTCGACACGCTGCGCGAGCTGAAGCTCGATCAGAACACGCTTGTCATTTTCACCAGCGACAACGGCCCCTGGCTCATCAAAGGCCCCGATGGAGGCAGCGCCGGTCCGCTGCGTGGCGGCAAGGGCACCACCTGGGAAGGTGGCGTGCGCGTGCCCGCGCTGGCTTGGTGGCCCGGCAAGATTGCGCCCGGCAGCGTGTGCGATGCCGTTGCCGGCACCATCGACGTGCTGCCCACCTGTGTGAAACTCGCCGGAGCCGAGCTGCCCGCTCAGCCCGTGATCGACGGCCGCGACCTCTCGCCGCTGCTCCTGGGACGGAGCCAGGAGTCGCCGCGCGAGGCGCATTATTACTTCGCCAGCTACAACCTGCAGGCCGTGCGCCAGGGCCCGTGGAAGCTCGCGCTCATGTCGCAGGGCAACGCCAGGACCAAGGGCCAGGTCGAAGACGATGCGAAGATCAACCCGCGTCTCTACAACCTGGATCAGGAGATCGGCGAACGCACCAACCTCGCCGCGCAGCATCCTGACATCGTCGCCAAGCTGACTGTGCTCGCCAATGCCATGGCCGCTGAGATTGGCGGCAGCGAACCCAAGTCCCGCCGCCCGCCCGGCGAGGTCGAAAATCCAGTCACCCTCTATCCGACGAGCGACCAACCGCGCCGCAATGCGAAGCAAGGCAGCCCTGAGCCAGGCGCTCCGAAAGCACCTTCAACCTATGACGTCAGCGCCATGCTGCGAAGCACGCCGAAGGCTCATCTTGCGGAGCAAGATGGCCACTATGCTCACGCCACGCTCGACACCGCCAAAGCTCCGCAGATCGCCCGCAGGCCTTTCGTGCTCAGCTGCGAGCTCAGCACCACGCAGCGCGACGCCATCCTCATCGCCCACGGCGGAGCCAGCGCCGGCTACGCGCTGCATCTCAGCGGCGGCAAGCTCATCTGGGCCCTCCGCCATGGCAAAACGCTGACGACCGCGCAAACCGATTATCCTGCCGACAACCAGCCTCATCGCATCACCGCCAGCCTTGCCCAAGACGGCCAGATCTGCCTTCAGCTTGACTCCAGCCCGCCCATCACCGCGAAGAGCCCAGGACTTATCTCCGGCCAGCCCAAAGAAGATTTCTGCCTCGGCCACGACAACAAAGTGCCGGTCGCCACTTACACCACGAAGGGCAGGTTTGAGGGGAGGATCGCAGGGATAAAGCTCACGATGAAATGAAGGTCGAACAAGATGCAGTCTGTTAGAAAGAGTTTGCCAGACTCCCGCGACCAAGGATCATTGCCCTATCAAACATGAGCTTCCAACAACTGTCAGCCAAGCTCCGCCAGATTCGCTCAAAGATGCCGCGGGTCACCTCCGAGCGTGCCTATGCGCAGATGGATCACTTGATGGGGAGGACGACTTCGAGCGACCCGAAAAAGAATGGGCACATTTCCGCGAATGGGCCGAAGCCTGCGGCTTGATCCTCCAACGCGATTTTCAGCCGCCGGATAGGGACGGCGGACGTGAACATGATGTGCGATACGACGCCGAAAGCGGGCTATGGTGGAAATACACCAAGCCCAACATGGCGGGCTACACGGTGAGTTGGAACGACGGCCGCCCTTGGCTGCACAACGCCCTGCCGCTTGATTACCTGGAGCGCATGATCCGGCAAAACGAGCTGTTTGGTGACGATGTCCGACTTTTAGGACTGTGGAATCCGCAGGGAAACGACTGGTGCATCATCACCACCCAGCCCCATGTCGAGGGGCAGCAAGCCACACTGCCAGAATTGGAGAAAGCCTTCGCCGACGCGGGCTTTGAAATCCTGCCATGGCGTGGCCTTGGCTATGCGGAATCACTTTCGGTCCGCAAAGAGGGCTTTGATGTCTGGGACATTCATCCCGCCAACGTGTTGCTGTCTGACTCAGGACTGCCTGTGCCTTTTGATGTGATGATCACGCCTGTTCCGTCGGCTTAAAGCGGACGCTACGCTGCAACATCACCGCCTGCGTGCCGTTCACGGTGGATGCGCCCCGCCATCCTTTTCTGTCTGCTCGCCCTCAGCTGTCCGCTCTTTGCCCAAAAGGCGGCGAAGGCCAGGAAGCCCTCCACCCCGCCGCCGACGAAGCCGCCGCTGGTGAGCGTGGACATCGCGAAGCTGCCGGAGGGGGCGACGCATCTCGATCTGTGGCTGCTCTGCGGACAGTCGAACATGAAGGGACGTGGGTTCATGCCGGAGGAGCCGAAGAACGATCCGCGCCTCGTCATGATGCACAAGGTGGATGACCAATGGTACCGTGCGCGGCATCCCCTGCATCTGGTGGGCGATGCGAAGACCTTCAAAGGCCATGACAACGCCGGCGTCGGGCCCGGGCTGGCCTTTGCCGAGGTGCTTGCGGCGCAGGACAAGACCGTCGCCATCGGGCTGGTGCCCTGCGCGGTTGGCGGGTCTTCCATCAAGGTCTGGCAGAAAGGCACGAAGCTCTACGACGAGGCGCTGCGTCGTGCCCGGCTGGCCCTGCAAACCACCGCGCCGGTGAAAGCACGTCTGCGCGGCATCCTCTGGCTTCAGGGCGAGGCCAACGCGAATGCCAAGGAGCGCCTGCCGTATCCTGAGCAGCTTCGCGCGATGATCACCTCCTTCCGTGCCGACCTTGCACTGCCGGACCTGCCCTTCATCGCCAGCACGATTGGCGAGATGCAGCCCGAGCCACGGCTCAGTGATCTCAAGGCGATGAACGAGATCCTGCTCGCCCTGCCGAAGAGCGTGCCGCACACCGGCTGCGTCGATGCGCGTGACCTGAAGACGCACATTGGCGACAGCGTGCATTTTGACACCGCCGCGCAGGAGGAGATCGGCCGGCGCCTGGCGGCCAAGGCGCTTTCCCTGGCTCAGTAAGGCGCGTGGCCTGGCGTGCGGGCGAAGGGGATCACGTCGCGGATGTTGCTGACACCGGTCACAAACATCAGCAGGCGCTCAAAGCCCATGCCATAGCCGGCATGCGGCACGCTGCCGTAGCGGCGCAGGTCGACGTACCAGCGGTAGGTTTCCTCGTCGAGGTTCTGCGCCTTCATCGCCGCCTGGAGCAGGTCGAGCCGTTCCTCGCGCTGGCTGCCGCCGATGATTTCGCCGATGCCCGGCACGAGCAGGTCCATGGCGGCCACGGTCCTGCCGTCGTCATTCTGGCGCATGTAGAAGGGCTTGATGATCTTGGGGTAGTTGTAGATCGTCACCGGGCCCTTCACGTGCTCCTCGGCGATGTAGCGTTCGTGCTCGGTCTGCAGGCCCTCGCCCCAGACGACCGGGTGTTCGAAGCTGCGGCCGGACTTGAGCAGCAGGTCCACGGCCTCGGTGTAGCTGATGCGTTCGAAGGGCTTGTCGAGGGTCTGCTGGAGGCGGGCGACGAGTTCCTTGTCCACGAACTTGTTGAAGAACTCCAGCTCGTCCGGGCATTCCGTCATCATGGCCTGGACGAGGTAGCGCACATTTTCCTCGGCGAGGGTCATGTCGGCGAAGAGGTCGTAGAAGGCCATCTCAGGCTCGATCATCCAGAACTCCGCGGCGTGGCGTGCGGTGTTGCTGTTCTCGGCGCGGAAGGTGGGGCCGAAGGTGTAGATGTTGCCGAGGGCGCAGGCGAAGGCCTCGCCCTGGAGCTGGCCGCTGACGGTGAGGTAGGTGGGGCGGCCGAAGAAGTCGTCCTCAGGCTTGGCGTTGGAGCCGGGCTTCTGGGTGGTGACGCGGAACATCTCACCGGCGCCTTCGCAGTCGCTGCTGGTGATGATGGGGGTATGGGCGTAGCAGAAGCCGCGCTCCTGGAAGAAGCGATGGACGGCGAAGGCCATCCTGCTGCGGACGCGGAAGACGCTGCCGAAGAGGTTCGTGCGTGGACGCAGGTGGGCGATGGTGCGCAGGAACTCGGGCGTGTGGCCCTTTTTCTGCAGCGGGTAGGAGGCGTCGGCCTCGCCGAGCAGCTCGACGTTTTTCGCCTGCAGTTCCCAGCGCTGGCCGGCGGCGGGCGAGGGGATGAGCTCGCCTTCCACGGCCACGCTGGCACCGGTGAGGATGGAGGGAATCAGTGCGGCGCAGGGCAGGCAGGCGTCGACGACGACCTGGAGGCCCTTGAAGCAGGAGCCGTCGGTGAGTTCGAGGAAGGAGCAGGCTTTGGAGTCGCGGCGGGTGCGGACCCAGCCGCGGACGGTGATGTTGGAGCGTGGGGACTCGGAGGCGAGGACTTGCCGGATGGTTTCGGACATGGCCATAATTTGGACGCGCCTTGCCCGGCGGTCAAAGCCCGACCCATGGGGAGCCTCGATGTCTGCCGCTATTCGCTGGCGATTTGTTCTTCGCGTGCCTGCTCCTGCTCCGGAGTTTCCTCGCTTTCAAAATCGCGGGCGGCACCGACGCGCAGGTTGACCTTGATGCCGTGTTTTTCGGCGGCGGTGTTGAGGAGGGAGCGGATGGAGCTGACGGTCAGGCCGTTTTTGCCGATGACGTGGCGGACGTCCTGGGGGGCGAGCTGGACGCGATAAACCACCGTTCCTGCGGCATTCCTGCTGATGGCGATGCTGGCCTGCTGGGGGTGGTCGATGAGGTTGGCGACGATGTAGGCCAGGAATTCGCGAAGGGCTTCAGGAGCGTCCATGGGGAGGGGAGGGAGGGTCGTCGGCCAAAGAAAAGCCGCCGGGTGATGATGAGTCAACCGGCGGCTAAGGAAACAAAAACAGGAAGATTACTTCGCGGCGGCGCGAGCGTTCTTGATCAGGCTCTTGACCGTGGCGGTCGGCTGGGCGCCCTTGGAGATCCAGGCATCCACCTTGGCGAGGTCGAGATTGGCGTTGCCCTTTTCAATGGCAGGATTGTAGCTGCCAAGGATTTCGAGGAAGCGGCCATCGCGCTTGAAACGCTTGTCAGCGGCGACAACGCGGTAGACGTGGCGCCCATGGGCACCTTCCTGACGGAGACGAAGAACAACGGCCATATCGATATTTGGAAAAGGGTCTTTTCGAGGGGAGGCGGACTGTGGGGGCGAAGCCTTGGAAGTCAAGCCGGGATTTCGGGAATTTCCCAGGCTGGAGTCGGTGAATCAGGCCGCCATGGGGCATGGCGGCCTGGGGCTTTGGAGGGTCCGCCTCCGGGGAAATTATTCGGCGGCAGGAGCCTCGGCTGCGGGAGCGGCGGCGGGTTTGGCAGCGGCCTTTTTGGCGGCGGGCTTTTTCGCAGCAGTCTTCTTGGGGGCCTTGCCCGCAGACTTGACGGTTGAGGACTTGCGGATGCCACCGGCTTTGGCGAGCGCCTTTTTACGGGCGACGTAGGCTTTGCGGCGGCGGCGTTTGATGATCTTGTTGAGTTGCTGGCCCATGGTCTTGGAGAGGTTGATTCTGGAAAAACGGCCCGGAGAGTGGCACCATCCCGCAGCGAATCAAGGGCGGATTCCTCGTCGCGCAGGCTGAGGCGACCCTCATCCGTCCGCCGATGAGGGTGTTTTCCGGGTCGGCAAGCTCCTCGTTGGCGCCGTTCTGCGCAGGATTTTGGCGGAAGGCGCGTGTGCTGTCATGGGTGAATTCTGGCTTCGTCGGAGGGTGCGGAATCTGATCTCTGGGCGCGCAAATAGAGCGAGTTTGCCAGTTGGCGGGTGGAAATTGGATGCGCGGACAAGTTCCGCGCCTTACTTGAAGTGATAGGAACCACTTCCGTCCGCCGTGAGAGTGTGCCCCCGTGTTCAATGTCTGTTTCGACCTGTCTCCATCCCCCGTACTTCTTTCATGCTTCACGCATTGCAGCGCAGGCGGGCGGCGACTTCCTGCATCACGTTGAAATGAACTCCGCCCGGGCCTTCTTGAGGAGTTTTCCGGCCCTGCGCCCCCGATGACTTTCCTCAATGCCATCCTCCTTGCCGGCGCGGCGGCCTTTCTCATCCCGCTGCTCATCCATCTGCTGAACAAGCGCAAGGTGGTGACGGTGCGCTGGGGGGCGATGCACCTGCTTCAGGAGGTGATCCGTCAGCGCAAACGCAAGTGGAAGGTGGAGCAATGGCTGCTTCTGGCCGTGCGCATAGCCATCCCGATCGTGCTGGCGCTCTGCCTGGCCCGTCCCGTGCTGACAGCCCTTCGCGCCTTCGGCCTGGGCCGGACCTCGCTGGTCATGCTGCTGGATGATTCCTTCTCCATGCGTGCTCCGGCGGCGGGGGGGGCTCCGGCGGACCGTATCCGCCAGGACATGCCGCAGATGCTCGAGGCGCAGCCCAAGGGCAGCGACGCGCAGGTGGTGCTTGCAGGTGGCAATGCCCGCCGGCTGCTTGATCAGCCGACGACCACGCTGGACCTGCTGCCAAGGCAGCTTTCGGACACGCCGACCCAGGCCGGTCCCGTGAAGGTGAATGACGCCCTTCAAACCGCCGCCGCCGCTCTCGCCAAATCCGCCAATGGCGCCCGTGAGCTGGCGATCATCTCCGATTTCCAGGCCAGCGACTGGCAGGGCGTCGCGGAGGGCTCCGCGCTTCCGGCCCTCGAGGGGCTGCTCAAGCAGGAGCCGAAGCCGCAGGTGACCTTCTACCGCCTGGCCAGCGATCTGACGGAAAACCTCAGCATCGCCAGCGCCGATCTTTCCGCGCTTGTGGTGGCTGAAAAGCAGCCGGTCGGCATGCGTGTCCGCATTCAGAACCACGGCAAGCGGCCCTGGCAGGATGTGGCGGTGCATCTGGAGGCCGACGGGGCACGCCTGCGCACCTCGCGCGTCAGCCTGCCCTCGGAGGGTGTTTCAGTGATCTCCTTCACCCATGCCTTTGACTCGGTGGGCGATCACTCCCTCGCCGTGCGCATCGAGGGCGACAGCTTCCCGGACGACAATGCCTTCTATTCCGTCGTGCAGGTGCGCAACCAGCTCAATGTTCTCCTCGTCGATGGGGATCCGAGCAGCGAACCGCTGGGCGGCGCGGCGGATTTCCTGGAGCTGGCCCTCACGCCTTATCAGGCCGCAGAGGTGCCGGAACTGCGGGATCTGATCCGCGTCAGCAAGGTGGAGGCCCGGCGCCTGCGTGACGACGATTTCAAGGGCAAGGAAGTCGTCGTCTTTGCGGACCTCGAGCGTTATCGCGGCAACATGGCCAATCTGGAGAAGTTCGTGAAGGCCGGTGGCGGGCTCATCGTTTTTGCCGGGCCACATGCGGACCTGGCGTGGTACAACCGCGATTTTCACCGCAAGGGCGAGGGCTTGTTTCCGACCGGGATCAAAGGCCTGCAGCGTGCCTCCGGCGCCGTGCCGGCAAGATTGCAGCAGCAGCGCCTCACGCATCCGGCCATGCTCTACTTCAACGACGCCCGCGGTGGCCGGCTTCAGGACGCCGAGTTTCAAAGCTGGTGGGAGCTGGATTCGTCGGCAAGCACCCGGCCCATCCTGCTGCTCGACCGCGGCACGCCGCTGCTGGTCGAAAGGTCTTTTGAGCGCGGCCGTGTGATCGCCGCCGCCACCACGGCGGACGCCGAATGGTCGAATCTGCCGCTGCAGCCCTTCTTTGTGCCGCTGATGCAGCGTCTGGTCACCTACCTGGCCACGCAGAGCACGCTCAGCGCCTGGGATCAGGTCGGCATGCCTCTTCGTCTCGTGCTGGGCAGCGAGCGTGTCGGTGCTGAATACACCCTGCGTGATCCCACCGGCCAGACGGAGACGCTCAAGGCCAGGGCGGACGGCGGCAGGGCGCTGCTGGAGTCCAAGCCCATCGCCGCCCCAGGCATCTACAAGCTCAGCCAGGGCGCGGAAACCCGGCTTCTGGCCTACAACCTGGATCCCGCCGAATCCAATCTGACGCCGCTGCCCGCCGACCAGGTTCGGGCCATCGCCGAACGGCATCAGGCCGCCTTTGTGGACAGCATTGATGCCTGGCAGAAGCTCGACCGCACCCGCCGTCATGGCAGCGAGCTCTGGCAGCCTTTCCTGCTCGTCCTGCTGGCGCTTCTGTTTCTCGAGGTCCTGCTCCAGCAGCGCATTGCCCGCGGCTAGTCGGGTCTCCAGCCTTGTCCTTCGATTCCAATTTCCTTCTTCATGCCGCCCACAACTGAAACCACCCTCCGCTTCGCCGGTGACCATCCCGTCATCGGCGTGTGGGCGCTGGCCGTGGTGCTCGCGGTGTTGATGTGGATGTTGTACCGACGTGAGATGCGACTTCAAAGTGGTCCGCTGGCCTGGGCGCCAGCGGCTTGTCGTACGCTCGCCGTTTTCCTCCTTGTGCTGGCGCTTTCCGGGCCCGTTCTCCGACGTGAAACGACGCAGAGGCAGCTTGGCCGGGTCGTGCTGGCCGTGGACACCTCGGCCAGCATGAAGCTGGAGGATGACGTGGCTGGCGCGGCCGCCCCGGCGGCGGTGGTGCAGCCTGCCACAGGTGAATCCAAGCCTGCCCAGGTTGGTGAGGCACCGGCCAGCTCCACGGAATCCCGGCTCAGCCGTGCCGAGAAAATTCTGCTCGCCGGCGCCACGCCGCTGGTGAAGCGGCTGGCCGAGACCCAGGATGTGGAGCTGGTGCTGCTGCGCGGCCAGCAAACCCAGCGTGCCTGGTGGCGCAGGCAGCAGGGCAGGGATGCCTCGGGGGATTACCCCGTCTCCTTCCAGGTGCCGCCGGACGCTCCGATCACCAACCTTGATTCCGCTCTTCGCGAGGCGCTGGGCCCGACGGTTCCGGGCACGGCCCTGGTGCTGCTCAGTGACGGCCAGCACAACGCCCCCGGATCCCCGGAGGAGCTGGCTGCCGCCATGAAAGAGTCCGGCGTGCCGATTTTCACCATTGGATTCGGAACCGAGGTGCCGCCACCTGACCTCAGCGTGCTGAATGTGATCACCGCCGAGTCCGTGTTCGCCGAAGAGAACCTTCAGGGACGCGTGATCGTTCAGGATTCCCTGCCTGCTGGGACGCCGGCGCAGGTCCGGGTCAGCAGTGGTGGCAAGCAGCTCTGGCTGCAGGATTTTACCGGAGAAGGCAAGGGCGAGCGTCGGTTTGACTTCACGTTCCCGGTCAAGGAACTGCCACCGGCCCCGGTTTCGGAACGGGACAAGACCCTGCGACTGCTGAACGTCCAGGTGGCGGTGCAGGGCGAGCGGGCGAACATTGAAAAAACCCGGGCCAACAACAGCCGTGAGGTGGCGCTGCACCTGCTGACCAAGAAGCGCAAGGCGCTCATCCTGGATGGTCGTCCGCGCTGGGAAACCCGCTACCTCCACAACCATTTTGACCGTGATGATCGCTGGGATGCCCGGCTCATCTTTGACGATTACGCCCCCAAGCCTGAGGATGGGGCGATCCAGAAAGGCTTCCCGAAATCCCGTGAGGACCTGCTGACCTACGACCTCGTGCTCCTGGGGGATGTGGCTCCGGAACGTCTCACGCCGGTTCAGATGGAATGGCTGGTGGAGTTTGTGGAGAAACGCGGCGGCGGCCTGATCCTCATCGACGGTGTGCGAGGCGGTTTGAAAGGCTGGTCCAAAGGCAAGTCAGCCGGGCTGATCCCGGTGGCATGGACTGCCGGAACGGCGAACACCCAGTCATTCGTCTGGCAGCTGAGCACGGATGGCGAGCGGCAGCCCGGCCTTCGCCTCAGCGACAGCCCCAGCGCCAACGCCTCCCTCTGGCCGACCCTGCCGGAAATGCGCTGGGCGGCACAGGTGGAGGCGCTTCCCGGGTCGCTAACCCTGGCCACGCTCGCCCCCGGTCCGGCGACGGCCGCCGGGACCGCCCGGCCCGGTGCCCTGCCTGGCATGGTGTTCCGTCAGGTGGGAGCGGGCGCCGTGCTTTACCTGGCCACGGATGACCTCTGGCGCTGGCGCTACCAGGTGGCGGATCTCTATCATCAGCGTCTGTGGATGCAGTTTGCCGCCTGGATCGCCGCCCCTCCCTTCCAGGCCGAGAATGCTCGACTGTCCATTGGCACCGACCGCCTGCGCTATACGCCCGGGGAGCAGAGTGAGATTCGTATTCGAATCCGCAGCGCCCAGGGAGACCTGGTGAACTCCGGGGAGCCGCGGGCCTTCGTCCTGCTGGACGGCAAGGAGGTGGCCACCCTCCCCTTGGAGGCCGACCCGACCCATTTCGGCATCTTCCGCGCCCAGACACCGCCTCTGAAGGCCGGCTCCTATGAGATTGCCGTTTCGGAAAGCGCCTCTACTCCACGCAGTGACCTCCGTTTGAGCCTTCGTGTGGCCGATGCAGGAAATCCTGAATGGGCCACCCTGACGATGAACCGCCCCCTGCTTGAAGCGATGGCCAATGCCAGCGGCGGACGGTTTCTCCGTGAAGAGCAGGCGGTCACCGAGCTGCCTGGTCTTCTGCAATCCGTGGATCGCAAGCAGGTGACGGTTCAGGAGACCCTCCTGTGGTCAAGCTGGTGGTGGTTCGGGGCGGTGATCCTGCTGCTGACCCTCGAATGGCTGCTGCGCAAGCGGCTGAAGCTGGTCTGAGGGCTTGGAAATCGTCTGGGAGACCCCTCTGGAAACAGAAAACCCCGGTATGCACCGGGGTTTTCCATGTTCAATCCGAAAGAAGGTGGTGGGCAGGAGTGGATTCGAACCACTGTAGACATAAGTCAGCAGATTTACAGTCTGCCCCCGTTGGCCGCTTGGGTACCTACCCGTTCCTTGCGGAAGGACGGGGAATATGGGTGATGTCTTTGGTTTGGCAAGAGGCTTTTGTGCCGCCTGAAGAGTTTGTCGGGGTTCGCAAAAATGAATCCCGGACCGAAACCCTCACGTAAAAAGGCAATTCGAAGTCGAAGGATGACCTCGCGACCTGCCCAACCGGAAGAGGCAAAAGTATTTACACAGAACAAGATTCCTGCCAGCATTCGAATTATTTTCACAAAAAAATAATTCAGCCAACCCCCCCATCTTGTGGATTCAACCTCAGGACTTTCTGCCATGAATAAAGAGCCAAGCACCATCTTGAAGAAGCTGCGTCGTCATCGTCGGGTTCCCAACACCTGTCTCTGTGCGCTCGTTTCCATGTGGCAGATCTGCCAGCCTCTCCAGGCTGCGACTCTTTATTGGGATGTGGATGCGGACGCCACGGGCAACATCATTGATGGCACTGGGCTGGGGGGCACTGGCAGCTGGGACACAACAGCGCTGAACTGGTGGGATACCGCTGGCCTTGTGGCCTGGCCTTCAGCTTCCACGGACACCGCTGTGTTTAGTGGAGCCTTTCCCTCCCTGGGAATTCCGGCTGCCAAAACCGTGACCCTCTCCAGCGGCATCTCCGCCAACCAGCTGGTTTTCAATCGCAGCGGTTACACGCTGACCGGCGGTGATCTGACCCTGGCTGGAACGTCCCCGGGTTTTTATGTGCAGATGGGTGAGGCGGTGGACATGGCCACGCAGATCCTTGGCAGCGCAGGTTTGGTGAAGTCTGGGGGGGGATCCCTCAGGCTGTCCAACGGTGGCAACAACTATTCCGGGCTGACCACCGTCGCCAACGGGTCCCTGATCATTTCCAGCATGGGAGGCCTGGCTTCAGACAATTCGGCAATCAGCGTCCTGACGGCCAACAGCACTCCTCAGAACGTCAACCTCACTGGTTTTGGCGGGGGCACCCTTGTCCTGGACGGCTCTGTGACAGGCTTTGACTTTGATCGCAACCTCAACCTTGAAGGCCGAGGTTCGTCAGGCAACGGCGCGGCCTTGATGAGCATCGGTGACAACAATCTGGTCAATGCGGTGACGACCTCCTCCAGCCCTCAGGCCTCCACCTTCCGCACGACCAGGATTGTCGCCGTCGACGGAACTCTGAAGTTCTCGAACTCATTGACCACCCAGGGTACGACAGGCACGACCTTCACCAGCCTGGGCGGAGGCAACACCGCAGGCGCCAACGTTTATCACATCAAGGACGTGGTCACCGGGTCGGGATCGATTGAAAAATCCGGTGCCGGCACCCTGCTCTGGGAGCCGACAAGCCTGTCCGGTTTCACTGGCACCCTGCGCATCTCGGCTTCGGCGACCGGTTCGCAGAGCACGGTGCGCGTCACCTCCCTCAGCGTGGGTGGCACCAGCATCTTCGGGGCCAACGTCGGCACAGGGGCCAATGGTGCCATCGACCTCAACGGGGGCGTGCTCGAAATCCGCAATGAAGCCAGCCTGAACTTCGGCGCCCTTTCGACCGGCAAGAACGTCTACAACCGCGCAGGATCCACGATCTACACCGGCCCGGCGGTCGGCGGACAGGGACTCAACGGTACCACGACCTTCGGCACGCTGCAGCATGCCATCAACACGACGGCAGCAAACGCCACGACCACCTTTACCAGCCGCAACGGCTATGGGGTGATCTTCAGCACCATGACGACGGATGCCAGCACCAGCACGAGTACCCTGACCAACACCCTGACCAACAACATGGGTGGCAACCTGACCTTCACCGGCAACATCACCCTGGCTGAGGGCAATACCGCCAATCGTCCGCGTGTGCTGGCTGTGGGTGGCACCGGCAACACGGTATTTCAGGGAAGCGTCATTGCTGGAACGGACGCTGGCAAGTCGATGACCAAATCCGGAGCTGGCAACCTGACGATCCTCGGCACCTCCTCGACCCTTGCCGGCGCGATCAGCATCACGGCTGGCGCCATCACCGCCACCGACTTCCGTTCGCTGACCAACAACACGGCGAACATCTCTCTGGGCAACGCCGGAACCACTGGTGGCAACCTGATCATCGGCACGACGACCGCGGCCACGGTGGCGGGCTTGACGACCAGTCGTCCGATTGTCTTGAACACGACGAGCGGCAGCAACTCCATCTATGCCAACCAGTCCGGCATCAACCCCGTCATTCTCAACGGTGCCATCAGCAAGATTGCCGGTGCCACCACGGGGGCGCTCATCCTGGGCGGCACCAACACGGCGGACAACATCATCAACGTCCTGATTCCTGTGGAACCCACCGCCAGCACGGGTGGTGTCACCAAACTGGGCCTTGGAACCTGGGTGCTGAACGCGGCCAACACCTATCTTGGTGCCACCACCATCCAGGGCGGCACCCTGAAGCTTCGGGCCACGGCGGGAGCCTCGGATGTCATCAAGGAAGCAGCGAGCAACACAGTGGTTTTCAGCGCCAACGCCACCACCGGCACCGCTGCCGGCACCCTGGAGTTCCGCGGCATCGCCAACACGCCCACCACGGAGACCCTGGGTGCGCTGACTCCGACGGCAGGTGACGCGAAAATTGTGCTGCTGGGCAATGGAACGGGTGCGTCCAACCTCACCTTCACCTCCCTGGGCACAACAACCGCCGCGTCCAGCATCAACTTCATCACCACCTCCTCCAACGGAGGCGTGGTCACCCTGACAGGCCAGGCGGCGACCACCGCGACCAACCTTCCGGGCAGCTCCAATGTCCAGGGGCATCTTTACATCAATGGTGCGGACTTTGCCACCATCAATGCCTCCGCCCAGGTCGTGGCGCCCACCTATGGCGCGTCCGGAAACTTCCAGAACGCCTCCACCGCCCTGGCGGCTTCCGTGCACAACAAGCTGACTGGCAGCTTCAACAGCGCCGCCGCCGCCACGATCTCCTCCCTGGTCACCAACAGCCAGACTCTCGGCCTGGGTGGCAATCTGACGATTTCCACCGGTGCCATCCTTCAGTCCGGCGGCACGGCCACCATTCAGAGCAGTGACGGATTGACCGCCCGCACGATCGTCGGAGGCGCCGCAGGCACCAACGTTGCCATCCGCGTCAACGGCAGCACGGATGTGCTCAATCTGGGCACGGCCCTCGCGCCGCTGGTCAGCATCAGCGGCACGACGACGGGCGGCCTGACGAAGAACGGCGCGGGAACGCTGGTCATCTTTGGCGGCAACTCACAGACCGGGACCACCACCATCAACGAAGGCACCGTGAAGCTTTCGGGCTCTTCCTCCAGGCTTTCCGCCATCACGGCCGCCCTGGTGGTCCGTCAGGGGGCGAAGCTGCAGCTGGATGGCATCACCACCGCCAACGCCGTGGTGGCTGCTCTGGATGGTGCCGGCATCATTTCCAATGAGAACGCCAGCGCTGCCACCTTCACCCAGACTGGCGCTGGCACCTGGAACGGGGTGTTCCAGAATGGCGCGGGCGTTTTGAACGTGACCAAGGGTGGCACTACTGGCGCCCCGGTTTGGAGCGGCCTCAACACCTATACCGGGGTCACCACGATTGCTGGCACCACGGGCTCCGTCACTGTCGACTACATGGCGGACGGCGGCCTTTCCAGCGGCATCGGCGCTTCATCGAACGACGCCGCCAACCTGGTGTTTGCGGGAACGACGGCGGGCCTCATCTATCGCGGAAGCATCATCGAGGGAGCCCTGACCCTTGGCTCGCGTTCCGCCACCACCAACCGACTTTTCACCCTCATGGGAACAGGCGCGACGCTCAGCAGCACGGCAAGCAACAACAACGCCATCATCTGGAGCAACACGGGCGCCATTGTTCATGGTGTGACGGGTCCGCAAAGCCTGACTCTCACCGGCACCTCCACGGGTGACAACACCTTCAATCTTCAGATCACGGACAGCGGCACTCTCGCCAACATCACCAGCCTCAGCAAAACAGACGTCGGCCAGTGGAATCTTGGCAACAGCAACAACACCTACACGGGTGCCACGACCATCTCCAACGGCATCCTGGCCCTGAACAACAACGGAGCGCTTCCTACGACCAGCCCTCTGGCGCTCGGCACGACCACAACGTCCGGCATCCTCCAGATGAGCGGCATCTTTGAACGTCCTCTTGCCTCCGCCGCCACGGTTGGCAACGGCACGGTGACCTGGACGGGCACCACGGGTGGCGGCGGTTTTGCCGCCCACACGAATTCCCTGGTGGTCGCCATCGGTACCGTCGCCTCACCCACGCCCCTGACCTGGGGCGGCGGCGGCTTTGTCCCGACGGGGGCTCCTCTGATTCTGAATTCAACTTCGGCGCTTTCGAATGTCCTGTTCATGAACAGCATCGACCTGGGCGCCGCCCAGCGCACCATCACCGTCAATGACAACACCAACACCGCCACGGACTACGCAACTTTGTCCGGCGTGCTCAGCGGCACCGGAGGCGGTGTCGTCAAAAATGGTGCCGGCATTCTTCGGCTGACCGGTGCCAACATCTACACGGGTGTCACCGACATCAGCGTGGGCACCCTGGTGGCCTCAAAGCTGGGCAGCAGCAGCGATCCCGCCAACACCGCCACCAGCGTCGGCGTCAGCGGCGTGACCATGAATGACACGAATGCCATCACCATCGGCAACGCGGGCACCGGCGGCGCCGTTCTTCAGTATGTCGGTCCGGGTGAAACCAGCGACCGCAAGATCCGCATGAATTCCACGACGGGCGGCGCGCAGATCCACGCGGACGGCAGCGGCCCTCTCATCCTGACCAATTTGGTGAACGATTACACCACGCCCACGGGCGCCAAGACGCTCTCCCTGCGTGGCACCAGCACGGCTGGCAACATGATCACCAGCCAGCTCACCAACGACGTCGGCGGCGGCGCCCTCAGCGTGACGATTGACGGCAGCGCGACCTGGATCCTCACCAACCCGGCGAACAACTACACCGGCACCACGACGGTTTCCGGTGGCGCCCTCGGCATCGGCCACAACACGGCGATTCCCGGAGCAGTGACCCTCTCCAACGGCGTGATCTTCGCCTATGGTGGAGACCGCACCCTGACCAACACGCTCACGTTGGGCAACAATGCCACCAGCGGATTTGTCGGTGATTACAGCTTCACTTTCAACAGCACCAGCAATCTGGGGGTCGGCGCCAACAACGCCAACCTCTACAACAACATCGTCGCCGGCAAGTCGCTGACCCTGAACGGCATTCAGGCCAACAGCCTGAACGCCAACCGCTCGTGGGCGTTCGACGGCTCCGGAACGACGATCCTGAATGGCAACTTCACTACAACCACGAACTTCGGTGTGCCCATTTCGAAGACTGGCGACGGCACTCTTACCCTGGGCATCAATGGGGCGGCCTCAAACTGGAACCAGAACAACGCTGGCATCGACGTTGACCGCGGCACTCTGAATTTCACTGCAGACAACACCATCCCGATCACCTTCGCAGCCCTGAGTTCCTCCACCACGGCGGGAACCGGGATCGGCGTATTCAACTACACGGTTGCCAGCACCGCCGGCCTTCTGGTGGGGCAGACGTTCTCCGGCACCAACGTGCCCACCGGCAGCTACATCACCGCCATCATCGACGCCAATAACTTCACGGCGAGCGATGCCCCCACGACGGCGGTGACGTCTGGCACCGCCCTTGCCTTCGCGGCCAGCGGCGGCCTGACCCTGAGTCCTGAGCTGGCCACTGGTGACACGGCCAGGCTGGATCTGAATGGCACGACGCAGACCATCAACGCGCTCACCGCCACCTCGGACGGCACGGTGATCATTGACAATTCCTCGGCCACGGCGGCGACCTTCCGCTTTGGCGCCAACAACAGCACGGTCACCTTTGGCACGGGCACGGGTGTTTATTCGATCCTGAACACGGGCGCCGGAGCCCTGAGCCTGACCAAGCTGGGCAACAGCACGGCCTCACTGCCAGCCGGAATCACCCTCATGCACAAGGGCATCACGGCCAGCGAAGGCGGCGGCATCCTGAGCATTGCCTCCCCGGTTGGAGCCACCACCGGTCTGCGTGCGATCGAGGCCTCGACTCTTGCCCTCACGGGCGGTCTGGACCATCCTGAACTCATCACCAGCATCGAGGTCGGTGGCGGATCCACGCTCAGCCTGATTGATGGCGCCGGCAGCAGCATCAGCAACCTGAGCACCTTGAAGCTGGGTGCTTCCGGCACCGGCACGGTGACCCTGAACCTGAACGTGGGCGACGGCGCCACGGACACCCTCACCCTTTTGACAGGAGGCACCGGTCTGCTTGGCAACACCATCACCTTCAACATGACGGATGCCGGCCTGAGCGGCGACACCACCTACACCCTTCTGGATCTGAAGGACGGCGGGCTCAACACTTTTGGGTTTGCCAACCTCCTTCAGGGCGGCACGCCCGGTGGCTTCACCTCCATGACCTGGTTGGTGGACGACAACACGGTCAAGTTGAAGACGGGCCTGCTGATCGAGGGCGACCTTTACTGGCGTGGTCTGACCAACAACACCTGGAACGGCAACGCCAACAACTGGGCCACCGACAAGTCTGGATCCCCGGCGGCAGGCAGCATTCCCGGCGCCGGCAACAACGTCATCTTTGCCTATGACAACATCGGCACGGGTGCCCTGACCACCGCGCTAGAGCAGAATTTCCGCATCAACAGCCTGGTCTTTGAACCCGGTGTCACCACGCCGGCCTCGGTCACCATCAACCCCGGTGCGGTCAGCACCAACCGTCTTGACCTGGCTCCGCAGACCAGCACGAACGGCATCAACGTCAAGACCGGCGCCCCTGCCGCCGTCACTGTCGCCACCAACGTGCGTCTTGGAAGGAACCAGACCTGGACGGTGGCCGACGCCACCTCCGTTTTGACGGTTACGGGAGCGCTTCAGGGAGAGGCCAACCTGACCATCGCGGGTGCGGGCAAAGTCTCCCTCACCGGAGCTGCCGACCCTCTCTTCAATGCAGGCAGCACGGCCGTTTTCACCGTCTCCTCAGGCAGCACCCTTGAGGTCACCAACACAGGCGGCCTGGGAACCTCGGCCAACGCCAACCTGGCCAGCCTGGTTTTGAACGGCGCGTTCTATTACAACAATGCCACGGCCGGAACGATTTCGAATCCGATGACCCTTTCCAGCGGCATCCTGTCAGCGGCAGGCAACGGGCAGACTTACAGCGGTGCCCTCAACCTGGCGTCCGATTCCACGATCAACATGCGTGACAGCAATTCGGCCACGCTGACCACGACCCAGCGTAACATCACTCTCTCCGGCGTGCTGAGCGGCGCTGGCAAGCTGACCCTGGACAGCATCAACACCGTCAGCTCTGGCAACCAGGTGACCGGCACCCTGGTTTTGTCGGCGGCCAATCCGTCCTGGAGCGGCGGCATCAACGTGCTGCGCGGCACGGTCGACCTTCGCCAGGAGTCCAGCATCGGCACCGGGCCAGCCAGGGTTGAGACGGGTCGGTTCCTTTTCAAGGGCGCGACCAACACAGTCTGGAACCAGTTTGGCGGTGGTCTGACCGTCGATGCGACCACCGGCACCGCTCTTGTCGAACTTCAGGCTGACAACCAGGGGACCACCGGGTTGTTCACCACCAATTTCAACGGCCAGGTGAATCTGGGTGGTGGAGGTGCCTCGACCGCTGTTCTCCGCCTCTATCAGGCTGACTCGATCAGTAATCTCACCATCGATGGCTCCATCGTTCTGGGCAGCAACGGCATCATCCACAACTCGGGCGCCACCGCCGGAACCCAGGTCAACAGCATCAACGGCATCATTTCGGAATCCGGGGGCTCCTTCAGCCTGGGCATCAACTCCGACACCACCTGGGGTTCGAACAACTTCCAGGTGCTGCAGCTCAACTCGGCGAACACCTACACGGGTGGCACCATCCTCGGCGGTGGCACCGTGCGCCTCGGCATCCTGGGCGCCCTCAGCACCGGCCCGATCACGGTGTCTGGAGCCAGCAACCTGAACAGCCTGGTGGACCTGACCGGTGGCAATGCGCTGTCCAACACGCTCAACCTTGCCGCCGTGCTGACTCTCAGCGGCACCAACGGAATTTCTTTCGCCAACACGGCCACGAACACGGGTACCGGCGGCCTCACCAACAGCCTGACCGCCGCCAACGCGACCCTGGCCCAGCTGAACCTCGCGGATCCTGCGGCGGTTGCGGCACGCACCTTCACCGTTGCTGGCGCGGGAACCGGGGTGACTTCGATCACCGCCGTTCTTAACAGCTACCAGAACAACATTCTGAACAACAACCTCTCCGCAGCCAACCTTGCGATCGGCAGCATCGCGCTTTCGGAATCGGCGGGCACGGGACGCACCCTGACCCTGGGCGGCAGCGGAACCACGGTGGTTTCCGGAGTGATTGAAGACGTCCTGGGTGGCGGCGGCACCGCCGGCAGCCTCAACAAGGCGGGCACCGGCCTGCTCTCCCTGGAAGGCAGCAACACCTTCACGGGTCCAGTGACGGTGACCGCAGGCACCCTGCAGTTCAGCACCGTGTCCGACATTGGCGGACCTGCCAGCAACCTGGGCCAGGGAAGCTCCATCGCCCTTTCAGGCGGCACCCTGCGTTTCATCGGCGGCATCAGCCAGACCTCAAACCGCACGATTTCGACCACGGCCTCCTCCACCCTGGCGGCGAACGGCACAGGCGGCGCCACCATCACCTATGCAGGAGCCATCAGCCAGGCCACCGACAACAGCCTGACGCTCTCCGGCACGGGCGAAGGCCTGATCACCGGCGGCATCACCCAGCCTGCTGGAGCCGCCTCGGCAGACCTGGTCGTCAGCTCCGGCATCTGGACCCTTTCCGGCGCCTCTTCCTCGATTGCTGATGACCTCCTGATCAATGGCGGCACGGTCAATCTCCAGAACACCTCGTTCGCCCTCAACGATGACATTGTTGTCAGCAACGCCGGCACCGTCTTCAATCTCAACACGACCGGCGTCTGGAACACGGTAAATCCTGCAGGAACCAGCAGCTTCCTGTTTGTCCGCGGAGGTGCGATCGCCAACTTCAACGCGGATGATGTGAACGGTGTGAACAATGCCAACGGCGTTGAAGGCATCCTGCTGGGCGACGGCACCACCGCTGGCACCGGCACCCTTCAGACCAATGGCAAAAACATCAGCGTTCCGAGGCTGGACATCGGCGGCATCGCGGCCGGATTTGACGGCGCGCTGCTCGGCAGCGGCACCGTGAACGTGACCAGCACCGCCACGGATTACAACACCGGCATTCGTCTCTTCCGCGGCACCGTGGCGGCGAAACTGGCCGGTGTGTCCACCATTCTCAAGCAGGGCCTTGGGGATGCGACCCTGAGCGGCGACAACACCGGCCTCACGGGCACGGTGGCCGCCACGAGGCTGGATTCTGGCAACCTGATCCTCGACTACACCTCCAACAACCTCGCCAAGATCAGCACCGTGGCCGGCCTCGACATGCGCGGTGCCGCCCTCACCATCAACGGCAACGCCGGTGCCGCGACCTCCCAGTCCGTGACCAGCACCACCTTTGCCAGCGGCGGCTACAACACGATCAGCGTGAACAACGGCGCCGGTCAGACCGCCACCCTGAGCCTGGGGGCGATCACCCGCGCGGCAAGCGCCGGCGTCCTGCGGATCAACCTGTCGAGCACCAGCGCCTTTGTCACCACCACCACGGTCAATGGCGCCCAGGGTCTCGTGGGTGCCGGCGCCTGGGCAACCGTGAAGGACCCCACGGGCACCTATTTCGCCACCCGTGACGCCTCCAACAACATCGTCGGCCTTGCCTCGACCGTGAAGAACGACGTCACGACCTGGGCGACGGGCGACCATGTCACCAACGACGCCGCCTTCACCGGATCGGTCAGCCTTGGGAACATCAACAGCCTTCGGTTCAACGCCGGCGCGGGTACAGCCCTCAACATCGCCTCCACTGGCGCCCTCCACATTGCCAGCGGCGGTGTTTTGATCACCGATCAGGTCACCTCGGGCACTTCAGGCATCTTCGGCGGCGCCCTGCTGAACGCCGTGTCCGAGTTCATCATCACTCAAGATTCCTCGACCTTGTTTGAAATCTCCTCCGTGATTGGCGGAGCCAATGCCATCACCAAGACAGGCAACGGCATCCTGAAGCTTTCAGGCAACAATCCGTTCACCGGCCAGCTGCAGATCATGGGTGGCACCCTTCAGGTCACAGGCGGCAACGCCATTGGCGACACCTCCCTGGTCACGCTGGCGGACGACCGGGTGAACACCCTGACCCTTCTGGGCAACGAGACCATCGGTCGTCTGGCAGGCGGCAGCGCGACCACCGGGCTTGAAACCCTGGCCACCGTGGCTGTCGGCACCAACACGCTCACCCTCAACACGGTTGGTGGAAATGCCACTTATGCGGGCATGCTCACCGGTTCGGGAGCCATTGTGAAGACCGGAGGCACCTCCAACCAGGCGTTCAGCAACATCAGCACCGGCTTCACGGGCACGGTGACGGTGAACTCCGGCCTGTTCCAGCTCACCGGCATCGGCCAGATCAACGCCTCCGCCTTCACGATCAACGGCGCGGGCACCCTGCTCCTCGACAACAATGGAACCACGACCCGCAGCGCCACGCGCATCCTGGACACCACGCCGATCCTCATGAATTCGGCCAGCGGCACCTTCTCGGGTGAAACCATACCTCGCGGCCTGGCGATCCGTATCAACGCGAACGCCAGCACGACGGAAACCGTCGGCATCCTGAACTTTGTCTCCGGCACCAACTGGCTCACCGGTGAGGCTTCCGGAACCAATGGCATCGCCATTGTGAACGCGGACAACTTCAGCCGCAGCAACAACGCCACCGTCAACGTTCGTGGACGCGCCCTGGGCCTCACCTCCGGCGACCGCAACCAGTTCCGCATCGGCACGACGGCCAACGAAACCGCCTGGCTCGCCGCCGCAGGCCACCTGGTGGGCGGTGGTGGCACCATCGGTGGCACGGCCAAGAACGTGAGCATCGTCCCCTGGGTGGTGGGTGAAAACCTTTCGACGTCGACTGTTGCCGCCACCAACATGGGCAACACCTTTGTCAGCTACGTCACCGGCCGCGGTTTCGTGCCTCTCAATCTGACGGATGAGTACGCCGCCTTCAGCGCCATGGTCACGGGTGACAACGTTCGTGAGTCGCTCACGGCCTCCAACGTGACCGGCCTTGCGTCCGCCACCGTCAATTCCCTGGTGATCAACAATAACAACACCGTGACAGGCAGCTCCGTCAGTGTCAGCGGCAGCGGTGCGGGCCAGACCCTCACCAACACCAGCGGCGCCTTCCTTTTCACCCTGAATTCTGGGGCCGCCGCCTCTTCGACCCACTCCATCTCCCTGGATGGTTTTGACGCCGGCATCGCCATCGGCACCACGGGTGAATACATCTTCAATGTCATCAACCCTTCGTCCGCGACCACGACCCCGGCCCTGACGGCCACCATCCCCTCACCGCTCACCTCGACGGCTCACATCGTCAAATCCGGCCGCGGCACCCTGGTCCTCAGCGGCCTGAACACCGCCGGCGGCGGCGTCTCTCGCACCGTCCTCAACGAAGGCACCCTTGAAATCGCCGACCTGGACAACATCGGCGGCACCACGGGCGGCCTCGTGTTTGCCGGTGGCGCGCTTCGTCTGGGATCGTCGCTCACCGACGACATTTCGACCCGCACGATCACCTTCCTTCCCGGGGGTGGCACCATCGACACCAACGGTGTGAGCCTGACTCTTGCCAACACCCTCGGGTCTGGCGCGGGCGCCTTCACCAAGGCCGGTCTCGGCACCCTGTCCCTGAGCGCTGCAGGCACCTACACGGGCGGCACCACGGTGAATGCGGGCACGCTTGCGATTCTGGCCAACAATGCCATCGGCAATGGTCCGCTGACCGTCAATGGCGGTGCGACCTTTGACCTTGGCACCTCGTCCGTCAGCGTCGGCCTGGTCACGACCAGCGGAGCCAGCCCTGTCATTCTCGGCAGCGGCACCATCACCTCCAACGCTGGCTTTGCGATCGGTCATACGGGAGACAGCACGATCCCGGTCATCCTGGGCGGCACGGGCGGCCTGGTGAAGACGCAGACCAACATCGTGACCCTCACGGGAGCCAGCACCTTCACTGGGGCGGTTGACATTCAGGCCGGTACTCTCTCGGTGCCTTCCGTCGGCAGCGTGGGTGGCAGCGCCAGCGCGCTGGGCATTCCTGCCAACGCCAGCAATGCCATGATCCGCATGGGTTCAACAACGACGGCGGCGGCGCTCAGCTACACGGGTGCGGGTGAAACCTCCAACCGTCTGATCGGTATGAACGGCTCGACCGGCGGTGCCACAATCAGTGCGGATGGCGCGGGCGCCCTGGTCCTTTCCTCCGGCGCCAAGGCCTTTACAGCCGGGGCCAAAACCCTGACCCTGGGCGGCGCGGCCCTCAGTTCCATCAACAACCAGATTGGCCTGATTGAAGAATACCTTGGCACGGTTTCGGTGCTAAAATCGGGGGCCTCCACCTGGGTTCTGTCCGCCACAAACTCCTATACGGGATCCACGACGGTCAATGAGGGCATCCTCCGCCTGTCGGCCGCTCAGACCCTCACCGGCGCACTCCAGCTGGGCAGCACGGCAACCACCACCACGGCTGGCACTCTCGAAGTGAATGAAAACGCCCAGTTTGGCAACCTGGTCTCCCTGACCAACTCGGCCACCAACACCAACACGATCTCCATTGCCGCCGGCAAGACCCTGACGCTCACCGGCACGGTGACGCTGGGCAGCACCACGGCCAGCAGCACCACGCTGATCAATGCCACGGGGGCCGGCAGCCTGGTTGTCAACAACACCGCCGGCACGGGCAACACCTTCCTGGTCGGCAACACCGGCACCAGCAACCTGACCAACGCCAACTTCGGCAGCCTTGCCAGCATGAACGTCTCGCTCAACACCACCAGCGGGGTCCTCCTGGTCGGCAGCTCCAGCGGCACCAACCTGACCGGTTATGCCATCCTGGGCCTTGCCGCCAACAGCACGATCACTGCCAGTGCCCTCACCGTTGGCGGCGGCGGCACTTATGGCGGCAATGCAGGCCAGGTGAATCAGTTGAAGCTTGGCACCGGTGCCACGGTGTTGAATGTCGGTGCCTTGAACGTCGGCACTGGCATTCGTGACCTGGGTTCCATCACTTTCCAGGACACCGCCGGAGCCCTGACAGTGCGCGGCGTGGACGGCAGCAGCGCCGTGCCTTTCAACATGGGCACCGGGTCCGCGACGACGGGCGTCGCCCTCGTTGGCAACCAGAACACCTTTGATGTCACTGGTCACAACGCCGACCTGAAGTTCTCCACCGTCAACATCGGCACCCAGAACAGGGCAGCTGACCTCGTCAACGTCTTCAGCTTCAACCAGGGAACGCTTGAAATCGGCAGCCTGACCGCCTCGACCAAGGGCGCCAACGGCTTCACCACCACCTCCACGATCAACATCGGCGGCGGCACGGTCACTTCTGGTGCCTGGACGCTTGCCGGCACCACCGGTGCGGGCAACGCGGTGGCAACCGCCAACTTCACGGGGGGCAACCTGACCTTCTCCGGCAACATCCTGCGGGGGGCCGCCACGGGGGCCGGAACGGTCACCTCCACGGTCAATCTCAATGGTGCCATCTTGAACATGGGCGGAATGACCATCGGCAGCGCCACCAATCCTGTGACCTTCAACCCTCAGGCGGGTTCGCTCTCCGGGTTGGCGCAGTTGAACGGCGGCGGTGCACCGGGTGCCTTCACCAAGACCAGCGTCGGCGTGCTGACGATGGGCAACGGCAACACCTACACGGGCGACACCAACGTCAACGAAGGCACCCTGATCCTTGCCAACACATCGGGTTCGGCCACCGGCCTGGGCGCTCTTACCACCCTCTCCGGCACCACCCTCAGCGGCACGGGTTCCATCAGTCCTGCGGCCGACAAGAACGTGACGGTGGGCGGCGGCTTCTCCATCGGCAACGTTGCTGACATCGCCGGAAGCCAGATCAGCCTCAGCACCTCGGGAACCGGGGCGATCTCCGTCAACGGCGCGCTCTACTTCGACCTTTTCAGTGGTCATGACAGCGGAGGTGACAATTCCGGCACCGCCACCTCCGCAGATCGTCTGGTCGCCTCCAGCACCCAGACCTTCACGATCGGCGCAGGTGCCACCCTGAATCTGGCCACCACGATTCCGATCGACAACACCTGGACCGCCGGTTCTTCCTGGAGGCTCTTTGACTGGTCCGGTCTGACCGGCACCGAGCCCAGGGTCAGCGGCACCTTCAGCAACCTGAATGACACGATTGGCAACTTCGCCAACCTGCCTGACCTGAGCACCTTCAGCCTCGCCTGGGATGTGAGCCAGATCTACAGCCAGGGCCTCATCTCCGTGGTCGTCGTGCCCGAGCCTGGCAGGGTTCTGCTGATGATGCTGGGCCTGATGGCGCTGTTCATGCGCCGCCGCAGGGCCGAGTAAGCGGCACGCGTTCCGTTCGTTCGTTTCACCGTCATCGTCTTTTGTCCGGGGCGATGACGGTTTGTGCGCCCGGTCACCCGCCATGAAATCCCTCAAGTCCAGGTTCTGACGGCTTGCGGCGGCCTCATCCGGCTTTAACCTCGCCCGCCTATGCTTCAGATCGTTTTCAATGACATCAGCGCCGCGGAGCTTTCCCGCCTTCCCACGCAGATCCAGTTCCATCTTCTGGAAGCCCTGAACATCCAGCCGGCGGATGTGGATGATGCGATTCTGAGCAAGCGCTTTGGCGTCATCGAAAGGTCAGGCGGCAAGAAACTGCACCGCTGCCGCGCCGGCGACCACCGCATCTACTTCTCGGTCAAGGACGGGCACATCGTCGTGCATCGCGTCCTTCACAAGAACACCCTCGCCGACTTCCTCTATCGCAGCAATCTGCCCGGTGGTGGCGAGGATGAGGCCCTCAGCCAGTCCAAGAACTTCTGGAAGCTCATCGACGAGGGCGCCAAAACCCTCAAGATGGCCTGAGACTGCGCCTACGCAGCGGGTCTCCACACTCCTTCGGTCATGACCATCCTGGGCGCGGCCGGTATGCCGCGTTCGTTCTGGCGATACTGCGTCACCAGCAGGTCCATCGCCGCCGACCCCAGAACTTCCGCCTGCTGGTCAATGCCGGGCACGTCCGGCTGGTCAGGCCGCCAGGCGAGGGTGATGTGTCGGGGTTTCGACGCGAAGGGAAGATCCGCCAGCCACGGTTTGAGGACATGACCGCTGTCGATCACGGCCTCCGGGCGGGCAGCCTTCACCCACGCCTGAAAGTCCGGCCTCGAGGGGTCCTTGCGCAAGGCCAGCAGGCCACCCGGCTGCGGCAGGGGATGATGCGCCAGAAAGCTCGCCGACCAGGCGCGGAACATGCGCTCGTTGATCGTGCTGCCACAGTAGAAGCCGATGCGCCTGAAACCCTCCTTCTTCAGCATCCTCAGCGCGGTCATCATGCCCAGATAATGATGATGATGAACGCGATGAAGCTGCGGCCGCGCATAACCCAGGCCGACCACCACGCTCGAAAACTTTTCCCAGGCCATGCTGACGTGACCGCGGCTTCGCGAGATCAGCGGCGACAGAATGAAGCCGGGGATTCCGCGCGCCTCCAGGATGCTGGAAAGCCTGCGCCCTGACATGCCGCGTGCGGCCAGATGGAACTCCTCCAGGTCGAAGCCCAGCCGCAGGGCCTGCCTGCGAGCGCCCTGAAGAAGCTGCTGTGACCAGGAGGAACGTGAGAGGGCCCCCGCATCCTGTTCC
>CAZXPU010000079.1:0-26610 GCA_964642905.1 uncultured Prosthecobacter sp.
CCGAGAACTCGCGGAAGTACCAGGGGTCCGTGCCCTCCTCCTCCCAGCCGTCCCCGAGGTCGGTGTTGTGGCAGATGATCATGACGATGCGCTTTTGGTCGTCATAAACCGCGCGGTAGTGGGGGGTCTGGGCGTCCCAGCGCTCGAAGGTGATGCCCTGCTCACGTCCGGCCATGGCGTGACCGACGCTGGGGATCTGCGGCTTCACCTTGAGAGGGAAGACCATGTGGAAGATTTCATGCTCGACCGGCAGCTCCACGGGGTCGCGGTCAGGAAAGACCTGTTTCAGGGCGCTGTGGAAGACCTCCCACTCCTCCTCGCCCCAGAAGTCGTCCACCATGATGAAACCGCCGTTGAGCATGTAGTCACGCAGCACCTTCGCCTCCTCATCGGAGAGGGTGATGTTGCCGGGCTCGATCATGTAGATGAACGGGTGGTGGCGCAGCTGCTCGGGCACAATGTCCACAATGGCGCCCTTCGGGCTGACCTGGAGGGAGGTGAGCTGTTGAAGGCGGTAGGAGAAGTTCAGGTCGGCATCCGGGTAGTCCGTCGCCCATTTGCCGGGGCCTCGGTGGCGCCCCCAGCGGCCGCCCTCCGAGTTGAACCTCAGGCGGGCAAACACGAACAGGTCGTTTGGCAGCTCCTTGGAGACCGGCCAGGTGGGGAAGTCCGTGAACTGGCCCCTGCCGGCCTCACGAGGATCCACGGGCACGCTGCCGTCCTGGATGCCGAAGTTTGTGGGCGAGCCCTGCATGTCCGACGGTCCTGTGGCCGCCCAGGTTGCGACCGCCAATGCGGCAAGTGCGGGGAGCAGAAGGGCGTTTTTCATGGGCCGTGTGAGAACACAAACGATGCCAGGCAGGCGGCTCTTCCTCAACGTGGTGGAGCCCTGGAAGGTTGCAGGCTTCAGGGAGCCTGCCGTTCCCTGACTTCGCGGGCGCCGTCCGGTTGCTGGGTGAACTGAAACCAGCGCGTGTGCGGCGGCAGCAGCTCCGGAAAAAGATCCGCCCATTCGACGATGACGACGCCGGGTTCGTCGAGGATTTCGTCCCAGCCCAGGGTCAGCACTTCGCCGGACTGCTCCATGCGGTAGAAGTCGAAGTGAAACACCGGCAGGCGTCCGTCGGTGTATTCATGGACCAGCGTGAAGGTGGGGCTGGTGACATCGGCCTGGGAGCCGAGGCCGGCGACGATGCCCTTGGTGGCCTGGGTTTTTCCGGCGCCGAGCTGGCCGCAGAGAGCGACGACGTCGCCCGCCTGAAGGCTTTCGGCCAGGGTGAGGCCCCATAGTCTCGTGTCATCGGCGGTGGCAAGGCGGGTGCTCATTTCAGAAAGTGATCCCAGCCGCCGTGCTGTTCGAGGTTTCGTTGGGCTGAATCGGCCAGCATGCGGCCGATGAGCGTCATGCGCACTTTGGGAAAAGTACGGTTGAAAGTGGAGACGGTTTTTTCGGCGCCTCGGACGGGCAGGGTGAGGAGCAGCTCGTAATCCTCTCCGTCGTTCAGAGCCTGGGTGAGGCTGCATCCAGGGCTGCGGGGCAGGGTGTCGGCCTGGAGTTCGAAGCCGAGGCTGCTGGCATCGGCGAGACGGGGCAGGTCTTTGGCAAGGCCGTCGCTGATGTCCATCATGGCGGTGATGCGGGCCTTTTGGGCCAGCCAGTGAGCCTCCTTGAGCCGGGGCTGAAATTTGAGGTGCCTGCCCCGGATGGAGCCGCCCAGCCGACCGGTGACGGCGATCCAGTCACCGGCGGAGGCGCCTGCACGAGTCAGTCGGCATTGGCGGGGAAGGGTGCCGGACAGACTGACCGTGAGGATCAGCTGACTGCCGCGAGAGGTTTCACCCCCGACGATGCTGACGCCGTGTTCGCGGGCCGTTTTTTCCATGCCCTCGTAGAGATCCAGGACACGTTTCACCGGGGTGGAGGCTGGGGCGATGAGCGTGACCAGGGCATGGCGGGGGATGGCGGCCATGGCGGCGAAGTCGCTGATGACACGGGCGACCGCCTTGCGTCCGACCAGCCTGGCCGGAGTGTCGGAAGTGAAATGCACGCCTTCGACGATGGTGTCGGTCTTGAGCACCAGGTCCTCGCCACGGGCCGGTCCCTGGACCACGGCGCAGTCATCGCCTGGGCCGAGCAGGACGGATTCGTCCGCATGAAGCAGGGCGGTGATCCGGCGCACCAGGGCGTCCTCGCCGATGTCGGCCAGGGTCTTCATGGCTGGAGATCCGGGAAGAGCGCCATCACGATGAGGCTGGAGGCGTTGAAGAGGCCGTGCATGACCATGGGGAGGAGCAGGCTGCCGGTGAGTTCGTACATGGCGCAGAACATCAGGGCCAGCAGCGCCAGAGGGAAAAGCGTGCCGACATGGAGGTGGACCAGGGCGAAGAGCAGCGAGGAGCAGAGCGCGGCGTAGATGCCGTCGGTGTAGCGTTTCAGCACGCCGTAGATGAATCCCCGGAAGATGGTCTCCTCCACCAGCGGGGCGATGACCGCCGCCGAAATGGCGAGCATCATCTTGGCCAGGTTGTCCTTCGAGGAGCGGAAGGCCTCCGCCACATCCTGGCCGCCGAGGTCAGGCCAGAATCCCTTCATCCATTCCTGCATGCCGTAGGCGCTGCCGTTGACCAGCACCATCATGGGAATGAACATCAGCATGCCAAGGCCCAGGGCCTTGAACGGGCCGATGCGGCGCAGACCGAAGAGGTCCGCAGGGCTGAGGCTGCGGAAGAACCGCAGATAGGCCAGGAGCCCGACGCAGATGCCAAGCTGGACCACGATGCCGGCGAGCGTGCCTCCCAGGGTGAGCTCGGTCGGCGTCTTGGGGGAATCCGCCGTGGTCACGTTGACGCCCTGCAGGCCGCCGAGGAGGAGGATGGCGATGGCGGCGACAAGGACTGCGTCCGCCGGGATGTAGGCTCCCGCTTGAACGCGCCCGATGGAGGTCACGGAGCGTGGCTGCAGCAGGCGCATGACCTGATAGGAGATGACGCCAAAAAGCAAGGCCAGCCAGGCCAGGAGGGCGGTGTCGCGCAATACGCCGAGGGTGGGGGCATCCATGAGGCTAACGAACGATACGATCAGATTCTGCGTGCCTCGGTGACATCGAGAGCCGTGATTTTCCAGGCATTTTCCACGGGTGAAACGGTGACTCGGGCGTTGTAGCGGTTGACCCGGGTGTGTGTGTGCCCCCAGTGGCCGACGTTGCCCAGGGCGGTCCACTGGCATTCGGTGATGAAGCCCTTGCCGTTCTCGACAGGGGTGACGCTGAGAACATCGGCGCTGAACTCGCTGATGGAGACGCGTGCGCCTTCGCGGCCGTCGAGCGTGAGGGCTTCGATGGTCTCCAGGTAAAGCCTGCGCAGCAGCTCGCCGTCCACGCTGCGGGCAAGCACGTCATAGATGTCGGATTCACTGCGACGATCGAAGGCGCGGTAAACATTGCGGAGCAAAGGGGTCAGGATGTCTTCGGCCTTCCTTTTGTCCTGGATCACCGGCACCAGCGGGCCGCCGGCGATCTGGATGTTCACCATGGGCCAGGTCAGCACGGCGCCGAGCAGCCAGGTGAGGAAGAAGGGCAGGGCGCCGCCGGGCAGGCCGCGACCGCGCATCGTGACGAAGCCGAAGAAGGTGATGCCGATGACCACCCAGATGACGGTGGCCAGGGGCAGGATGGTGGGCGGTTCGACCCTGATTTCAGGGATGGCGGCCAGAGGGGCGGGCATGGGCAGGCGGCCCTGGCTTTTCCAGGACAGCTTGGGGAGATAGGCGTTCATCTCCAAGTCCTCGGACCTGGAGCCGAAGAAGGCCCGGATGGGCAGCTTTTGGATGTCGCTGATGAAGCCGCGCCATTCGACAATGATCTCCTCCGGCACAGGCGGCGTGGCAAACTCCCACATGAAGCCGAACATGGTTTCGTCTGTCTTCAGCTTCTCGCCGGGCTCCGTGGGCAGGGTGGCGCCCGGCTTGCCCTTGATGACGGAGATGCCCGTCAGGGTGCCGTCGAGCTTCATTCCGCCGACGCCGAGGCGGCACCATCCTTCCACCTGCTTGCGCACCGACTTGATGGCGCTCTGCCGGGCGGTTTCATCGAGCAGGGCCGGTGCCTGGTCGGATGGGTTCAGCCAGTGCAGCAGGCGCGGGGCGTCGATGAGGAACTCAAAGCGTGTCTGAAAGGCGTCCACATAGAGATAGCCCTGGGCCACCCTGCCCAGCGGGGCGGCTGGAGGCTGGGAGAGGGCGGGAGGCGCAGGCGTCTGCGGGGCGGTCTCCGCAGGTGATGGCGGGGGCGTTGAACCTGCTGTGGTCTGGGCTGACGGCGCGGTCGGCTGCGTGTTCAGGCCTGAGGCTTTTTTCAGCAGGTCGCGCGAGTCCATCTGGATGGTCTGCGCGGATGCGAGCAGGACCAGAAGGCAGGCGCTGAAGGATGCCAGCAGCCAGGCCGGCACCTTCAGACGGGGAATGAGGGAGGTTCCAGTCACAGCACCCAGGGGTTGCGCCATTCCTTCGACAACAGTTTCGAGGCGGCCTCGTTGCCTTCGAGGGTTTCAGTCTGCGGGCTCCATTTGAGGGAGTTGCTGCCCGTGCGCAGGGCGATGTTGGCGAGGTGGGCGATGGAGATGCTGCGGTGGCTGACCTCGATGGGCGTGGCGGTGGCCCTGCCGTCATAAATGCAGCTCAGGAAGTTGTCGGTGTGATCCTTGCTTTCGTAGAGGTGCAGTTCGTTGGGGCCGATCTTCTCGCGCAGGATGGCGGGGTCGCTGGCCATGATCTTGCCGCGGTTCACATAGATCCACTTGCCGGCGTCGCCTTCAAACAGGATGCCCACATGATCGAAGGGCTTCTTGGCGCCGGCGGTCTGCATGGCTGCCTCGACCTCGGGCATGAGCTTGTGCTCGGGGCTGGCGACGTGCATGAGGACGCCGTTTTCATAGAGGCACTCGAAGTTGAAGGCGGTGGCGGTGTTGTAGAGGGCGTCCTTGTTGAGGGTGCCCGAGACGTTCTTCAGTTCCGTCGGGCCGGTGTTTTCGGTGCCCATGCCCCATTGGGCGATGTCGATGTGGTGCGCGCCGAAGTCCGTGATCATGCCGCCGGAGAAGGCGAAGTTGTGACGCCAGTTGAGCGGCAGCAGGGCGGGACGGTAGTCGATCTGCTCCGCTGGGCCGAGCCACATTTCATAGTCGAAATCGGCGGGCACGGGGGCCACCGCCGTCTGGTCGGCCATGCCGTTCCAGTTGGAATGGCCGCCGGGAAGCCCGACGCGCACGCGCTTGAGCTTGCCGAGGCGTTCATTGCGGACGAGCTCGCAGGCCATGCGGAAGTAGATGTCGCTGCGCTGCTGGCTGCCGGTCTGCCAGGTGACGCCCGCCTTGGTGACCTCGTCGGTCATGCGGCGGCCTTCACCGATGTTCAGGGCGAGGGGCTTCTGGCCGTAGATGTGCTTGCCCTTGCGTGCGGCGTAGATCGCGAGGTAGGCATGCCAGTGGTCGGGGGTGGAGACCTGCACGGCGTCGAGGTCCTCCTTGTCGATCATCTCGCGGAAGTCCGCGTAGGAGGTGCAGCCGCGCGAGGGCTTGCTGGCGGCCTTGGAATAATGCGCGTCGATGATCTTGCGGCCGGCTTCACGGCCGCCGGTCTCCTTGCCGTCGTAGCCGTAGTGGCCATATTCCTTCATCGGGTCGGCCACGGAGATGACCTGGCACTTGTCGTTGTTGAGGAAGGAGGGCGTCCAGTCGCCGGCGATGGTGCCCCAGCCAATGCAGCCGACGGTGATGCGTTCGGAGGGGGCCGGGCGGCCGGGGGCGCCGAAAACCGAGCGTGGCACGATCATCGGGAAGCCGAGGGCTGCGGCGCCGGAGGCAAGGAACTGACGGCGTGAGGAAAGGGGGATTTTTTTCATGGCTGCGAAGGGTCAGTCTAGCGGCGGCGGTGCTGGCGCGGCAACCCGGGAGTTGAGGAAGTTTTGGATCGCCAGGGTTTCAGCCGAGCAAGGATGCCCGGTTGAAAAGGTAACAGGCTGTTACCAAAAGGCCTGTTCTTTGGATGCCGAAAATCGTGCACGCCATGATCATCCGGGTGTTCACTTCATTCAAACGCTGCAACCAACATGAAACCCAACTTCCGAAAACTCCTGCTGCTCGCCGCCTGCGCCGCTTCGATGTCCAGCCCTCTTGATTCCGGAGCCGCCACTGCCGTCAGGGATCTCGACAAGGACGGCATCGCAAACGGCATCGATCCTGATGTCGACAACGACGGACTGTTGAACGGTGACGACCTGAATGTGGACGGCGGCAAGGCATTGTCGGGCCCGCTTGCGGGCAAGTATGTCGGGGATCGTGTGAACAACGACAGCCCTGGGGAGCTGGACATCGATGATGACGGGCTCAAGGATGACGCGCTGGCCGAAAATGACATCGATGGAGACGGCCTGGCGGATGATTCTCCGGATGAAAGCGACATCGATGGTGATGGCCGTGCGGATGATTCAGCCTCAGAGGATGACATTGACGGCGATGGACGGAAGGACGACTCCGCCGCCGAGCTTGACGTGGATGGCGATGGCAGGGCGGATGACTCGGTTTTGGAGGATGACATCGAAGGCGATGACCGGCTGGATTCTGCGGTCGAAGAGCTGGACATCGATGGAGACGGACGAAATGACGATGCCGCCACCGAACTGGACGTGGATGGTGACGGCAAGGCGGACGATTCGGCTCTGGAGAAGGACATCGACGGTGACGGTCTGACGGATGACTCTCCTGATGAAGATGACATTGACGGGGACGGCCTGGCGGATGACAGCCCTTCCGAGTCGGACGTGGATGGCGATGCTCGCGCGGATGATTCGACCGGCGAAAGTGACATTGATGGCGACGGCCTGACTGACGATTCACTCCTTGAGAAGGACATGGACGGCGACAGCCGGCTCGACGACGGCCAGGATGAGCTGGACGTCGATGGGGATGGGAAGCTGGATGACTCTGCGGATGAGCTGGACATCGACGGCGACAACCGTGCGGACAATGCCGTTTCAGAGCTTGATATCGACGGCGACGGCAGGGCGGACGACTCGGTTTTGGAGGATGACATTGACGGCGATGGCAGGCTTGATGGCGACCTTGACGAGGATGACGGCGATGGCGACGGCCAGTCGGATGCCGAGGATGATGACGAAGACGGGGACGGCCGCGTGCGCGCCAGGGATGATGACGACGACGGAGATGGCACGCTGGATGATGACGATGACAACGGCGGCGTGGTCGTGCTGCCGCCCCTTCAGATTGGCGACGGCAGCGCGCCTGCCAGCCTGGGCGCGCTCGTGCGCGTGAGCAAAAACACCACGGAGGGCCCAGACTCCATCTCCTTCACAAGCGCCACCCAGGGGCTGGTGCAGGAGGCGGATGAAGATCATGCGGATTTCTTTACTTTTAGTTATACGTTTAGCGGGTCGGAAGGCGCCCTGCGCCTCACGTTCAAGCCGGGGCGTTATGACGATTACACGCTGGACTTTTCCAGCGGCCGGTTTGTCAGGAAGGAATATGACCGAGACGTCCTGAAAGACTCTGATTTTGGCAGCTTCGACCTCGGTGCAGCCCCCTGAGGTGCATGGCCGGAACCCTGTTTTTCCTCATGTCTTCGCTTTGGCTCAAACGCTTGCTCCCCGCAGGGGGCTGCCTGGCGTTGATCGTCCTGGTTGCTCCACAGTTTGAGAAGCGGGCATCGGAACGGGGCGATTCTTCGCCCGCATTGCGGCCGGCCGGTCAGGTGTCTGTGGTCGCCGGAGCGGTTCCGGACGGTCTGGCAAGCGGTGGCACGGTGTCTTTGGCTCAGGGAACGGAACTGGTGTCGATTTTGGAAGTGCAGGACGCCGGGCTTCGTCGGCGGCGTCTGGCTGAGGAGGGGCGCCGTCATGGACTGGCATCGCCCGCCCAGGGCTGGGCCATGCTGGGCAGGATCACGGGACTGGCGGATCGAGAAGCCTTTGCCACAGCCCTGCTGCGGGAATGGGCGTTGAAGGACCCTCAGGCTGCCCTGCGGGCCTGCGGTGAACTGGCAGCCGGGGAACTCAAGACGATGGGCTATGCGGCGGCCTTGGGCGGCTGGGCCTGCGATTCGCCCGCTGAATCAGCGGAGTGGTCGGTCCGGCACCTGATTGGAAGCAATCGACGTTCGGCGATAGGGGAGGTTGCCCGAGTGTGGGCGCAGTCAGCGCCGGAGGCAGCGGCCAGCTGGGCACTGAGCCAGCAGGGATCCGCGGCAGGCAGGACGGCCATCCAGGAGGTGATGAGGTACTGGGCCGGCAATGATCCCGAGGCGGGTGCCGAGTGGGCGGTCAAACAACCGGCGGGGCCTTTTCAGCAGGCCGCCCTGGAGGCTGTGATGAGCGAGTGGGCCGACCAATTTCCCGAGAAGGCGGCGGAATGGGTGATGAAAACCCCCGGTGCCGCAGGATTTGCCCCGGAAGTGGCCGGTCAGTGGGCCAAGGCCGACCCGGGTGCGGCGGCGGAATGGGCCCGCGGGATCAAGGACAAGTCGCTGCGTTCCGAACTGCTGCCGGTCATCACCACCACCTGGGCGGCTTCAGACCCCCAGGCGGCGATGGCATGGGTCGCCAATGTTCAAGATGTCGCCGAGAGGCTTGCCGGACAGGAGGGGATAGCGCGTGCCTGGGCCGATGATGATCCGTCCGCCTGCCTGGACTGGGTGCAAAAGCTGCCGTCTGACGAGGAACGACTCAGGCTGGGCGACGCGGCCCTGGGCGCCTGGGCGGGTGCGTCGGCGGACACGCTTGCCAGCTGGCTCCAAAGCCAGAGGGACGGTGGGCTCAAGGACCGTGGGCTCGTCAAGCTGGCGGAAGTCTGGGCTGCGGATCACCCGCAGTCGGCCCTGCACGCGGCGCTGGCGGTTCGTGATGCCGGGGTCGCCCAGGAGACGGCCGTCCAGGTTTACAGCGACTGGAAGTCTCGCGATCCCCGGGCTGCGGCGCAGTGGCTGGCAGGCCAGCCCAGGCTGGCGTCGTTTCTCAACCCGGAGCAGTGATTTGTCTGGAAGTTTTGCCGGCCTGCGGCTCGTATTTCTGAGCCATGTTCCGCCACCTTCCAGCCACCCTCATGCTTACCACACTTCTTGTTGGCGAAGACTTCGCCGAAGCCCAGCAGAAGACTGCAAACTACGACGAGTCGAAGATCGTGCCCTACACGCTTCCGGCCCTTCTGAAGAGCGCCGACGGCAGGGACATTGCCACGGCGGACGAGTGGGTGAAGACGCGCCGGCCCGAGGTGCTGGCGCTGTTTGAGCAGCATGTGTTCGGACGCACTCCGGATCCGAAGGCCTGGGGCCGGGTCGATTTCAAGGTGACGCAGGTGAAGAAGGACGCCCTGGGCGGACGGGCCACGCGCAAGTTCATTCATGTCTCCCTCCCGGAGCATCCTTCCTGGCAGGGCATGGAGGTGATGCTCTACACACCCAACGGCCGCAGCGGTCCGGCACCCTGCTTTGTCGGTCCCAGCTTCGGCGGCAATCATGCGGTCAGCACGGAGGCGGACGTGCCGCTTTCCACCCGCTGGATGCGGCCGAGCAAGGACAAGCACATCGTGGACAACCGGGCGACCGAGGCCAGCCGGGGCAACGAGAGCAGCCGCTGGCCGCTGGAGATGATCCTCGACCAGGGCTTCGCGGTGGCGACCTATTATTATGGTGACATCGAACCGGATCATGCGGACGGCTGGAAGGACGGTCTGCGCTCTGCCCTCAGCCCCCAGGGGGCGTCGACGGAGTGGAAGGACGGGCAGTGGGGAGCCATTGGCGCCTGGGCCTGGGGCTTGAGCCGCATTGCGGACTATCTGGAAACCGACGCCGATGTCGATGCGAAGCACCTGGCGGTGATCGGGCATTCCAGGCTGGGCAAGACCTCCCTCTGGGCTGGTGCGCAGGACGCCCGGTTTGGCGTCGTCATCTCCAACAATTCGGGCGAAGGCGGGGCGGCGATCATGCGGCGCAACTTTGGCGAAACCACGGCTGTCATCACCAAGGCCTTCCCGCACTGGTTCACCCGGACCTACTCCGGCTACGCCAACAACGAGGCCGCCTGCCCGATCGACAAGCACATGCTGATCGCCCTGGCTGCACCGCGTCCGATCTACATCGCCAGCGCCGTCGAGGATGAATGGGCGGACCCGAAGGGCGAGTTTCTCTCCGGCCTGAACGCCCAGCCGGTGTATGATTTGTTCGGCAAAAAAGGCCTGGGCGTGAAGGACCAGCCCGGGATCGACCAGCCCGTCGGGGATGCCGTGGGCTACCACGTCCGCACCGGCAAGCACGACGTCACCGACTACGACTGGCAGCAGTACCTGAAGTTTGCGGCGCGGCATTTTGGGCGCTGAGGCTCAGCGAACTCTGTGTCCACGGCTGAAATTTTGGATGAGGCACTTGGAGCCCATCCACCTCATCCGGAAACCGGCTGATTCGGCATTCGATGATGAAGTGGCATTCATCGGGTCGAGCCGGAGGATCGAGAGAGACAAGCCGGTGGTGAAACGAGCGAAGTGAGTGTGAACCACCGGATCCCTGTGGCCTAACCATCACCGTGCCTGGTGTGAGCCCTGGGAGGGCGCGAAAGTGGGTCGCATGGTCATGACGGCTGCACAGGATTGGCGATGGCCTCTCGCGTCCTTCCTGGACGCGGTGAAGATCGCTTGTGGGTGTGGCGACGTTGCCCTGGGGTTTTCTCTCGCCGTGCTCATTTCACCCCAGGCTCATTTCTTTCGAGCCTCCAGCACGAAGTAAGTGGCGACGTCGTGCTTGCGTCGTCTTTGACGCATCACCAAGGGATGCCTAGCCCGCCTTCACCGCCCACCTGAGCTTTGCGGGACTCGAGCGGGGGTTGGCGCGCTGCTCTTCGGCGCTGGGGCGGAGGACATCGGCGGAGATTTGGCTGTAAAGGCCGGAGCGCTCGCCTTCCTGGAAGGCCTTCTTCACGCGCCGGTCCTCGCCGGAATGGAAGGTGAGGAAGGCGGCCCGCCCGCCGGGCTTGAGGGCGGCGGGGAGCGCACGGAGGAGGGTTTCGAGGGCGCCGAACTCTTCGTTGACGGCGATGCGGATGGCCTGGAAGACGCGGCGGACGCAGGTTTCGGCCTCCTCAGGCTTCATGCGGTCGGGCAGGGACTCCCGCACACACTGGGCGAGCGCGCGAGTGCTGCGCAGCTGATTCTGGCGCTGCTGCTGCCAGATGCGCTGGGCGATCTGGGCGGCGTGCAGTTCATCTCCGTTCTCATACAGAAGATCGGCCAGCTGCTCTTTGGCGATGCCGGCGAGAAACTGGGCGGCGGACTGGCCGCGCTGGGGGTTCATGCGCATGTCCAGCGGACCGTCCTGCTTGAACGTGAAGCCGCGCGCCGGGTTGTCGATCTGCATGGAGGAGAGGCCGAGGTCGGCAAAGATCATGTCAGCCCCGTCCTGCCAGCCCTGGTCGGCAAGGGCGCGGGCGAGCCCGGCAAAGTTGGTTCGGCGCGTGGTGAAGCCCTCCTCCGTCATGCCTGCGGCGCGCAGGCGCGCCTCGGTGCGCACAATCTCGATGGGGTCGGCATCCAGGCTGAGAAGGTGGCCGCCAGGCTGCACGGCCTGCCAGAGGGCGCGGCTGTGGCCGCCATAACCCAGGGTGCAGTCGACCGCACGCTGGCCGGGCAGCGGCTTCAGGCAGGCGAGCACCTCGGTCACCATGATGGGCACATGCTGTCCTGCGGGCGTTTTGCCGGAGGCGAGCACCTTGGCGACTTCATCCGGGTAGCGGTCGGCGTTCAGCTCCTTGTATTTGTCCTGAAAGCGGCGTGGATTTTTGCCGCTGTAGCGTGGGCGGCGCTTGTGGACGACGGGCGCGGCGGACGTGTCAGGCGTGGGTTCAGTCTCCGAGTTCATGGTACTTCAGGTTGTTGCCGCGCGCCTTGTCGGCGGGGTAGCGGATTTCGTTGCGATCGAGCTTGGCCTGCATGGCCTGGGCGAGGGGGATGCCGAGGTTGTCCGCAAGCTCAAAGAGCAGGATGGCGACATCGGCGATCTCATCCGTGATCTCCGCACGTTTGTCCCGCAGGACCTGCGGGATCTGGTCGGGCTGCTTCCAGACGAAGTGCTGGAGGAGCTCTCCAGCCTCCGCCACGATGGCGACGGCCATGTCCTTGGGATTGTGAAACGGCTGCCAGTCACGCGCATCGCGGAAGGCGCCGATGCGCTGGGTGAGGGCTTCGAGGGTCATGGCGGACGGATGCGGCCTGCCCGGGGCTTTGGCAATGCCAGCTTCCCCGGTTTTTGCCGGCGCGGCCGGCCAGCCCCACCCGCAGGGCGGCTGGAGGTGTCAAAACCCTCGTTTGCCAAAAAGGCCAAACCTGCTAGCCTCCGCCCCCCCTCCCCCAGACAGACCCTCATGACGCCTCCCTCCAAGATCCGGAACATCGCCATCATCGCGCACGTTGACCATGGCAAGACCACCCTCGTGGACAGCCTGCTGCGTGCCAGCGGCAACTTCCGCGAAAACCAGGCCATCGCCGAGCGCGCCATGGACAGCATGGACCTCGAACGTGAGAAGGGCATCACCATCAAGGCCAAGAACACCTCGGTCCACTGGAACGACAACATCATCAACATCGTGGACACCCCCGGTCACGCCGACTTCGGCGGCGAGGTGGAGCGCGTGATGAAGATGGTGGACGGCGTGATGCTGGTCGTGGACGCCTATGAAGGCCCCCAGGCACAGACCCGTTTCGTGCTGAAAAAGGCCATGCAGCAGGGCATCAAGCCCATTGTGCTGATCAACAAGATGGACCGCCCGCACATCAAGCCGGATGAGGTCCATGACAAGGTGCTCGAGCTTCTCATGGAGCTGGATGCCACCGAGGATCAGTTCAACGCCCCCTTTGTCTATGGCAGCGCCCGCGCCGGCTGGGTCAGCGACAGCGCTGAAGGCGAGCAGAAGGACATGACCTTCCTCCTCGAGCAGATCGTCAAGCACATCCCGGCCCCCAAGGCGGAGCTTGAGGGCAGCTTTGAGATGCTCGTCTCCAACATCGACTGGGACAACTTCGTCGGCCGTGTGGCCATCGGCAAGGTCACCCGCGGCACCGTGAAGCTGGGCGACCGCGTCTTCCTGCTGGGCAAGACCCCGGAGGAGAAGCCGAAGGCGATCAAGGTGACCAAGGTGTTCCAGTATACCACCCTGACGACCAGCGACTCCGTGGAAGGCGGCGCCGGTGACATCGTCGGCATCTCCGGTTTTGAAGACGTGGACATCGGCCAGACCGTGGCCGGAAGCGCGGACGCCCCGGCCCTGCCGTTTGTCGCCATCGACCCGCCGACGATCGTCATGCAGTTCGCCGTCAATGACGGCCCCCTGGCCGGCCGTGAGGGCGATCACGTCACCTCCCGCAAGATTCGCGACCGTCTGGACCGCGAGCAGAAAATGAACGTGACCATCTCCGTGTCCGACACGGATCTGGCCGGCATTTTTGACGTCAGCGCCCGTGGCGCCATGCAGATCGCCATCCTCGTCGAGCAGATGCGCCGTGAGGGCTTCGAGGTGCTGGTCTCCCGCCCGATGGTGATCACCCGCAAGGAGGGTGACGTGCTGATGGAGCCGTTTGAAACCCTGTATGTGGACGTTCCGGACGACTACCTCGGCGGCGTCATGAAGACGATCAGCGAGCGCAAGGGCCGCATCGAGGACATGAGCGCCCATGGCGGCCGCAGCAGCCTGCAGGCCTACATCCCGACCCGAGGCCTCATCGGCTTTGAGTTCGAGCTCATGAACCTGACGAGCGGTCACGGCATTCACAGCCATCTCTTCCGCGAGTACGCCCCTCATGCCGGTCACATGCAGACCCGCAACACCGGCACCCTGGTCTCCTCCGAGTCCGGCGAGGCCACCGGTTACGCGCTCGACACGATCCAGGAGCGCGGCAAGCTCTTCATCACCGCCGGCGACCAGGTTTATGAAGGCATGATCGTCGGTGAAAACCCGCGCACGGACGACCTTCCGGTCAATCCCTGCCGCAGCAAGCAGCTCACCAACTTCCGTGCGGCCGGCAGCGACAAGGGCATCCAGCTCACGCCGCCGATCAGGTTCGGCCTGGAGCGCGCCATCGAGTACATCGCCCCGGATGAACTGGTGGAGGCAACGCCGAAGAGCATCCGTCTGCGCAAGCGCATCCTCGACTCCAACGTCCGCCTGCGCGAGCGCAAGCGCCTGGAGGCCGAGATGGAGGCCATGGAGCAGGCGGCGGCGTGACATTTCCCCGCCGTGGGGTAAAGTGTGCAAATACCGGCGTATTTCGCGCAAGCACGGGCAAGCAGGTCACCCTGCCTGCCCGGATGATCCCCACAGATGTCCAACTCCTCCTGCAAGCACTGCGGCTCGCCCGTCCCTGCCAACCGTCAAGACGGCTTCTGCTGTGCGGGCTGTGTTTATGTGCATGACCTGCTGCATCAGCAGGGCCTGGATCATTTCTACGACCTGAAAGGCGGGCTGTCCCTGCCTCCAGTGTCGCCGCAGAGCCTGCGTGAGCGTGATTATGAATGGCTGTCCCAGCTTGGCCAGGTCAGCCAGCCTCCGGGAGAGCTGCGGCTGGCCCTTCAGGGCATCTCCTGCGTGGGCTGCGTGTGGCTGATTGAAAAGGTATTCTCCAGGCATCTCGGCGGCCTGCGGGTGAACGTGGACGTGGTGCATGGCGAGATGGTGGTGAACTACGATCCGGCCTCCTTTGACCTGGTCGCCTTTGCCCGGGATCTGCAGGCTTTTGGTTATCTTGTCGGTCCTCCGCATGAAGGCGGTGAAAAGAAGCAGGCCTCGGGCCTGGAGCGGCGCATGGGCGTCTGTGGAGCCTTTGCGATGAACGCCATGGCCTTCAGCCTGCCCGCCTATTTCGGCATGCCGCCGGAATTCGCCTTCGCGGGCTGGTTTGACATGATCGCCGCCGTGTCCGCCACGCTGGCGATGCTGGTGGGCGGCAGCTACTTCATCGAGAAGGCCTGGCGCAGTCTGAGTGCCGGGGCGCTGCACATCGACACGCCCATCGCGCTGGGCATCATCGCCGCCTATGCCGGTTCCATCGGCGGCTGGGTGGCCGGGGTGCAGGGGCTGAAGTACTTCGACTTCGTCGCCATCTTCATCTTCCTGATGCTGGTCGGCCGCTGGGCGCAGCAGGCGGCGGTGGAGCGCAACCGGCGCAAGCTGATGCGCGACACGTCCATCCCTGAAACCGTGACCGTGGTGGACGCGGAAAGGCCGCAGGCCTTGAGCGTTTTGAAACCGGGCACTCGCTTCATCATCAAGCCGGCCCAGTCGATCCCGGTCGCCTGCCGGCTGCTCAGCCCCAACGCCTCGGTGAGCCTGGAATGGATCAATGGGGAAAGTGAATCCCAGCGCCGTGAAGAAGGCCAGCTGCTGCCTTCGGGAGCCCTCAACATCGGCCTGAAGGCCCTGGAGGCCGAGGCGCTGGAAAGCTGGCAGGACAGCACGCTGCGCAAGCTGCTGGAGGCCCGCAGGCCGGGTGAGTTCCGTGACCGGGGCCTGGAGCGGCTGCTGCGCTGGTACCTGGCGGTCGTGGTGGGGGTCGGCTTCGGCGGAGCCGTGTGGTGGCTGGCGCATGGATCAAGCCTTGCCGAGGCCCTGCAGGTGATGATCTCCATCTTCGTCGTCTCCTGCCCCTGCGCCCTCGGGGTGGCGGTGCCGCTGGCGGAGGAGCTGGCGGCCTCACGGGCCGAGAAGCTCGGTGTCTTCGTGCGCACGCTGGCGTTGTGGAAACGTTTGTTACGCGTGCGCCGCGCGGTCTTTGACAAGACCGGCACGCTGACCCTGGAGAACCCGGTGCTGGACAACGTGGACATCCTGAAAAGCCTGGACCCGACGGCCGTGAAGGCCTTGCGCACGCTGGTCACGGGCAACCTGCATCCGGTGAGCCGCAGCCTCTTTGACGCCGTCGGTCCTGGCGGGCTGCTCACCGGCCGGGAGGTTCATGAGGTCATCGGACAGGGCCTGGAGTTCCAGGATGAGACGGGGGTGATGTGGACCCTCGGCCGTGGTGAAGGCGCGGATGCACTGCTCTGCCGCGACGGTGCGACACTGGCCGGCTTCCGTTTCCATGACCAGCTCCGCGCCGAGTCGGTGGATGAAGTCAACGCGTTGCGGGAGCAGGGCGTGGCGGTGCACGTGCTGAGCGGTGACCGCGAGATCAAGGTGGCCGGCATCGCCGCGCAGCTCGGGCTCGACTACCAGCACTGGGAGGGGGCGATGACCCCCGAACAAAAGGCGGAATGGGTGCGTGCGCACGACCATGACGACACGCTCTACATTGGTGACGGGGCGAACGACAGCCTGGCCTTTGATGCGGCCCTCTGCGCCGGCAGTCCGGTGACGGGAAGGAGTTTCCTGGAGCAGAAGGCGGACTTTTTCTTCCTGGGCCACAGCCTGCGTTTTGTCAGCGGATTGATCCAGGTCGCCCGCATTCACCGCCGCGCCACGCGCCGGGTCTTCGCCTTTTCGGTGACCTACAACCTTGCCACGGTGATCGCCGGACTGATGGGACATCTGAGCCCGCTGGCCGCCGCCATCCTGATGCCGCTGAGCTCGGTGGTGACGCTCAGCCTGGTGGCGCTGACCTTTGGCCGCGCGGAGAAAAAGGCGCTGGAGGCGAGGCCGCCGGAATCCTCAGTCAGCCAGGCCCTGCCTGCGGCAGGCTGATCACTTGACGCGCTTCATTTCGAAGGTGCCCTTGTCCTTCGCGCACTGATAGCAGGCGCTGAAGGAATCTCCCTTCACGGTGCCGCAGTAGGTGTATCGCCCGCCCGCCCAGCCCGGCATGTCGTGCTGTCCGGTGAAGGTGGCGGAGTCCTTGCGTGCGGTGACCCGATGATCGGCACGGTAGGCGCCGCTGAAGATGCGGGCCCAGGTGGCATGGTAGTGGAAGGAGTGGTCGCCCTCCTTGTTCTTCACCGGGCCGACGACGCAGCGCAGGCTGCCATGATGGCCGTTGACGTCGCTCTTCCAGGTGCCCTGCCAGGCGCCTTCGACGCCGGCTTTGGGGCCGTCCTTCCGGGCCGCGCGCCATTCGCGGTTGAAGGAAAGGGAGCAGGAGGAAAGGCAGACGAGGGCCAGGGCCAGGGAAAGGAAGCGGATCATGGGACGCTTAACGGCCCCAGCCCGCCCTTTTTTTCGCTCAGCAGACAGTGAGGCCGCGCGAACGCATGTCGCGGAACCATTCGACATACCTTGGCACGCCCTGGGCGATGGTGGTGGTGGGCTTGAAGTTGAGCAGGCGGTTGGCCTTGCCGACGTCGGCCGAGGTGAGCGGGACATCGCCCGGCTGATCGGGGAGCTGATGGATCTGCGCCTGGCGTCCGACGGCGGATTCAATGGTGGCGATGAGATCGTTGAGGGTCACCGTCTGCGAGCCCCCGAGGTTGAAGATGTCGCAGATGGGGCCGTCGCGATGGTTCAAGGCACCGATGATGCCGTCCACGATGTCGCTGATGAAAGTGTAATCGCGGGCCGTGGTGCCGTCGCCATATTTGTCGATGGGCAGTCCGTCCTCGATCAGTCGGGTGAACTTGGAGATGGCCAGGTCGGGGCGCTGGCGCGGGCCATAGACGGTGAAGAAGCGCAGGCTGACGGTCCTGATGCCGTAGAGGTGGCTGTAGTTGGAGCACATCTGCTCGCCGGCCATCTTGGTCATGGCGTAGGGGCTGATGGTCTGCAGGATGGGGTCCTCCTCGCTGAAGGGAACCTTTTTGTTCACGCCATAGACGGAGGAGCTGCTGGCGAAGACAAAGTGTCCGCAGCCGGTGCGGCGCGCGGCTTCCAGAAGATTGAAGGTGCCCTTGATGTTGGTGTCGATGTACAGCTCGGGCTGGGCGATGGAGGGGCGCACGCCCGCCCGGGCCGCGAGGTGGATGACGGCGTCGAAGCGGCCCTGTTCAAAGGTCTTGTGAATCAGCGGCGCGTCGGTCAGCTCGCCTTCAACCACCGCAGCCCGGCCCTCCATCGCCGCCACGTTGGCGCGCTTGATGGCAGGGTTGTAGTAGTCGTTGAAGCTGTCCAGGATCGTCACCTGATGCCCGCCTGAGGCAAGCAGGCGTTCGACTGTGTGGGAACCGATGAAACCGGCGCCGCCGGTGACGAGAATGTTCATGGGAACTGGGGCTGGATGTGATGAAGCGGTACGCAACCGCAGCCAAACGAAGTTTGCAACCTGCGATGCCGGGGGATCTGCGGCTTATTTCTTCGGACGCAGGTCCATTTCACAGTCGGCGTCAGCAGGCACGGGCTGGCCGACCTCCTCGACCGGATGCGTGTAGAGGTACTCCCAGACCGCTTCGTGGGCGAAGCTGCCGTCGGCGTTCTTCACGGAGGCGCCGCCCGGGGTGACGCTGGAGTGGGCGCGCTTGTCATCGCCCTTCACGTCACCGTCGGTGATCAGGCGTCGGCTGTTGCCATAGGGGGGCTTCGCCTTGTCCACATTGACGATGGGGCCGAACTCCGCCAGGCCGAGCATCTGCCAGGAGCGGCAGTAGTGGTCACCGGTCCAGCCGCTGTCGAGGACATGGCTGAAGCCGAAGAAGCGGCTGGCAGGCGTTGCGGAAGGCAGGGACTGCCAGGTCTGATGCTGGTCGCGGGGGCCGCAGAGCATGACCACGCGGTCCACGCGCTGGTGCTTGGCAAAGCGGGCGGAGGTGGTGCTGCCATGGGAGGAACCGGAGATGATGACCCGGTCCCAGCGGATGCCCTTGCCGTCCTCGGTGATGAAGTGATCCCAGAGGCCCTGGGGGTTTTCCCTGGCGAGCCATTTCACAAACTGAAAGGCGCGCTCCATCATGCCGTCCGGCTTTGGAATGCTGACCGTCGGGCTGAAGTCCTCGCCGGTGGCGGCCTCAAGACGGATGTCGCCGAGGTGGTTCACGGCGTCCGGCGTGGGCTCCTTGCCGAACTTGCCAAACCAACCGTTCGCATAATGCACCTGGATGGCGTGCAGACCGTAGCTGTTGAGGCGCTCGAAGAGCCCGCCGTTGTGGCCCATGAGCCAGATGACCAGCCTGCCGCGCGGGGCGACGCGGGTGTCCACCGCCGCATTCTCCTCGTCAGCGGGCTTGCCTTTTTTCTCAAACACGAACTCGATCTCGGGGTGCTCCCTGGCACGCGGGTCGATGACGCTGGCACGGGCCTTGAGCAGGTAGCGCTGGGGGCTGGGGTCGGAGAATTTGAGGGTGTCCTCGGCGCTGGCAAGGCTGAGGCTGGAGAGGAGGAGCGGGAGAATCCTGGTGAACGTTTTCATGACGGCTGGGAGGAGAGGGTGTGGGTGGCTTGAACCCAGGAGGTGTCGCCGCAGTAATGTCTGGCTTCCTCCGCGAGGGCGGCGGCCTCGATGTCGGTGCCGGTGATCGCGAAGAGGGTGGAGCCTGAGCCGGACATGAGCGCGGCACGCACGCTGCCATGGTCGAGCAGCCAGTTTTTCAGGGTGGGAAGCAGGAGATGCTTCTGGAAGACGGGACGTTCCAGATGGTTGACCATGTCCCCCCAGGGGCAGAGCTGCGGGGCGTAGGGCACGCCGGACAACTCTTTTGAGGTGGACCAGTTCTTGTAGGCCCAGGGCGTGGGGATGGGGAAGGGCGGCTTGATGAGCACCAGCGGCAGCCGCCAGGGGAACTCGACCGGCACGACCTTTTCTCCGCGGCCCGTGCCGTCGGCGGCGGGAGTGTCGAGCAGGAAGCAGGGCACGTCGGAGCCGATGGAGGCGGCGATTTCCAGCAGGGACTCCATGGAAAGCGGGTGGTCGAGCAATTGGTTCGCGGCCTTGAGCACGGTTGCGGCGTTGCTGCTGCCTCCGCCCAGCCCGGCTCCGTGCGGGATGCGTTTCTCCAGATGAACGATCCATCCGCGGCTGACGCCCGCCCGTGCCTCAAAGGCCTTGAGCGCCTTGATGGCGAGGTTCGAGTCGTCGGTCGGAATGCCGGGCACGTTGCAGGTGAGACGGATGCCGTCCGATGCATCGGCGAGCGTCAGGATGACCGTGTCGGCGACGCCCACCTTGACCAGCCGGGTTTCGACCTCGTGGAAGCCGTCTTCACGCCTGCCCAGGATGCGCAGCCAGAGGTTGACCTTGGCGTGGGAGGGCAGTTCGAGAGAGGCGGAGGGCATTGCGGGAGACGTCAGTTAAACCGTCGGAAGCGGACGGCGGGAGCAGGAAAAAAGGAAATCTTCACGCCTGTGGCGGGCAGGTCACGGTCAGGCGGCGCCGAGGTCCTTCATCAGGCGGTCGATGAAAATGCCGCGCTCGCCTTCGCTCAGCGTGCCTTCGCGCCAGCAGAGGGTCAGCACCAAACGGCCGTTCTTTTCGTTGGCGAAGACACCCGTGCCCGGGGGGTCGGAGAAGCTGGGCACGTGATAGGCGTTGGTCACGGAGGCACCGGCAAAGCGCGTGAGCTCCGGGGCGAAGACGCCGGTGTTGCTGTGGTAGAAGGAGCTGAACTTGCCCTTCATGTGGAAGTTGATGAAGAACATGTGCAGCCAGGGCGGCATCGGACGCATCATCCACATCAGGTCACGGAAGGCGTCGCCGATCTTCTCCTTGATGAAGCGGGTGTGCTGCTGGTGCAGCGACCCGGCGGCGGCCTCCAGGGTGCCGAGCTCGGCGGCGAGCAGGTTGCAGAAGAACATGGTGAGGTGGTTCTGGAACAGCGGCCCGCGCGTGCCCTTTTTGCGAACCTGGATCGGCACGCAGCACATGAGCGACTCGGGTTTGACGCTGCGATGCTCGAACACGGCCTCGTGGGCGCGCATCGCGCAGGCGAGGTGGAAGGGCATGTTGATCAGCGGGCCGCAGATGTCGGCGCTGCGGCGGGCGGCCTCCTGGGTCTGGGCTTCCGTCAGGGTGAGGACCTGAAAGTGTGCGCGGCCTTCGGAGAGCTTTTTGGAGCCCAGCGCCTCGAAAGGCTTCGCCATCACCTGGTCAAAGAAGGCGGGCATGACCTTGGCGGTCTTCCAGCGCTCGCCCCAGCCGCGCGGGTCGGCCAGGTCGGTGAGGTCAAAGGCGGGCACGGGCTCGCCGCCGCCACCTAACAAACGATTCAGCTCCACCAGGAAGAACTCGGCGCCGATGCCGTCCATGATCAGATGGCTCCAGGAGAAGACGAACACGCAGGCGCCGTCAGTCTTTTCCACAAGGTCAAAGCGGACGTTCATCCAGCCGTCCTCCTGCTGCGGCAGGGAGGTGTTGATGATGTCGTCGAGCTGCGTCTGAAGGTCGGCGAATTCCCGGGCGCCATGATCGGCGAGCCTGCCGGGGGAGCCGAATTGGGACCAGAGGTGAAGTTCCAGAGGCTGCGGACGGCTGGCGGGTTCCCAGCGCGGCAGTGAGAAAAGGGACGGCTGGCGCAGCCGGGCCGTGAAGATGGGGAAGGGGAAGCGGTCCGGCAGCTCAAGGAGCAGCTTTTTCAGCGCGGCCACGTCCGGAACCTTGTCGAGCTCGATGAAGGAATGCGCGATGTGGCCGCCCTGGCCGGCCTTGCGCAGCATCTCGTCAAAGGCGTGCGTGAAAAAGTCACAGTCTCGCAACGGCAGGGTGGAGAGGCGTTCTGCGGGCTTCGGCTCGACATGCGCAGCGGGCGCGGTTTCTGCCGGTGGCGCGGGCTCCCCGGACAAGGGAGCCGGGGCTTCATCCACCGCCGGTGCCTCGCCAGGAATCTCCGGCAGCACCTCATAGCCCTGGGCAACCAAAAGGGCTCCAATGGCACGGGCGTTCTTGAAATTCGCCCGGGAGACGCTGCCGACGGGGATGGAGCGGCCAAAATGCTCCTCCAGCAGCAGAAGCAGCTGCATGATGGCCATCGAATCCAGTCCGGCTTCGAACAGATCCGAGGTCACAGTGAATCCCGGAGGCGTTTGCAGCACCTCGTTTCGGACGAGGTCAAGGACACGGATTTCGAGCTGGGAGAGAGATTCTTGTGCAGGCATCAGGGGAACCCAAAGGGCGGGCGACAGTAGGGGTGGCGAAGGGACGGTCAAGCAGCCTCGTCAAGCTGCGCCATGAAGGCCGAAGATGGCCGATCGTCAGACGAGGAGGATGGGAGACAAGGAATAGGGTTCATTATATTATGTCTAAAATATTATGAAATTTATAATAAAACTTGATAATTTACCTTTAGGGAGGCAAGATGTCGACGCCCATGCTGCTGTTCCACCCCATTCGGCTGCGCCTGATGATCGCCCTGCTGCTTCTGCTCGTGGCAGGGCAGGCGCGTTCCAAGGCCGACATCATTGGCGAATGGAATGACTATGCCCTGACCGCCGCCCGTGATGGCGGTCTGCTGACCCCGCAGATGTCGCGGAACATGGCGATGCTGCACACCTCCATTTACAACGCCGTGGAGGGCATCGCCGGAAATTACAATCTTTACACCCATGGCAGCTACACCGGGCCTTCGGGAAGTGCAGTCTCCGGAGCTTCCATGCAGGCGGCGGCGGCCGCAGCCGCCTACACGGTCATGGCAGACCTCTATCCGGGCATGCTGGGGGATTTTGCCAGTCTGTACTCAAACCAGCTGAGCGCCCTGGCCGATGACCAGGCCAAGGTGGATGGCATCAACTTTGGCTCGCTCGTGGCCAATGACATCCTCGGCTGGCGGGTGAGTGACGGTGCCTCGGATGCCTCGAACCCGCTGCTTTACACGCCTCTGGGCTCGGCCGGGCACTGGGCTCCGACCGGTCCCACCTATGCGGATGCCGCGTTGCCCGGCTGGGGAAGCGTCAGCACCTTCGCCGCCGCGGACGTCAACACCTACACGGGCAGCCTGGGCATGAGCAACGCGACCTACCTGACCACACCCGGCTACACGGCGGACTACAACACGGTCAAGGACATCGGCTCGGCCACCAGCGGCACCCGGACCACGGAGCAGACCGACGCCGCGCTCTTCTGGGAAGGCGCCCCGGGCACCATCACCAACATCGGCCTCTGGAACAAGGTGGCCGCCGGCATCGTCAGCGGCCAGTCGCTTGGACTGGCGGACAGCGCCCGGCTTTATGCCGCCTTGAACGTGGCGCTGGCCGACGCCGCCATCGTGGCCTGGGACACGAAGTTTGAAGTGGACCTCTGGAGCCCGGAGACGGCGATCCAGAACGGGGCTTCGGACGGCAATGTCGACACGGCCGGCAATCCAGCCTGGCAGCCGCTGCTGACCTCGCCCAACTCACCCTCCTACTTCGCCGAGCAGGCCATTTTCGGCGGCGCGGCCTCGGGCATCCTCGAGTCGTATGCGGGAACCAATTATGCGTTCGCGCTCGACAGCGACACGGACGGCGACGGCTTCACGGACATCACGCTGAACTTCAGCTCCCTGGCCGCCGCGCGTGACATGGCGATGCTCAGCGGCCTCTGGGGCGGCTCCTACTTTGAAAAGTCCGTGATCGACAGCGCCGCGACAGGGGATCAGCTCGCCTCCCTGGTGCTGGGCAGCCAGTTTGCAGCTGTTCCGGAGCCCGGGGGCCTGGCGCTGCTGGCTCTGTCGATGGCTGGTCTCCTGCGCCGCCGCCGATAGCCGGGCCCGGGATGCCGCGTTATGAACGTGCCTATCCCATGAGCCCCGACTTCGAACATCATCTCCTGCAGACCCGCCGTCAGTTTTTCGGCCAGGCCGGGCTGAGGGCCGGCAGCATCGCCCTTGCCACGATGATGGGCCGCGAGACGGCCGTGGCGGCGCCCGCCCCAGGCATGGTGCATCCGCCGCTTCCCGGCATGCCGCATTTCGCCCCCCGGGCCAAGCGCCTCATCTACCTGCACATGAACGGCGCGCCCTCGCAGATCGACCTGTGGGATCACAAGCCGGGGCTGCAGGCCTATTTTGACAAGGACCTGCCCGAGAGCGTGCGCAACGGCCAGCGCATCACCACGATGACGAGCGGTCAGGCCCGCCTGCCGGTGGCGCCGTCGATGTTCAAGTTCCAGCAGCATGGCCGCAGCGGCATGTGGGCCAGCGAGCTGCTCAGGCACAGCTCGAAGATCGTCGATGACATCGCCCTCATCCGGTCGGTGCACACCAGCGCCATCAACCACGACCCGGCCTGCACCTTTGTGATGACCGGCAGCGAGGTCCCCGGCAAGGCGAGCATCGGCTCCTGGCTCGCCTACGGCCTGGGAAGTGAAAGCAACGACCTGCCGGCCTTCGTGGTCTTCACCCCGACCTTCCCGGCGGCGAGCCAGGCCCAGGCCCTGTTCACCCGCATGTGGAGCAGCGGTTTCCTGCCGAGCCGCTTCACCGGTGTCGCTCTGCGCGGCCAGGGGGATCCGGTGCTGTATGTGAAGAATCCGCCGGGCGTGGACACAGGCGACCGCCGCACGATGCTGAACGCGCTGAACCGGCTCAACGAGATCAATCACGCCCGCATTGGCGACCCGGAGATCCAGACCCGCATCTCCAACTACGAGATGGCCTTCCGCATGCAGGCCAGCGTGCCGGAGCTGACGGACATCAGCGGGGAGAGCAAGACCACCCTGGAAATGTACGGACCGGACGTGCATCGCGCGGGCAGCTTCACCCACAGCGCCCTGCTCGCCCGGCGTCTCATTGAACGCGGCACCCGCGTCGTGCAGATCCTGCATCGCGGCTGGGACCAGCATAACAATCTGCCGCGCCTGCTGCGCGGCCAGATCGAGGACACCGACCAGGCGACCGCTGCGCTGATCATGGACCTGAAGCAGCGCGGGCTGCTCAACGACACGCTGGTGGTCTGGGGCGGCGAATTCGGCCGCACCGTCTATTCCCAGGGAACCCTCACCCAGGACAACTACGGGCGTGATCATCACCCGCGCAACTTCTGCATGTGGATGGCCGGGGCCGGCGTGCGCGGCGGCACGGTTTACGGCGAGACTGACGACTTCAGCTACAACATCGTGAAGGATCCGGTGCACATCAACGACCTGAACGCCACGATCCTCCACCTCATGGGCATCGATCACACGCGCTTCAGCTTCAAGTTCCAGGGGCTCGACCAGCGCCTGACGGGCGTGGAGGAGCATCATCCCGTCAAGGCGGTGCTGGCCTGAGCAAGATTCCGCGGATGTGGGAAAAGGAGGCTGGCGGGCGGCGTATTGAAGCCCTGCCATGCCCATTTCACGCTTCCTGTTGCCGCTTGTCTTTGTGTCGGCCGTCTCCGCGGCGGATGTCCGTCTCCAGCCCCTCAAGGACCTGGACGGTTACTTCCCCTTCAGCCCGCCGTCCTCACTCAGTGAGTGGGATCAGCGCCGGGAGCAGGTGCGCCGCCAGATCCTCGTCTCGCAGGGTCTCTGGCCGATGCCGACCAAGACGCCGCTGAACGCCGTGGTGCACGGACGGGTCGAGGGCGACGGTTTCACGGTCGAGAAGGTATACTTTGAAAGCGCGCCCGGCTTTTACGTCACCGGCAGCCTCTGGAAGCCGAAGGTCATCAAGGGCAAGGTGCCGGGAGTGATGTTCGCCCACGGCCACTGGCAGGACGCCCGACTCTCCCTGGGCGAACCAGACAAGGTTCGGCAGGAGATCGCCATCGGCGCGGAACGCTTTGAAAAGGGCGGGCGCAGCATCTTCCAGTCGCTGTGCGTGCAGCTCGCCCGCATGGGCTGCATCGTCTGGCAGTGGGACATGCTGAGCGACTCGGACTCGAAGCAGATCCCGCGCGAGGTCGTGCACCGTTTTGACAAGCAGCGGCCGGAGATGAACAAGACCGAGAACTGGGGCCTGTTCAGCCCGCAGGCCGAGGCGCACGATGGCGCGCAGCAGCCAGCGCAGGTTGAAGCCGGCTGCGCACAACACCGCGTGCAGCGCATCACCGGTTTGACCCTTGAGCCAGCAGCGCCGCATGCCGTGGTCCTGTTTGACATGACCGATGACCGGCTCGACGGCTTGGCGACGCTTGAGCCAACGCCGTTGCACAGCCGTCAAGCTCTTGTATCTGCCACGGTGAATCAGCTCTACGGGAGCGACCTCGGCGTCCACTCCGCGGAAGCCCAGGTCCACAACGGCTGTCCTGGGCCGGGGCGAGCCCGGCAGCGCTTCGAGCAGGATGGCGGTCTGTTCGAGTTGGGCGTGCAGCGTGTGCCCATCATAGGGATTGCCCGGGAAGCTGCGCGCGCCCACGATCAGCCCCTGCTTGTGCGTGATGGCCAGGCTGACTTTGACCCCGAACTCGTAAGGCTGGCGGGCCTTGCCCTTGCCGATACACTCTACTTCCGGCGCGTGCAGGGCGTACAGCTTGTTCTTGTCCTTTGGGCGTTGCCGGCAGATCTGCCAGGCCCGCTCGATCCACAATCGCATGGCGGTTTGCTGCTCCTGCAAAGCGCCCGAGAGCTTGCGCTCGATGTCGCGCAGCAACCGGCCCAGGATTGTGCGCTGGCGTTTGAGCACCCGGCGCAAGCGCTTGAACTGCCTGGCGTGTGCATAGCCTCCGGCTTGCCGACGCAGCCGCTTGCCTTCGCGCTCGTAGGTCTGCCTGAGCATCAGGCCGGCACGCTGCGCCAGGCGAACCAGCTTGGCCCGCGCCACTTCGAGCAGCCGGCTGTCGGTCGGATAGGCGATCGCCTTCTCCTGGACCGTGGTGTCGACGA
>CAZXPU010000080.1:0-26437 GCA_964642905.1 uncultured Prosthecobacter sp.
GGATGCACAGGATTTTTCAGACCTGTTCATCCTGCCCATCTTGTGAATCCTGTCGCAAAAACCCCTTTCTCACCTGGATGCGCAAGCCCAGGCTTTGGGGCTGCGACCTTTGTCTCTGCTTGCCAGAGCGCCATCACCGCCTAGCCTCCGCGCCCCTTTCTTATGCTCGACATCCGCCTGCTCCGTGAGAATCCCGACCTGGTCAAAGCACGCCTCGCCAACCGTGGCGGGGATCATGCCTCCCTGGTGGATGAAGTGCTGTCCATCGACACCGCCCGCCGCAGTGCGGAAACCGAGCGCCAGAAGCTTCAGGGCGACCGCAACCGCCTTTCCAAGGAGATTGGCATGGGCAGGAAGAACGGTCAGGACACCAGCGCCCTGGAGGCCGAGGTGAAGGGCATCAACACCCGCATCGAGGAGATCGGCCAGGAGGCCGATGCCGCCGACGCACGCCAGCGCGAGATCATGCTCGGCATCCCGAACCTGCCGCATGATGGCTGCCCGGTCGGCCACAGCGCCGAGGAAAACCCGGAGGTGCGTGTCTGGGGCAGCCCGCCGAAGCATGACTTCACGCCGAAGGACCACACCGCTCTTGGCGCCGCGCTGGGCATCCTGGACTTTGAGGCCGGCGCCCGCATCACCGGCAGCGCCTTCGCGGTTTATCGCGGAGCCGGCGCGCGGCTGGAGCGTGCGCTGATCAACTTCCTGCTCGACCTGCACACCACGCAGCATGGTTATACCGAGGTGAACGTGCCGCATCTGGTGAAGGCCGAGTGCCTGGTTGGAACCGGCCAGCTTCCGAAGTTCGGCGACCAGGTCTATCACAGCGCCACGGACGACCTCTACCTCATCCCCACGGCGGAGGTGCCGGTGACCAACCTGCACCGTGAGGAGATCCTCAAGGCCGAGCAGCTTCCGATCAACTATGTCGGCTACACGCCCTGTTTCCGTCGCGAGGCCGGCAGCGCCGGGCTGGGCACGCGCGGGCTGATCCGCATGCATCAGTTTGACAAGGTGGAGCTGGTGAAGATCACCACGCCCGAGGCGAGCATGGCCGAGCTGGAGAGCCTGACCGCGAACGCGGAGAAGGTGCTGCAGCTTCTCGGCCTGCACTACCGCGTCATCGAGCTCTGCACCGGCGACATCGGATTTGGTTCGGCCAGGACTTATGACATCGAGGTCTGGGCGCCCGGGCAGGGGACCTACCTGGAAGTTTCGAGCTGCTCGAACTTTGGCGACTACCAGGCACGCCGCATGGCCCTGCGCTACAAGGACGAGGAGGGCAAGAACCGTTTCTGCCACACCCTGAACGGCTCCGGCACCGCCCTGGCCCGCCTGTTTGTGGCCCTGATCGAAACCTATCAGCAGGCCGACGGCAGCATCCTCATCCCCGAAGCCCTGCGCGGCCATTTCGGGTCGGACAAAATCGGATGACTTCCCGCACGAAAGGCGGCGCCTGACGGGCCCGTTTGACGTATTCCCAGTTCCACTCCCCCAAAAAACCGACAACCATGACTCCCGAAGAAGCCAAAGCCCAGCTCGACAACCAGGTCCGAGAAATCATCAACTGGCACTTTTCCCCCGAAACCGGCTGCCAGTTCTGGCTGGATTGGGCGCAGAAGAACTTTGATCCCCGCGGCGTGGTGAACAGCTATGAGGACATCATCGCCAAGTTCCCGCACTTCCAGGATGAATGGCTGCGCGACCTTCAGCCCGAGGTCTGGGTGCCCAAGGCTTTCGCTGGCAAGCCCTTCAACGTCTTCGAGACTGGCGGCACCACCGGCATGCCGAAGCAGCGCATTGGCTGGAATGACTTCCGGGTCGATTACGAGGAGTTCAGCCACAAGCTCAAGGACGAGCATTTCCCCAAGGGCCAGAGCTGGATCATGGTCGGCCCCACCGGCCCGCGCCGCCTGCGCCTCGCCGTTGAGCACCTTGCCAACTACCGCGGCAGCGCCTGCTACTTCGTGGACCTTGATCCGCGTTTTGTGAAGAAGGTCATCTCGAACAAGCAGTTCGACGTGGCACGTCAGTACATGGACCACGTGGTGGACCAGGCCGTGCTGCTGCTGAAGAACCGCAAGATCTCCGCCATCTTCACCACGCCGAAGCTTCTCGAGGCCCTGGCTGAAAAGGTGGATCTGTACGCGGCCGGCATCCGCGGCTGCTTCGTCGGCGGCACCACCATGACCCCGCAGTATGTGCGCTTCATCGTGGAAGAGGTGCTGGAAGGCAAAATCGGCTTCTATCCGACCTACGGCAACACGCTCATGGGTCTGGCGGCCAGCGTGCCTCTGGAGCCTTCGGACAATTTCTCCATCACCTACTACGCCCCGCAGCCCCGTGCCGTGCTGCGCATCGTCAATCCGAACGAGACCAGCCAGACGGTGGATTACGACCAGTGGGGCCGCGTCGAGCTGACCACCCTGAGCAAGGAGTTCTTCATGCCGCGCTTCCTGGAGCGTGACGAGGCCATGCGCCGCAAACCGCGCGCTCCGTATGCCTGGGATGGCGTCGCTGACGTGCGTCCTTTTGGCGCGATGGAGAAGACCATCGTCGAAGGCGTCTATTAAGAGAAGAGGCCGGGCCGGTGCCTGGCAGATGAGTTCAAAGCAGCGGTCGAAAGGCCGCTGCTTTTTTCATGGCTGGCCGTCGGGCACGGACATCCACCATCATTTTCAAAAACGAGAGGCAAAAAAGAACATATTTCCAAAAATTAAGGTTTACTTAATTATTTAAAATCATTAAAAGGCTCGGCAAAATTTACCATGACTCTCGCTCCCGACACCCTGCGCCCCGAGACGCTTGCCGAGCTGGAAGCCAGTCTCGACCAGATGAAAACGGCCAATTACTTCCTCCGGGTCGCGCTCGACCAGGTGCCGGAAGGGGTGTTGATTGTGGAGGCCCAGACCGTTCAGCAGAAAGTGCCCCAGGTGTTGTTCAGCAACACCGCTGCGGCGGTCCTGGTGGGCGTGGAGCCGGACAAAGGGCTGCGAGGTATGAGCCTGAGTGATCTGGCGGTCGGGGAGGCGGATGCCGAAATCTTGTGCCGCAGTCTTCAACTGGCGGTGGAAAACGGCGGCACGCATGAGTGCGAGTGCCGGATTCAGAACTTTTACGGCCAGGAACCGAAGCGTTGCCGCTGGCGGGTGCGGGCGGTTTTCAACAGCCTGCGCAAGCTGCTCAACTACACGTTGCTGGTTTCGCCGGTGCCGTCGGTTTCCGCCGTCTCCTCGCAGGTCTCTCCGTTGAAGGGGGACGATCTCGACACGACCTCCGACCAGCTCAAGAAGGACAACCTGGCGGCTCTGGCGCAGGGGATTGCACATGACGTCAACAACCTGCTGGGGCCGGTGACGATACGGCTTTCCGACCTCATCCAGAAGACCGATGAGCAGTCGCCGATGCAGGGTGAGCTGCAGCTCATCTTCAGCGGCCTGAAGCGGGCACGACAGTTCACCTCACAGGTGGTGACCGCCTGCAAGGCGCGGCCGCAGGACAAGCGGCCTGTGGACCTGGCGCCGATCATCAAGGACACGGTGAAGTTTGCCAGCGCCGGTGCGAACGTGCAGGTCAACATCCGGCTAGCTGAGTCATTGCGCTGGGCGGTGGCCGACGGCACGAAGATCAGCCAGGTGCTGCAGAACCTCATCCTCAACGGCATCCAGGCCATGCCTCAGGGCGGGCACATGGATGTCGAAGTGGAGAACACGGACATCTCTCTGGGCCAGGACGCCGTGCTCAAGCCTGGAAACTACCTGCGCATCGCGGTGCGTGACCGCGGCTGCGGCATTGCCCCGGAAAACCTTTCCCGCCTGTTCCGTGAATCCTTCACGACGAAGGCGGACGGCAACGGCATCGGCCTGACCACCTGCAGGCGCTTCATCAAGGAGCATGACGGCGATGTGCGGGTGAGTTCACGTCTGAACGTGGGCACCGAGTTTGTCGTGCTGCTGCCGGCCGTGCAGGCTCCGGCCCAGAGTGGCGACGAGACGTCAAAGCCCACCAGCAACGCTCCGGTGCCGCTGGTGAACGGCCAGGGGCGTGTGCTCATCGTCGATGACGAGGATGACCTGCGCAAGGTGGCCCACATGATCCTCAAGCGCTGCGGCTACGAGGTGGCGGAGACGGACAACGGCCAGGATGCGGTGAAGATTTATCAGAGCCTTGCCCGATCCGGCTGCACGCCCGACGTGGTGCTGATGGACCTCACGCTGCGAGGCGGCATGAACGGCGGTGAAACGGCGGCGGAGATCCTGAAGTTTGATCCTGACGCGAGGCTGGTGGTGACCAGCGGCAGCGTGAACGAGGATGTACAGATGACCTTTTTGGAGAAGGGCTTCGTCGGAGTGCTGCCCAAGCCCTACGAGGCGGGAGAACTGACGCAGATGGTGCACCAGGTCATGACGATGATGCAGCGCTCCTGAGATGGGGCGTGAGGCTTGGTGCTCGCGGGTTTACTCAAAGATCAGGCCCGCCCGCAGGGGGCGGGTTTCATCAAAGCGCACTGGAAGGCGGATGGCGCGGTCCAGGGTACGGAGGTAGTCCGCGCAGGGGATCTCATGGCCGCCGAACATGGCCAGATGCGTCGTGGTCCACTGGGTGTCATGGAGGATGAAGCCGCGGTCGCGCAGCCTCCATTGCAGGTGGGTGAGGGCCACTTTGGAGGCCTGGGTTTCACGGCTGAACATGCTTTCCCCGAAGAACGCCCCGCCGATGGCCACGCCATAGACGCCGCCGACCAGCCGGCCTTCACGCCAGACCTCGGCGCTGTGCGCGAAGCCGAGCTCGAAGAGGGCCTGGTAGCTGTCGAGGATCACATCGTTGATCCAGGTGTCCTCACGGCTTGCGCAGCCGCGCATGACATCGCCAAAGGCTGTGTTCCAACGCACTTCGAAGGGATGGTGGCGAAGGTATTGTTCAAAACGCCGCGGCACATGGAAATCCTGGATGGGGAGGATGCCGCGATGCGGCGGGCGAAACCAGGAGATGGTGCCATCCTCGTGCCCCATGGGAAAGGCGCCTTCACAGTAGGCGCTGAGGAGCTGAAGGGGATCGAGCATCGCCGGAAGGGAGGGTGGGATGTCAGGAGTCCTGCCAGGCAATGTAGGCCCTTCGTTTTGCCCGCCAGCCCTTCCAGAGGTAGCTGGCGAGAATGAGGAGCTTGCGGGCCGGGTGAAGGCGCATGCGCTTTTCAAAGACCGGGTAGCGCTGGTCGCGCAGCTTTTCGAGAATCTCGCTGTAGATCTGGGCCATCATCCGGGAGGCCAGCAGGCTGTTCTCATCCTGGGGCGGCAGCAAGCGTTCGGCCTCACGGTAAAAGCCGCGTGCGCGCCGGTATTGCAGCTCCATGAGTTGAATGAAGCGCTGGTCGTGACGGCCGTTGAGGATTTCCAGCTCGCTGATGCCGAAGTTTCGCAGGTCTTCCAGGGGCAGGTAGATGCGGCCGTAGTCGCGGGCGTCTTCCCCGACATCGCGGATGATGTTGGTGAGCTGGAGGGCATAGCCGAGCTGGACGGCGTACTCACGCGCCGCAGGCTGGGTGTGACCGAAGATGTGGACGCTGCACAGACCGACGACGGAGGCGACCTTGTAGCAGTAGGCCAGCAGGTCCTCGTAGGTTTCGTAGCGCAGCGTGGTGATGTCCGAGGCGACGCCGTCGAGGATTTCCGCCAGCCATGCTCGGGGAAAACCATACTTGCCGGGCAGTTCGATCACTTCATCCAGCACCGGGTGCCCGGGTGACTCACCGTTGAGCACGCATTTCTTCCAATGGGAGAGCTCGCGCTCTTTTTCCTCTTCAGTCAGGTGGATGGACTCGGCGATGTCATCGGCCACGCGGCAGAAGGCGTAGAAGCTGATCATGTCCTGGCGGCGTTCCTTGGGCAGGCAGGCCAGCGCCATCGCCAGGTTGGACTTGGCCTGGCGGGTGATCTGGGTGGTGGACAGGGTGCTGCCGGGAGGGGGAGAGGACATGCCGGGACGCGGATCAGAAGGCGACGCGCCCCCGCCGGGAAGGAGGGGTCAGGCCAGGACGGACAAGGGCGAGCGTGAGGGCTAGAAACACCCAGTTGCGCACCGTGGCAAGCACCAAACCATGCACGGGCAGCAGCAGGAAATAGCGTCCGTTGCCCACGCCGGTCAGGCTTTGCACCATGGCGCTGGCATAACGGGTGAGGGAGAGCAGCAGCACCCCCGTCACGAGAACCTGCAGGATGGGCAGGAAGAAACGCTGCCAGCACCTGACTGCAGCCACTCCCTGACGGGCAAAGGGGGCGGGCACAAGCGCCACCGCCACAGGCAGCGGCAGGAAAAGCAGGGTCAGCTCAAGCCGCAGCCACCTGGCGGCTCCACCCTCACCGCTGCCTTGCAGCAGCAGGATCAGCAGGTCGAGCACGGCAAGCAGCAGCACTTCACGCCAGCGTGAGACCCAGCGCACAAAGGCGGTGATGAAATCGGAGCCGCTGTCAGGCCGTTCCGGCTGGTTCCAGGCGATGACAAGATGAATCAGGAAGGCCTGGCAGCAGGCGGCAGTGCCGGCTTGAAAGAGCAGGCGCAGGGCGAGCCGGATGGTTTCAAGCCCTTCAGGAAGCATGCCGCGCCAGGCGGATGAAGCCTCCAGCAGCATCCAGCCCAGGGCTGGCAGCAGGAAGAGACTGAGCATGCTGTAGTTTCTGGCCTGCCGACGTTTGATGCCAAAGCGGTAGGGATGACGGGCGACCTGCCAGAGCAGCACGCCAAGGGCGGGTGGCAGGAGCAGAGACAGGGGCCAGGGAGGAAGCAGGCAGTGGCCGAGAGCGGCCATCTCGCCCAAAGTTTCGGAAAAAAGCGCGGGGCCGAGTTCCCTCCAGGCGCTGAGATCCCGCTGGACGAGGCTGCCGGTGATCACTGGCTGGCCCAGAATCTGGGCCAGCGTCAGCAGCATGCCATGCAGGACGACAAGCCAGGGCATGCCGGAGACGAAGTCCCAGCCGTCGGAAAACTCACGCCGCTGCGGATGCCAGCGCAGGTGCAGCCAGAAACAGCCTGCTGCGACGCCGATCGCGGCAGTGGTTTCAAGCCAGATGCTGGTGCTGGATGGGGTCACTCAGCCTCATCACTGGAGCGGACGGGCGCGGCTTCCAGGAGAATCCCTTGTTTCAGATCAGCTCAGGCATCGACTCCCAGCCATCGACGAGGTACTGCGGCCGACCTTGGAGGTCGTGAACCGTCGTCTTGTGCGGGTCAATGCCGAGGAACTTGTAGAGCGTCGCGAAGACTTCACCGAAGTGCACGGGCCGTTCGGTGGGCTCGCCGCCAAGCCGGTCGGTGGCACCGATCACCTGGCCGGTCTTGAAGCCGCCGCCGGCGAGAAGCGCGCCGCCGACACGCGGCCAGTGGTCGCGTCCGCCGTCCTTGTTGACCGTGGGGGTGCGTCCGAATTCACCCCAGGCCACGACAGCGACGTCATCGGAGAGACCGCGTTCATGCAGATCCTGGACAAGGGCGCTCATGCCCTGGTCGAACAGAGGCAGGTGGCGCAGCAGCTGGGGGTAGTTGTTGTCGTGAAAGTCCCAGCGACCGAAGTTCAAGGTGACGACGCGTGAGCCGGCCTCGACAAGACGTCGAGCCAGGAGGAAGTGCTCAAGGTTGAGCGGGGCGCCGTCACCGTAGTTTTTCGGATCGCCCCTGCCGTAGCGTTCGCGGACCTTCGGATCCTCCTTGTCGAGATCGAGCGCGTGCAGCAGCTTGCTGGAAGTGAGCACATTGAAGGCCTGCTGGTTGAAGCTGTCCATGCTTTCGACCAGGCCGCTGTGATCGAGTTCGCGACGAAACTGGTCGAAGCCGGAGAGCAGCGAGCGGCGGTCGTCCAGGCGTGCGACGGAGATGTTGTTCAGCCGCAGGTCTTCGACGCCTGCGCCGTTGGGCCGGAAGGCGGTGTGTGCCGAGCCCAGATAGCCCGCATGACCCGGCGATCCGTAGGGCGGGTGGCCCGCCTTGGGGGCAAGGCCGACGAAGCTCGGCATGGCGGGATCCGCCTGGCCTTTCAGCCGCGAGACCACGGCGCCCAGGGAGGGCGGGTCGGAGGCGCGGCCGGTGGGGGCGTTGCCGCCGTTCGGAGGCGGGGGCCTGCCGGTATAACAAATGAAGGAATCGTGAGCGCCGTTGGGAGAGCCCCACATGCTGCGGATGGGGACGAGCTTGTCCATCATCCGCGCCAGCCTCGGGGAGTGCTCGGAGATCTGGATGCCGGGCACGTTGGTGGAGATGGGCTTGTAGGGACCGCGGATTTCGAGCGGCGCGTCCATCTTCAGATCCCACATGTCCTGGTGGGGCGGGGCGCCGCACAGGTAAATCATGATGATGGACTTGAACTGGCGTCCGGTTCTCGCCTCGGCCTCCGCCTTGAGCAGGTCGGGCAGGCCCAGCCCGCCCATGGCCAGTCCGCCGATGCGCAGGAAGTCCCGGCGGGAGAACCCGTCGCAGAGCCTGCCATTGGAGGGACCGGAGATGGTGAGCATGAGGCTTAACCTACGGCTGCGTTTTTGCATTTCTTGCGGCCGTCGTTTCCTGCTAGGCCTCTGGCATTTGGTGCTGGCGGCGGCGTGCCGCCCTGCTATGCGGGACGAATGAAGAGCCGCCCTCCGTCCAGTGTCGCCGTCCCGGTCGCCGGGGGAGTGCTGCTGGATTCGCGGCGGGCGCTGGTGCATGTGGAGCAGGGATGGATGGCGGTGGCCGACCTGCATTATGGCTATGAACTCCGTCGGCGGCGCGCGGGCGCCCTGATGCCGGACTGGGGCATGCCGCAGTGTGAGGAGACGCTGCTTGCGCTTCTGGAGGAACATCGGCCGCGGCGGCTGATCCTCGTGGGTGATGTCATGGACGGCTCCGGATCGCTGAAGGAGACGCTTGGCCTTCTCGAACGGCTGGGACGGCTGACGGAGCTGGTCTGCATCGAGGGCAATCATGACTCGGCTGGACTGAGAAAGGCGGCGGCCATGGTGACCGGCTGGATTGAGCCGGGGTTTGTGTTCGAGCATGGTCATCGACCGCTTTCCCCCAATCCGCCTCCGGGAGTGACGATCACCGGTCATGAGCATCCGGCGCTGCGGATTGAGGACGGCGCCGGGCTCAGGTTGAAGCTGCCGGCGCTGGTGATGGAGGAACGGACAGATGGAAGCCGACGCTGGATCCTGCCCGCCTTTTCCCCCTGGGCCGCGGGTGGTGAATTCAAGCCTGCGGCCGCAGGCGCGGTGCTGACCACCTGGGCCTGCACCTCAGGCCGGGTGTGGAAGGCTTCCTGAAGGCCTTCAGTCCTCCCGGCCCTTCCGGGTCGGGTCAAAGAAGATCTTCACGTCCGCTTCCGTGGTGCCGAGCAGCTGCTGGGCGCGCTTGAGGGCGTTGCGGGTGGCCAGGTTGGGGTTGCTCGGGCTGGCGGGGAAGATGTTCTCACGGCCGATGACGTCGGCCAGCCCGGAGTCGCGCAGGACGCGGTGGACATCCTTCATGACGCCGCTGATGAGCAGCTCACGGCCGTCACGGCGCAGCAGCCTAACCAAATCTTCGATCGCCAGCACGCAGGTGGCGTCCAGGTGGCGGGCGTTCTTCAGCCGGAGGATGATGATGCGCAGGCTTTCGTCGGCGCAGGTGCGCTGGATCTGGGTGCGGAAGAGGTCGGCGGCCCCGAAGAAGAGCTCGCCCTCGACATGGACGATGGAGACGGAGGGGTTCTGGCGGCTGCGGGCGGCGTCGGCCTCGGCGAGATGGCCTTCCTGGTTGAACTCGTATTCGATGAGCTGCGGCTGGCTGGCCTTGCGCAGGTAGAGCATGACCGACATGCCGACACCGGTGAAGATGGCGACATGAAGCGGGACCATCATGGTGGCGACGAGGGTGGAGAGAAAGACGAGCGCGTCCGAACCCGTGGCGCTGAGGCAGACATGGATGGCCCGGCGATGGATGAGCGAGACGGCGACGCAGATGATGAGGACCGCCAGGGAGGCGCGGGGGATGAAGCCCACGAGATGGCCGAGACTCAGGGCTCCGAGGAGGCAGAAGACACCGTTTAGAAACGCGGCGACGGGCGTGCGGGCGCCGGTCTGATAGTTCAGGGCGCTGCGCGTGAGCGAGCCTGAGCACGGCATGCCGCTGAGGTACGCGCAGCCGAGGTTGGCCATGCCGAGGGCGAACATGTCCTGGTTGGAGTCAACGCGCTGACCGGTGACGCTGGCAAGCGTCTTGGTCATCGACGAGCTTTCCAGGGTGGCCAGGAAGGCGAGGGCGAGCGCCAAACCAAAAAGATGGCTGAAGTCGGAGAAGAAGCGCGGCGAGACGAAGTCGGGGAAGCTGGGGAGGAGGTCGAGGACGCCGAAGCGGGCGTCGGCGTAGGTGGCGATCTCGAAGCCGCCGGCCTTGGCGGCTGCGGCGAGGGCGGAGGCGGTCACCAGGCTGAGCACCAGGCCCGGCCACTGCGGGCGCAGCCGGCGGACCAGGCCGTAGATGAGCGCGGTGCCCGCGGCCACGGCCACGCTTTCCCAGTGGGCCTGCCCGAGGTTGGTCACCAGGTGGATCAGAATGCCGGGCAGCGTGCGGCGCTGGAACGAGCTGCCGTCATCCATCTGCACGGTCATCGAAACCCCGAGGATGGAGGATAGCTGGTTGGCCAGGATCAGCAGCGAGGCGCCGGTGACATAGGCCACCACGACCGTGCGGCTGATGTACTGGGCGAGTTCCGCCACGCGCAGGAAAGCGCCGAACAGCAGCATGGCGCCGACCATGAAGACGAGGAGCGGCATCATGACGGCGCGGTCCATCTGGGGGTCCGCGGCGAAGAAGGAAAAGATCATGAACGCCGTGGCGTTCGTCGGGCCGAGCACGGTGAAGCGCGAGCTGCCGAAGAGGGAGCCGAAGATGCCGGAGACGGCGCTGCACATGGTGCCCGCCTGAAGGGGAAGACCGGCGATGGCGGCATAGGCCATGCCCTGGGGGAGGTCGAGAAGGGAGACTGAGGCTGCCGCCTTCAGGTCGGCCTTGAAACGCCTCGGGCCATAGCCTTTCAGCCAGCGCCGAAAGGGCAGGGGATCCAGCGTGCTTTCCGCCAGCGTTGTCCGGAGCCAGGAGCGCGCCTGCCACATTAAGTGCCGCAGGATCTGACGAAAGGTTCTGGGATTGGAACCGGACACGGTTGGGTTTAGGTGATCGGATGCGTCAAGGCCTGAAGAGGGCCGGAATGAGGTTCTCTGGAGGCCTGAAAACGGGCGGAGGCAATCACCAGCGGCACCCAGATCAAAAGGGTTTCGAAACGTGGAATGCTGAGAAGGGAAAAGGCGCTGTCGCCGTCAAAAAGCATGCCTCCTAGGCCGAAGACGGCGAGCAGAAACCAGAGACTTTCGCCTTCAACCGCCAGCTTCCAGGCACGTCGCAGGCCCCAGGTGAGAGTGAACAACAAAGCGCCGAGACCCGTGATGCCGCCGCGCACCAGGGCGTCCACAAAAATGCTGTGAAGGTGTTCCGGATACCATCTGAGAGAACAGGACCAGGCATCATTGGCCGACCAGAGGCCTTTGCCAATGAGCCAGTCCTGCCAGGTTGTCAGACTTTCCAGGGCCGCAATGTAGATGGCAAAGCGTCCGTTGTCTGCACGGGTGATGACACGTGCCGCAGGGTTGGCGGGAATGACGCCGTCGGACAGCATCTCCGCGGTGACCACGGATTCCGAGACGTCCAACTTGGCGGCGACCTGGCGTGTCGCCAGACGGGTGATCAAAGGGGCGCTGAACTGGAAGGTCAAAACACAGGCCAGAAAGACGGCGGCGGGCTTCCAGCCTGCACGCCAGCCTTGCGGCAGCAACCAGGCAGCATGAGCCAGCGACAGGGCGAGCAAGGCCCCGCGGCTCATGGTGAGCAAGGTGGAAAAGATCAGGAGCACGTGAACAAGCTGCCAGGTGATCCTGCGTGAGGGGGCTTGCTCACGGCTCCAGTTCCAACCGGCCCAGACGGCGGCAAAGCCGAAGGTCATGCCCGTGCAGACGCTGTTCCAGCCGCCGTAGACAAACCAGTTTTCAAGCCTTGCCCCAAACACGGCCTCGTTGCTCAGCCCATACAGGATGAGAAGGCTGCCCGCCGCTGTCAGGCTGGCACCCAGGGTGACGGCCAGCCCGAGCCATGTCGGCGACCTGGGTTCCCTGCCCACCAGCCAGAGCTGGGCATGGCACAGAAGCAGCAGGAAAACTCCCAGCCAGCCCTGCCAGAAGGCCGCCACGGTCATCCCGGGCGAACTGATCAGGCTGGAGCGTAGGGCCAGGATCAGGATGAGTGCGGTGGAAGAGCGCAGCCATCGGTCAGATTTCCACCCTTGAACAAGGTGCTGCCCACCTCCGAGGCCAGCCACGGCCAGGGTGAACACTCCCATCCATCCAACCTGAATCCATTGGTTGTGCATCGCATAGTAACCCAGCAGAAGCCCGATCACGCTCGCTGAGATAAGACGTAGGTGCAGGATGGAGTCCGCGCCGACGGCGGGAGCTACGGATGCTGGGGAGAGGCGCCAGGTGAGATCGGGCGCCGGTACGGTAGGGCGTTCATCCATGAAGGGGAGCGCCTCCTCTTAGCACGACGCCCACCGATTGTCACGGAAGGCTTTGCTGGGGCCCTGTTCGCCCTGTGGCCTCGATAGCATGTGCCATGCTCGGATCCCTGTGGAAAGAACCTTCACGCTAAGCTTCTGCCTGTTTGCCCATGATGGCAGACCGGCCGAACTTGCTGCCTTGGGTGCAATAGATGTTTTTAGGAGAATGGCGAGCGTATTGGTAAACGCACTTGCTTATTTCCTTGGGTTCTTTTAGAAGCATTTCGATAATCCATGCGCTTTTTGAAACTTGTCTCTCTTTCACGAACCTTGCCGTTGGTGATGATGTTCACCATGGCCGGATGTGGTAAAAAAGCTCAGCTGGAGGCGGAGGCGTCTCAGATGCAGCAGACGACAAATGAACAAACGGCCTTGATGAAAAGCCTTCAGGCAGAGTCGGCTGCAATTGGCAACCTCGGTCACTACAACTATCCTCAGCAGGCCCACATGGATCAGCTGAGGGCCCGGATCAAGATCCTGAGGGATGAGACCAAGAGCCTTGAGGAGGACAAGGTCAAAGCCGAGAAGGACCTCGGTGCCCTCCAGGCTGAACTGGATGCGTATCGTGCGCGTCACCTTCGCTGATCCCAACCCCAATCCAGCATCTCATGGACGTCAAAGTCATCATTTATGGATTCTGCCTGGCGCTGGTCATCGCCTGTTCGTTTTTCTGGCGTTACACCATGCAGATTGATGAGGCTGAAAAGGAAATGCAACTGGCACGGCAGCAGGTGAACGCCACCGCGAGCGGTGTCAGTGATGCCAAAGGATGGCTTGCCGCACGCAAGGAGGCTGCCGCCCTGATTGCCGCCGCTTCAGTCATTGAGAAGGACAACGGCAAGCTCAGGGAGGCCGTCGATGCTCTGCAGCGCAAAAAAGCCGAGGTCGCCAAGGCTTTCGCCAGCAGCATCCAACGCGCAAGGCAGGAGACAGTCGGCATGGAGTTCCCGGAACTGCAGCTCAATTCGGGGCTCAAGTTCAAGGATGTGAAAATTCAGGCCGTGGATGAGGCGCTGCTGGTTCTGAAACATGCCGAAGGAGTTTCCAAAGTGCCTGCCAACACGATGCCCGCTGAGTTGTTCGACAGGCTGCGCTTTGGTTACATCCCCGGAACTTCGGCAACACCCGCCCGGCCGTCGGCTTCCAGTTCAAGCTCGAACAACGAACGCAAGACACCTTCCTCCTAGGAGGTTCAGAGCTTCGGACGGTGAAGTTGACACCCCTTCAGAAAAAGGGCTGACGACACCGCCGGTCCTCCGGTTGTCTGACACGACGAACGACAGGGCGGGCACTTTCAAAGGATGCATAAGTTGGGGTCGCTTTCTTCATGACCCGCCGTGATACAATCAACATCGCTCATATGGACGGAAAGATCATCGTTTATGGAATCTGCCTCGTGATCATCGCGGCAGCCGCGTCGCTCTGGTCCTACACGATGGGGATTGATGATGCTGAGAAGGAGCTGGCGCTGGCCCGCCTCGAGCTTTCCGCCGCCCAGGAGGGGGTTCGCACGGCCGAGGCGTGGATTCATGCTCGCAAGGAGGCCATGGCGTTGATCACCGCCGGAGGCATTCTGGAAAAGGAGAACCAGGTTCTGCGTGACCAGGTGGCAGGTCTTCGGCTGCGGTTGAATGAACTCCAAGGTCTCTTCGCCACCGCCGTCCAGCGGGCAAGAGAGCAGATCACCCGTGTCGTCCTGCCTGAAGTCACCCTGTCCAACGGGGTGCTTCTGCGTGAGGTCAGGATCCAGTCCGCAGACCCGGAGTTGGTTGTGCTGCTTCACTCCGGCGGAGTTTCCAAGGTTTCCACGGCCGTTCTGCCCGCTGACATGCTCGACAGGTTTCGGTTTGGAAGCTTTCCGGGGCAGGTGTCAGGCGAGGCTTCTTTGACGGGTGTAGCCATGTCCGGCGAACCGGCGTCAGCGGCCTCTGCCAAGCCGGGAACGAGCGCCAGTGACTCGCTCGTCAGGCTTGGTCTGGACGGCGCTGTTTCAGCGAAGGATGCCGGCAGAAAAAAGACGATGCCCTCCTTCACGCCGCGTGATCCGGAACGTGTCAAACGCGAAGGGGATCCCGCGCTCTGGAAAAGCGTGGAGAGAACTTCCGTCGGACGGGCTTACATCCCCGGCCAGGGCTGGCTGAGGGTGGGGGCGGATGGTCCCATTCCCGGTTCGGCGCGCTAGTCACCTGCAAAGGATGCCGCACACATGGCGGCCGCCGAGGCCGGTGGCATTCATGCCCGCCACTTTGGCGGCATACGCCATGGCTGGCACGACCTCGGGTTCATTCAGCCACTGATGAATGAAAGCACCGTGGTAAACATCTCCACAGCCGGTGGTGTCCACCGTGCTTCCTGCATGGATCGCCGGCTGATGATGAAGGCAACCGTCGGCAAGCAGGGTGTGGCTGCCGAGAACACCTTCGGTGATCACCACCGCGCCTGCAGGAGGCCGGGAAAGCTCCAAGAGCATGCTCCGGACATCCGTTTTGCCGGTGTAGTCCCTGGCAAAGCCCGCTGAAAGGATCCTCAAATGGCTGGACTCCACCAGGTCGCGCAAAGACTCCCGATACCGACCTGCGCCGCCATCGAAGGAAATCAGCGTGCCCGACTTGGACGCAACTTCGACGGCTTCACGGGCGGCTTTTTCATGCCTGCCGTTGATGTGCAGAATCCGGGCCGTGGCGACAAGCTTCCTTCCTGCTTCATCGAGCTCGGGTTCAGGGGCTGAGGAGGGCAGGTAGACGATCTGGCGTGCGCCATCCATCTCCCTCACCAGGATGCTGGCCTGGGCAGTGCGTGAACAAGGTGTTCGGCGCATCCATTCGGTGCGCACTCCATGAGATAGAAGCTCCTCCAGGAGCATCTCGGAGACCGAATCATCGCCATGGCTGTCAATCAAAGCGCTGCTTCGACCAAGGCGTGCGGTCACGCAAAGCGCCGTTGCCACAGGTCCTCCACCCATGGTGACATGGGCGGAAGCCTGAATGACATGCTCATCCGCGGAGAACTGAGGCACGAGCCAGAGCTGGTCGAGCGTGGCCGCACCTACGCCGACAATCTCCACCGATGAATCACAGGCCGGCGCCGCCGCTTTTCGCAAGGAAGTTCAAGGCTAGGGCGGCGATGGCGAGAACAAAGACCAGGAAGGCGAGAGGCATGAGAACAAAGAGGGGTGAAGGGGATGCTGCGAAACCGCGGATGCCAGCTTACTGGGGGATCTGCGGAAGTTGAAAGCGTGCGTTGCTCCAGGTGTGATCCTCATTCAGGCGTTCCCAGGCCGCAGGATTCGGCTTTGGCACCATGATGGGGGAATTGTCACTCGAGGAGACACGATCACTGCCAAACATTTGGATGACGAGCAGCACGGCCGACAGGAGGAAGCAGACCACGGAAAGCGGCACCAGGCCTTCTTCCGGATCTTTTTCGTCATTGTAGAACTGCTCAGAATCCGCGGCGGCAGTGCGTTTGACCGGGGCGCTTGGCGGAGCCGAAATGCTCGGGCGGGCCATCGGCTGGGTTTGCTGAAGCTTCACGGTTGCCTTGGGCAGTGCGCCCGCTGCGGGGGCTCCGCCGGGGGCGGCAACCATGGGGGCGGTGCCTGATCCTGCCGGGCGAGGGGCGGCGGTGACGGGCTTCAGAGGAACGGTTTTCGCGAGAGGAGCCGTCGTGGCTCCCGTTTCAACTTTGGGCGGGGCGGACGGTGCTGAAGGCGGACGTGGGACGGCTGGCGGGCGTGGGGCTGCCGGCGCTGGCATGGAAGGAGGCGCGCCCGGAGCGGGAGGTGCTGGCGGAGGCGCCATGGGAACGGTCGCCGCCGGGGCTGCAGGAGACGGAGCGGGAGCCACGGGCGCAGGAAGCTTCACGGGGGAAGAGGCCGCCTTGGGCGCCGGGGGCGGCAGCGGGGCGGATGGGAGCTGAACCGGAGCGGTGGCTTTGCGAGGCGCGGGTGGCGTGAGAGGTGCCACGCTGGAGGTGACGGGATTGACCGGAGCCGTGGATTCGCGAGGCTGCACAGCACCTTCGCCTGGACGTGAACGGAGCGTGATTCTCACCGTCTCCTTCTTGAGCGGGACGGCGGACGTTTTGGGCGAGCTCGGTGGCGGTGGCGTGGGCTGGTTTTCGGATTCGCTCATGGGAAAAGGTGGGGGGCGTAAATTCGCTGAAAATCTTCTTTAGCGGGAATGAGCCTCGCGCGTCAATGCATTTTTCCCTTCGTCAGAAGCCCTTTGAAAAAAAGCCCCCTGGATTCGGCCAGGGGGCGATGTTGGATGAAACAAGATGTGATGGAACAAGCTGTCATGCGGCCTTCTTTTTGCCCTTCCCCTTGGCCTTGCCTTTGCCAGCGGCGGGGGCGGGCGTCACTTTCTCGCCCGGTTTGGGGAGCGCGCCCTTGGCGCTTTCCCAGCCCGGATTCTGGCTGGCCTCACGGATGCTCAGGTTGCGGAATGACACGGACTGGCCGGCCACGGTGAATCCGGGAGCTGCCTTGATGCTCTTGAAGAGCTCGGAACTGCCCCAGGCCACCAGGTCATCGACCCGCCCGACGAGGGTGTCGCCCACCATCTCCAGGCGCACCTTGTGCCAGGTTCCAGGGGCAAACTCGGCCGGGAAGCGGGCGAAGACCACCGCCTTGTCGGGGCCTTCATGATCGTTGTCGTCGCGTTGAATGGTGACCGAGTTCGGCGTGATGCTGATCCTTGCCATGTGATCCTTCACGGCATTGATGGACAGGCTGGTGCTGCGGGCTCCGTCGAACCTGAACTCGTACTCCACCATGAAGTCCTGAAGCTGGTTGGGCAGCCGGATGACGGCGCCATGCTTGTCCTCGGCCAGTTCGGAGCCCTTCCAGACGCCGTCCGCGAGCTCCCAGCGCCCCTTGGCGGCCTTCCAGGGGGAGGCCGGCTCCGTGTTGAGGGCGCTTTCAAAGACAACCTTGCCCGGCACGGCCAGCAGCGGCGGTGTTTCTGCGGCGGACAGGGAGATGGCGTTCAGGGTCAACAGGGTCAGCAGGATTTTCATGGGATCGCTGAAACGCGTCCGTTCCGGCCATGTTGCCGTAAAAACTTGATGTCTTGCTGAACAAACTGGATGCTAATACGACTAACCCCCGTCCCCATTGATCCCATGAAACAAATCGCACTCTCTCTCCTCGCCATCGCCACCATCAGCTCCTGCGCCACGGGCCCCAACGCTCAGACGGGAGCCGTCATCGGAGCGCTGGGCGGTGCCGCCGTCGGCGGCATCATCGGCAACCAGAGCGGCCGCGGCCTTGAAGGCGCCGCCATCGGGGCCGGTATCGGCGCCCTCGGTGGCAACGCCATCGGCAACTCCCAGGACCAGCGCAACGCCCAGAACCAATACTACCAGCAGCAGCAGGGTTACCGCCAGCCTGCCGGCTACTACCCCAACGGCCAGCCTTACTACCGTTGATTGATCCGCTCGACACCTTCCTCATCCTTGGTCAGGCGCCCTTTTTCGGGCGCCTGACTGCCTTTCAGGCCGCGCTTTCCCCCTTCCGCAAACCATGCCACTCATGAGGCATGGTCTTGAAACCCGAGTTTGTCTTTGCCACCTGCCGAGCAGGTTCCGAGGCTTCATTGAAACGTGAGGTCGCGAGCCGTCATGGCGATCTGCTGACCCCCGCCTTCATGAGGCCGCAGCTGATCACCTGGAAGATTCGAGGCGAGGTCCGTGATGACTTTGTCCCTGAAACGGCCTTCGCCGCTGTCAGCGGCTTTTCCATCGGCATGGCCAGGTCTGCTGCGGATGTCGCGAGCCTGGTCAAGCAGGGCATGGCGGATGTGCATGTCTATCCGCGCACGGTCCCCGAGGATGGGGTTCCCGAGGAGGTCTGGAGCCGGGTGGACGCCGTGCGCGCCGAGATTTCCAGCATCGTGCCCCTCGTCAGAAACAGCTCGTTCCTTTTGGATGTCATCCTGGGGGAGGAGGGCGAGCCCTGGTTTGTGGGCTGCCATCGTCGTTCGGCATCCGCGCACCCCTGTCCCGGCGCCCTGCCGCGCATCCAGCTGCCGGCGGATGCTCCTTCCCGGGCCTGGCTGAAGATGGAGCAGGCGCTGGCCTGGCTTCAGCTCGACGCGCCCGGCGCCCTCGCCGGGCGAACGGCGCTTGAACTTGGCAGTGCTCCCGGCGGCGCCTCCTGGGCGCTGTTGCAACGTGGCATGAGGGTCATGGGCGTGGACACCGGAATGATGGATCCGCGTGTCGCCTGCCACCCGTCGTTTCGCCATCTGGCGCTGCCGGCGGGGGATGTGTCGTTTCGTGACCTGCCCCGCGAGGTGGACCTTCTGGCCTCGGACATGAACCTGCATCCTGGGCTTGTCGTCAGGTATGCCGAACGCTTTGTGCAGCAGCTGAACCCGCGCTGGATGATCCTGACGCTGAAGATGAACGACGCGCAGGTGGAGTCGATGATCCCCGTGCTGCTTCAGCAGATCCGCCGGTTCGCGCCCGGGGAGGTGAGCGCGCGTCAGCTTCATGCCAACCGGCGCGAGATCACCGTCGTGGCCCGCTGAGGGGAGGGTGCTGTTTGAATAGGCGCGGGCGTGGCGGCGGCGCATGACGCCCGTCATCCTTTTCGTTATGTGAACCCTTTCATGAAACGTCTGCCGCTCCTCTTGCTCCTGGCCGTCTCCAGCCTTGTCGCAGCCCCGCCCAACGTCCTGCTCATCCTGGTGGACGACCTGAAGCCGGCGCTTGGATGCTATGGCGACGCCCTGGCCAGGACGCCCAACATTGACCGGCTGGCGGCGAGAGGGATGCGCTTTGATCTCGCCTACTGCAACCAGGCGGTGTGCGCGCCCTCCCGGTTCACGCTCATGCTCGGCTCGCACCCGACCTCGACCGGCCTTTACGGCCTTGGCAGCAGGCTGCGCAAAAAGCTCCCTGATGCCGTGACGATGCCCCAGCATTTCGCCCGTCATGGCGGCCATGTCACCGAGTCCGTCGGCAAGGTCTTCCACATCGGTCACGGCAACGAGGGCGATCCTGCCTCGTTCAGCGTGCCGCATTTCAAGGACAAGGTCATCGAGTACCTCGATCCGGCCAGCACGCAGGGCGGGCTGCTCACCCGGGAGGAGGCCCTGTTCACTAACCAAAAGCTTGACCAGATCCGAAGCCTGCCACGCGGCGCCGCCTTTGAGTCGCCCGAGGCGAGGGACGAGGACTACGCCGACGGCCGGGTGGCCGCTGAAACGGCGAAAAGGCTGCAGCGGGCCGGAAAGCCCTTCTTCATCGCCGCCGGTTTTGTGCGTCCGCACCTGCCGTTCTGCGCGCCCAGGAAATACTGGGACCTGCATGATCCGCAAAAGCTGCCGATGCCCGTTTTCGAGCGGCTGCCCGCCGGTTCGCCCATGGTCGCCCAGAAGCGGGGCGGTGAAATCGCCGCCTATGAGCCGGTGCCCGAAGATGAAGAAGCGGTGTTTTCACCGGAGCTCAAGCGAAGACTCATCCATGGTTATTATGCCGCCACGAGCTATGTGGACGCGCAGGTCGGCCGGGTGATCGACGCACTTGACGCCTCGGGCCGCGCTGATGAGACGATCATCGTGCTCTGGGGCGATCATGGCTTCCATCTTGGCGACCTTGGCATCTGGACCAAGCACACGAACTACGAGCAGGCGAACCGCATCCCGCTCATCATCGTCGCACCCGGGGTGACGAAGCCCGGCAGCAGCACGCGTCAGCTGGCGGAGAGCGTGGATGTGTTCCCAACCCTCGCTGAACTAGCCGGGCTGCCCGCCCCGTCAGGTCCCCAGCCCATGGATGGCGTCAGCCTGGTGCCCGTGCTGAAGGATCCTTCCGTGCGTGTGCGTGATCATGCCTATCACTGCTTTCCCAAACAAACGATGGGCAGGGCGGTGCGCACGGAGCGTCACCGGCTGGTGGAGTGGAAAAAGCCCGGCGCGCCTGCGGAGACCGCCGAACTGGAGCTCTATGATTATGAGACGGACCCGCTTGAGACACGCAACCTTGCCGCTGAACAGCCTGAGGTGGTGAAGCGGCTGAGGGCCATGCTTGCCAGGCATCCGGAGGCGAAGAACTGATCTGGCTGGCGTCGGTTACTTCAACTGCGGCACGCCGGGAACCAGGTTGTCCTGATGGCGCTTCACGGCCTCGCGGATTTTTACCAGCACCTCGGGATGCGCGGAGGCGACGTTGCGTTTTTCCGACGGATCGCGGCCCAGATGAAACAGCAGGGCCGGCTCATGAGCCTCGGCCTTGGGCTGGCCGTAGCCGGTCTGCGTCTTGAAGTGGGCCTTCCATTCTCCAAGACGGCAGGCGAAGAGCTGGTCGCCACGATAGTAGAAGCAAGGCCGCTCGGGCAGCGGCTTCGACTGGAACAGCAGCGGAGCGAGGTCGATGCCGTCCAGTTCGGTTTTCTCAGGCACGCCGGCGTCGGCAAGCGCGAGGCAGGTGGGCAGCAGGTCCATGGTGCCGGCGAGCTCCCGGGTGACGCCGGGTTTGATGCGGCCGGGCATCCAGGCGATCCCCGGCACGCGCATGCCGCCCTCCCAGGTGCTGCCCTTGCCATCCTTGAGAAGTCCGGCGCTGCCACCCTGGTCACCCATGATCAGCCAGGGGCCGTTGTCGCTTGTGAAGAACACCAGGGTGTTTTCCGCCAGGCCTTCCTGCCGCAGGGTGTCAAGCACCTGTCCGACGCTCCAGTCGAGCTCCTCGACCGCGTCGCCATAGATGCCCGCACGGCTCCGGCCCTTGAACTCAGGCGAGGCAAACAGCGGCACATGGGGGAAGGTGTGCGGCATGTAGAGGAAGAAGGGGCGGTCCTTGCGGCTGCGGATGAACTTCACCGCCTCCTCGGTGTAGCGCTTCGTGAGCGTGACCTGGTTCACGGGCTGTTCGACAACCACGCCATCCTTGAGCAGGGCGACATTCCAGCCATCCTGAGGCGGGTCCGCCAGTCCGCTGGCGCCCTTGGGAAGCCCGGGCCGCCCGTCCATGTCATTCGAATACGGCAAACCAAAAGTGTGATCAAATCCCTGGTCCTGCGGACGTGAGCCCGGATGGATGCCGAGGTGCCACTTGCCGATGTGCTGGGTCTCGTAGCCCTTCACCTTCAGGGCTTCGGCGATGGTGACCTCGGAGGCGGGCAGGCCGCCTTCAGAATTGGCAAAGAGGACCCGCCGGTCGCCGCACATGCCGCTGCGGATGGGCAGGCGTCCCGTGAGCAGGGCCGCGCGGCTTGGCGTGCAGACCTCGGCGGCGGAGTAGAAATCGGTGAAGCGCAGACCTTCGGCGGCCATCCGGTCCAGGTTGGGCGTGCGGATCACCGGCGATCCGTAGCAGCCAATATCCCCATAACCCAGGTCATCGGCGAACAGGATGATGACATTGGGCGGAGCGGCGTGAGCCTGCGTGTCAGCCAGCAGGAGCAGGGCAAGGAGGGGGATGACGGCCTTCATGTGTTTGCGCAGGGAGGTTCAACGCCAGGTGCCGGGTTCCTCGGTCCACCGGGTCAGGACCTGCCGCCGGGTCACGGGCCACCAGGCCTGCAGCTTGTCGGCAAGACGCTGGACCCGTTCGGGGTTCTTTGACGCCAGGTTCTGGTCCTCATGCGGGTCAGCGAGCAGGTCGAAGAGCTGGGGGCGCTTCTCCGTGCGCGGATGACTGCTGGCATAGCGGTCCAGCTTGCCGTCGTAGGTCAGCAGCAGCTTCCAGCGCCCGTCGATGACCCAGCGGTAAAGCAGCGTCTCCTGGGGGTTGTCGATGTCCGCCACGTCGTGGGCGAAGGTTTCGCCAAAAACTTCCGTGCGTGAGGTGGCTGTGCCCGATTTGAGGACGGGCAGAAGGTTGAGCCCTGGAAGGTCGGGCGCACCCTGCACGCCCGCCGCGGCGAGCACGGTGGGCACGATGTCGATGCTGGAGCAGAGCTGCTCTCCGCGGTTGCCGGGCTGGATGACACCGGGCCAGGAGAACAGGATCGGCTGGCGGGTGCCGCCTTCGTTCGCTGACTGCTTGGAGCGCGGTGCGTAGCCGGGTCCGTTTGGATCCTGGATCCAGCCGTTGTCGGCCACGTAAACAAACAGCGTGTTGTTGAGCTGGCCCTTTTCCTCGATGCGGCCGATGAGCTGTCCGCAGGTCTCGTCAAACCACTCCACCATGGCATAATAGCGTGCCACGTGATCGGAGGTGATGCCCTTGGCCTTGTACTTTTGAAACAGACGGTCCGGCGGCGTGTGGGGTGTGTGCGGCATCATCGGGGCATACCAGAGGAAAAAGGGCTTCTTCACGCCGACGGCCTCGTCGATGAAGCTGAACACCGGCTCCAGGCCCTCGCGGCCGATCTTCAGACCGTCGTCGCCGTGACGTCCGCCCGGCTTGGGGAAACCGCGTGTCATGCCCTGGGTGAAGCCGCCGCGCTGGAAGCTGCCCTCCCACCATTTGCCGGACTGATGGCTGATGTAGCCGGCCTTGCCGAGCATCTGCGCTAAAGTCGACTTGCGGTAGCCGGTGGCGATCAGCTTCTCCCGCAGCGCGGCGTATTCGGGGCTGTCACCGGGTGCCGCTCTGGCCTTGCCCTTGCCTTTTCCCTTGCCGCGGGCGGCGTCGCCCGGAAGCGGGGAGGGATCATTGCCGATGACGCCATGCTGGTGCGCGTAGTAACCATTGGCAAAGGTCGCCAGCGCCGGACGGCAGAGCGCGGTGGGCACGTAGCCGCGTGAAAACAGCGCGCTTCTCGCCGCCAGCCGGTCCAGGTTCGGCGTCTCGACCTGCTTGTGGCCCATGAAGCCATAGTCGGTCCACGCGTGGTCGTCGGAGATGAGAAAGACAATGTTAGGCCTGTCCTCGGCGGCGGCGGCGAGGCCGGTGGACAGGGAGGCAAGCAGCAGGATGAAAAGCTTCCGGATCATGAGGATGAAAGCCATGAACGCCCATGCGGGCGCGGCATTTCAGCGTACATGAACAATCGACCGCCCTGCCTATTCGCGAAGCGCCGCGGGACGATGCGCGGGAATCTGGGCCTTGAAGTCGCCGAGGCTGTTCCAATGGGCGTGTTCGTTCAGGTCAACTTCAGCCATCGCGAGGGTGCCCCATTCCACGGCCTTGCTGAGCACGTCGCCGTAGTGATCGAAAATTCCCGAGATCATCCAGTGGTTCTGTCGCTCGTCCGTGTAAGTGCTGCTGACGACATAGACATGATTTTCACAGGCCCTGGCGCGCGCGAGCAGCGGGTTGCAGCCCCACACGGGCCAGGCGATCACCTCCGCGCCCTTGATGGACAGCGCCCGGGCCACCTCCGGGAAGAAGCCGTCATAACAGATCATCATGCCCACCTTGCCGAAGCGGGTGTCGAAGACGGGGTAGTCGCGCCCCGGTGTGATGCCCGCCTCGATCTCACCACGCGGCAGGGTGACCTTTCGATATCTGCCCACCAGGCTGCCGTCGGGACCGAGCAGGGCGGCGGTGTTGTAGATCGTTTTACCGTCACGCTCGACCAGTCCGGCAACAATGTACAAATCATGCTGTCTGGCGAGCTTGCCAAAGTACTCGGTGCTCGGTCCGGGGATGGTTTCCGCGCATTCATGCATCTTCAGGCCGGTGCCGTAATAGGTGAGCGTTTCGGGCAGCACCACCAGGTCCGCCTTCTGCCGTGCCGCCTCGGCGATCAGCGGGGCGAACTGCGGCGGCTTGTCACCGGGTTTGCGGCCGGCCTTGGGCTGAAGGTGAACGGTGGCGAGCCGCACCTTGCGCTCAGGCGGCGCGGGAACCTCCTTGAGCGACACGTCGCTCCATTCCACCCGGGCGTTGGCGGCCCATTGAAGATAAAGCTCGATCCTGGCCTGCTTCGCGGATGCGGGGGCGCGCAGCATGGCCGTGGTTGTGCCCCATTGACCTGGACCGGTCCCGTCATCGGCCGGATATTCCGGTTCCGCCGTGGGGACGGTGCCTTTGGCATAACCTGATCTGGCGGGTTCCTCCCACTTCACGGACGCGCCATGGTCATCCAGCCAGACGATCCTGGCCACGACGCTGCGTCTCGGTTCGGGGACGTTGTGAAAGTTTCGCCATGCCTCAAAGCGGTAATGCTTTCCACCCGTCACCGTCAGCTGCTTCTCCCAGCGGCCGATCCAGTGTTCGCCTTCGCCGGTTTCCAGCACCAGGGAACCGCGGGACTCATGTCCGGCGTCCGGTTTCCACGCATGGCGCGGGGCGGCCTCCTCTCGTGGCGACATAAAGCTCCATCCGCCGGTGTCGTCACCGGGGGCCAGGCAGGTCGTGAGCAGCAGCGTGAAGGCGATGCGGAGAAGGACGGGCTTCATGGGGCGGTGAATGGAAACTTGATGTTAGGCGACGCGTCGGACTCAGGCCTCGCGATGGAGCTTGTAGGGATGCACGCCGCCGCTGTTCCACTGGCAGACATAGAGGTCACCCTTCGTGTCCACGCAGACGTCATGGCAGTTGTTGAAGACGGGCTTGTCCTGAAGCATCACCTTGAGACGCCCCTCCTCATAGACAGGTGCCTGGCCGCCCGGATTGGAGACGACACGGTCCTTGTCGTCCAGGATGGTGACAAAACCGCGGCCTTGCCACATGCGGTAGTCGTCGGGCCGGGCTCCGAAACAGACGCCGGAATAGAGGTTGCGGCCCTGGATCACCGGACGGCTGACATAGGCGCCTGGCAGGTAGACGCCGCGCACATGGACGCCATCCAGGGTGAACCAGTTGAACTCGTTGCGGATGCGTTCCGTCACCACGAGCTGGGGAGTGTCGCCGCGTGTGTCCATGGCCACGCCATGGGCCTGCATGAACCTGCCCGGGTTCACGGGCTGGGTGCTTTTGCCGCCGAACTTGGAGATGAAGCGACCCTCCTTGTCGAAGCGCAGGATGAACTGGGAGCCATAGCCGTCGGCGACATAGATGTCCCCGTTGGGTGCGACGGCGGTTTCCGTGGGGCGGTAGTCCTCCGTCGGCTTGTAGGCCCCGCACTGGGAGGCATGAGGCAGTTCCAGGACGATCTCGCCTTCCAGCGTGGTCTTCACGACCCTGCCCGAGCCCGGATCCGTGAGATAAAGATGCTCTTTGCCGTTCGCATCCGCATGCAGAGTCAGGCCATGGGCCCCACCGAGCTTGAGCGTCCAGGTGCCGTGCAGGCGACCTTCCACGTCATAGACAAGCATGTTGTTGGCGGCATGGTTGGTCAGCATGAAGAGCCTGCCGTCCGCAGCCTGAGCCATTTCGTGACAGTCCTTCACCTGGACCTTGGCCGGATCCGCCTGGCTCCAGAGCTTGTTCACCCGGTAACGGAAGCCCCCATGGCCGATGACCTCGCCGTGGTGTTCCGGGGCGGTCTTGCTCTGAGCCTGGATGAAGGGGGCGCTGAACATGGCGGCGGCGCCTGCGGCAAAGCGGCGGCGGTTCAGTTTCGGATGAATCGGGGGCATGCAGGTGTAAACGTGGGGATCGACCTCGTGCTTGCCAGGAGCCTCCACCACGCGCGGCACACGGTGATTTACAAAGCGGGGTGTTTTTGCCAGACTGGCCGGGATTATGAAATCCCCCCTGCTGCTCCTCGCCTCCTGGCTTGTCATCTCCGCATCGGCTTTCGCCCAGTCAGGCGGCGCTGGTTCAGGAACCACCGGCCCGACGCAGACGCAGCCTGTGCCAGAGGAAATGCTTCAGGACGGGGTCTGGACCGGATCCCTCAAAGGCGGTCGCTACCTGGTGAAGTGCAATCAGATCATCGCGCTCTCCAAGCACGAGTATGTGGCAGACGCCGCCGCCCGCGTTGTGGAGGTGAACCTGACGCTGAGCTCCAACACCGCCGTGCGATTCTACTATCTTGAACCCGTC
>CAZXPU010000081.1:0-19638 GCA_964642905.1 uncultured Prosthecobacter sp.
ATGGCCCTGACCGAGGTGAAGGGCCAGGTGCCCGTTTCCAAGCTGTTCAACCGTGGCGACCATGACCAGGCGCGTCAGGAGGTGAAGCCGGGCGAGCTCAGCATCCTTGCCAGCCCGCAGATCGAGCCCTTCAAGCCCGTGCCCGTCAGCAGCGGCTCCTCCGGCCGCCGCCTCGCCTACGCGCAGTGGCTCACCAGCGGCAAGCACCCGCTGGTGGCGCGTGTCCTGGTCAACCGCTTCTGGCTCAATCACATGGGCCGGGGCATCGTCAACACGCCTGGCGACTTCGGCCGCCAGGGCGAGCTGCCCACGCATCCCGAGCTCCTGGATTACCTCGCGGATGCGTTTGTGAAAGGAGGCTGGAGGCTGAAGCCGCTGCACCGCCTCATCGTGCTGAGCAACGCCTACCGCCAGTCCTCCACCCACGCGGCCTCGCTGCACAACGACCCGGAGAACAGGTTCTACGCACGCTTCAAACTGCGCCGTCTTGACGCAGAAACACTGCGCGACAGCCTGCTCGCCATCACCGGCTCCCTGGTCAACTCCAGCTACGGCCCGCCCAGCGGCATCGGCCGCGACCCTCAGGGGCGTGTCATCACCGGCATCGACAAGGGCACCATCACCACCCACAAGGTCGACCCCGCAGGCGCCGCCGACTTCCGTCGCAGCCTCTACATCCAGGTGCGCCGCAGCCAGCCGGTGACCGTGCTCGACACCTTCGACGCGCCGACCATGCAGCCGAACTGCGAAATGCGCTCCCAGACCACCGTGGCGCCGCAGTCCCTGCTGCTCATGAACGACACCTTCATCCTCGACAGCTCACGACGCCTCGCGGACCGCGTGGTCAAAGAGCGCCCAGGCGACCTTCGGGCTCAGATCAACCGCGTCTGGCAGCTTCTTTATGGCAGGCCTGCCACGGAGGCCGGCATCACCCGCTCCCTGGCTTATCTGGACGAGCAGACCCAGGCGCTCACGAAGTATCATCACGACATCCAGCACCCCAAGGGCGTGGTTCCCAATCCGCCCCAGGAGGCCCTGGCCAGCCTCTGCCAGGTGCTCTGCAGCTCCAACCAGTTCCTTTACATCGAGTGATGACGACGCAAAAAAGCCCGGTCCTCACGGACCGGGCTTTTTTGTTAGGCGCTGTTCCTCAGAACCGGCGTTGATTCACCTTCACTTCGGCTGGGTCATGGCGATGCAATGCAGCGCACCGCCTTCCGTGACGAGGTCCTTGCAGGTCACCGGGATGATCTCGCGGCCGGGGAAGCATTCGGCGATCTTGTCCTCCGCCAGCTGGTCCTTCTTCTTCTGGCCGAAGATGGGCACCATGACGGCGTTGTTCAGGATCAGGAAGTTCGCGTAGCTGGCGGGCAGGCGGTTGAGGCGCCAGTCCTTCATCTCAATCGCGTTGGGCATCTCCACCTCGATGATTTCCAGCTTGCCGCCGCCTGGCAGGCGGACGTCGTCCAGCTGTTCGCGGATCTGCTTGAGGACCTTGAAGTTCGGGTCGTTTTCCTTGGACTCAACCATGCAGATGACCGCGTCTTCACGGATGAACCGCACCAGGTCGTCGATGTGACCGTCGGTGTCGTCGCCCTCGATGCCCTGCTTGAACCAGACGATGTCGGTGACGCCGAGCATGGCCTTGAGCTCCTTCTCGACCTCGGCCTTGCTGCGCGCCTTGCCGCCGTTGCGGTTGGGGTTGAGCAGGACGGCCTCGGTGGTGAGCAGAAGGCCCTTGCCATTGCTCTCGATGGCGCCGCCTTCGAGAACCATGTCCGACTGAAAGCAGTCCATCTTCAGGGCCGCGGCGGCCTTGGCGGGGATCTGGTCATCGAGATCGTGGGGGAACTTGCCGCCCCAGGCGTTGAACTTCCAGTCGGTGACCGCGACCTTGCCGGTCTCATTGTGCTTGATGAAGATCGGGCCGTGATCACGGCACCAGACGTCGTTCGTCAGGTTCTCGTAGATGTCCACCTGGCTGAGATCGCCCTCGTTGTCGGCGATGCTGAGACGGATGTTCATGTGCGCGAGCATCGGGGCGTTGATGCGGACGCGCTCATAGCGGGAGATCGAGCTGGCGATCTCGCCAAACTTGTCCTGGATGCGGTGGAAAGTCTTGGGGCAGCTTTCCTTGTTATGCGGCCACGACAGCCACACGGCCTCCTGCGGTTCAAATTCAGCGGGAAGGCGATAGTTCTTCGGGTAGGCTTTACTCATCGAGGTAGCGTTTGGTCAGAGGGGAATAAGTGTCAATGCGCCGATCACGGAAAAACGGCCAGATGCGGCGAAAATCCTCAACCGCCTGGAGGTTCACAGGCACGATGAGCACCTCCTCCTTCTCAACGGAGGCACGGGCGACGATCTCACCGTAAGGGTTGGCGACAAAGGACTGGCCCCAGAATTCCGTGTCATCCTGGCTGCCGGTGCGGTTGACGGCGGCGACGAAACAGCCGTTGGCCACGGCATGGCCGCGCTGCACGGTCTGCCAGCCGCAATGCTGGGCCTGGCCAAGCTCGGCCTTTTCACGGCTCAGCCAGCCGATGGCGGTGGGGTAAAAAAGAATCTCAGCGCCTGCGAGCGCCGTCAGTCTCGCGGCCTCGGGATACCATTGATCCCAGCAGATCAGCACGCCAATGCGGCCGAACCGGGTGTTCCAGACGCGGTACCCGAGATCGCCCGGCGTGAAGTAAAACTTCTCCTCAAAGCCCGGATCCTGAGGGATGTGCATCTTCCTGTAGATGCCGAGCACCGTGCCGTCCGCATCAATGACCGAGGCGGTGTTGTGATACAGGCCCGGGCCGCGCTTTTCAAACAACGGGACGATCAGCACCACGCCCAGCTCACGGGCCAGGCCGGCCAGATGCTTCGTCGTCGGACCGTCCGGCACCGGCTCGGCGAGGTCAAACAGGGCGGTGTCCTGGCGTGTGCAGAAATAGGGGATGTTGAACAGTTCCTGCAGGCAGATGATCTGCGCCCCCTTCCCGGCCGCCTCACGAATGAGCGCGTCATGCCGGGCCAGGCTTTCGGCCTGGCTGGCAAAGGTGGTTCCTTGAATGAGTCCGAGCGTGACGGTGGACATGGGCGGGATGGGGGGCGCGATAGTTAAGAGAGCACCGCCGCGTGCAAGCGGAGATATGCAGTGATGCCACATGAGTTGCTGCCGATACCTCACATCCTGCGCCGTTCTTTCTTCAGACCCGGGCCTTCCAGACAGACCTCACCTCGACTCCGTCGGCGGCTCCGCGAGGTCGGCCAGCGTGCAACGGCGGATCTCCCCGGCCTGGTTGGCCTGAACGAAGGTTTCCGCACCCACATCCATGCAGGTCAGCCAGCCACTGCCATACACCCAGGTGTCCAGGCAGATGGCGAAAGGTTTGACGTTCGGCCAGCCGCTTTTCTGCGCGGTGTGTCCGCAGATCATCCTCTTGCCGGAGGAATGCGGATACGCGTCATCAAAACGCGTCCAGAACAGCCAGTCGTCGCTCTGGTCCGCGAGTTTGTAATACGCGTTCGCGTTGGCGTGGACGTACAAGTTCCTGTCATCTTCATGGAAGCGCAGGCAGCGGCGGGAAAGGAAGGCCAGGTGCTCCGGACTGACATTTTCCCAAGACAGGGTCTGATGGTCCGGAGAATAGGAAAGCATCGTCTCCCGGCCGCCGACCCGAAGCCAGCCCTCCAGGTCCAGCTCACCCTTGTCCTTCGAAAGCTGGTCAAGAACATCCAGGAACAGGATCTCATGATTGCCGATGATCGGCTTCAGCTGCGTGGTCTTCTCAAGGCCCAGAAGAATGTCCAGCACCCCCTTCGAATCCGGGCCTCGGTCCACATAATCCCCCAGGGTCACCAGGATGTCCTCAGGCCCCGGTTTCACGGCGTCAAGCAACGTCCGCAGGGCCGTGGAGCAGCCATGGATGTCGCCAATCGCCAGTGTTCGCATCCGGCATTCTGGCCGTGACCGGGCAATGCGCAAGTTTGGATGCAGCCTCAAGTGCGAGATGACATCGTCTCGATCCGTCTATGATGCCCCGCCCATGAACCTCCTCCAGTCGCTCGACTACTCCGTGCTCCAGCAGTGCATGCACTGCGGCCTGTGCCTGCCCACCTGCCCGACCTACGTGGAGACCAAGCGCGAGCGCAACAGCCCGCGGGGCCGCATCTCCCTGATGAGGTCCGTGGCCGACGGAGACCTGGCCATCACTCCGGAGTTCGCCAACGAAATGTATTACTGCCTCGGCTGCCTCGCCTGCCAGACCGCCTGCCCCGCCGGCGTGAAATATGCCGAACTGTTTGAAACCGCACGTGCCGAGATCGAACGCAGCGGCGTCGCCCGCACGCCGGAGCGCGACTTCTGGCGCTGGCTGACCCTCAACGTGCTCTTCATGCACCCCAGGCTCCTCCGGCTCGCAGGATGGGGGCTGCGCCTCTGGCAGAAGTGCGGAATGGACCTCCTGATGCGTCGCGTGAAATTCCTGGGCCTGCTGCCGAAAAAGCTGCGTGACCTGGAGCCGCAGACGCCACGCATCGCGGACGCCTTTTCAGACAGCCTCATCGCACCTCTGGAAACCCCCGAGGGCACACCGCCCCGCCGCCGCGTCGGCCTGCTCACCGGCTGCGTTCAGGACCTGGCCTTTTCCAACATCAACCGCGACACCGCCGATGTGCTGCTCGCCAATGGCTGCGAAGTGGTCACCCCAAGGGCCCAGTCCTGCTGCGGCTCCCTGCACGCCCACAACGGCGAACTGGAGCTCGCCCGCGAACTGGCACGTCGGCAGATCGACAGCTTTGACCTGGAAAGCCTCGACGCCATCATCACCAACGCCGGCGGCTGCGGCTCTCACCTGAAGCAGTACGGCCACCTGCTGCACGATGATCCCTTTTATGCCGCCAAGGCCCGTCAGTGGGACAACAAGGTCAGGGACATCCATGAATGGCTGGTGCAGACCGGCATCCAGCCCCCGGGCGGGAACCCCGGCGTCAGCGAGGTCACCTACCACGAAAGCTGCCACCTCAGCCATGGACAGAAGGTTGTCAGCCAGCCACGCCAGGTGCTTCAGTCCATTCCCGGCCTGACCGTCAAGGAACTGCCGGAGAGCAACTGGTGCTGCGGCAGCGCCGGCATCTACAACATCACCCAGCCTGAACAGTCGGCCAAGCTGCTCGCCCGCAAGGTCGGCCATGTCTGCGGCACCGGAGCCAGCTGCGTCGCCACCTCCAATCCAGGCTGCCATCTTCAGCTCGCCAGCGGCCTGCGTGACAAGGGCGTGAGCGTCACCCAGCCGGTCACCCTGCTGGCACGCGCCTACCGGGCGGACCGGCAGACCAACGCCTGATCATCCCTTCGCCAGCCGTTTGCATTCGCTGGAATTCTGCGCGAAGCGCTCGTAGTACCTCCTGTCATGCACTCTCCCGGCATCCTCCGCGCACGCACCGCCCTGGCGGTCCTGGTCGGCCTGTTTGTTCAACTGGCCGCCATGGCGCAGACGCCCGCTCCACCTCCCCCGCCCGTGCCGCCCAAGCCCGGCGCAGAAGCAGGCAAGCCCCAGATCCCCGAAGACCTGCTGGGTGACGAGCACGTTCGTGAAGAGTTCGGCGTCAACGAGTTCACCACCCCCAGCATCCGCAAGCTCTTCGAAATGCTGGACGGGCTCGGCAAGCTCTCCTACGACGCCCTCAAGCGCCCCATCACCCGCAAGACACCTTCCGACCGCATCCTGGTCTCACTCGGGCTCGGCAGCCTGATCGCCGACGGCTTCCTGATTGTTCAGTGTGAGAAAGTGGAGGCCATGGAGGATGTCGGACGCGCCCTGATCAAATACGCCAAGGTGCTTGGCACCGGCCAGCGCATGAACCGCCACACCCAGAGCCTCTTCGAGCACAGCATCGAAGGCAAGTGGGACCAGCTCCGCAATGAACTCGCCCTCACCCAGGCCGACGTGGAGGCCGAAATGGTCCAGCTTCGTGACGTTGACATCGCCCATCTCGTCAGCCTCGGAGGCTGGCTGCGGGCCTTTGAAATCGCCACACGCAGCGTCGCTGATCATTACTCCCCCGAAAAAACCAAGCGCCTCATCCGCCCCGACATCGCCGGATACTACAGCGCCAGCCTCGGCAGCCTGAACCCCGCCCTGCAGGCCAGTGAATCCCTGAAGCAGATCCAGGCCGGACTCACTGACCTGATTCCGCTCATGGGCGACGCAGAAGCACTGAACCTGACCGAGGAACAGGTCGTCAAACTCGCCGACAAGGCCGCCGGGCTGGCCCGCATCGTCACCGAGCCCATGAAGGAGTAACCCCAGCCCAACCCGATTTGCTTCCAACCTCAATGTCCAGCCTCACCCCAGAACAGCTCTCCCAGGTCGAACAATGGGCCGCCGCCGGCGCCACGCTCAATGATGTTCAGACCCGCCTGAAAAATGAGCTCGGCATCTCGCTCACCTATCTTGAAGCCAGGCTGCTCATGCTCGACGTCGGCGTGCGACTGAAGGACAAGCCCCGCGAGCAACCCAGGCCGGAGGAACCCGCCGCCGCCCCTGCCCCCGCCGTGGATGAAAGCCCTGAAGCTGGAATTCCGAACGAGGACGAAAGCCCGGTCGATGTGGACGACCCGCAGGCCACCCCGGGCGGCATGGTCACCCTGACCGCCGACCAGATCACCGCACCCGGAGCCCTGATCTCCGGCAAGGTCACTTTCAGCGACGGCCAGACCGCCAACTGGCAGCTCGACCAGTTCGGCCGGCTCGGCCTCGGAGGCGCGCCCCAGGGCTACCAGCCGCCAAGGGGTGACATCCCGCAGTTCCAGCAGCAGCTCGACCTGCTCATGCAGCGTGCCGGATTCTGATCCCGGCCGCTTCAACCGTCCCCTGGCCTTCCTTCCGTTAGAGGTCGCCGACAAGGACCGTTTCATCCATTCCGATGAAACCGTTTCTTCTTCTGCTGCTGGCTTCCACCCAGGCGCTTGCCGTGCAGATCGCCGTCTTTCGGGCCGACGTGACGCCGCCCCTCGGAGCCCCGTTGTGCGGAGGTCTCGTCAAGCCCGCCGCAGGAGTCAGCGAACCCCTGCTGGCCCTCGGGGTCGTGCTGCTTGGCGACGATGAAAAACCGGCCGTCCTCTGCGCCGTGGACTACTGCGAAATCCGCGCGGCAGACCACCTGCACTGGCGTGAAGTCCTGGCCGAGGCCGCAGGAACTTCCGCGGAACGCGTGGCCCTTCACTCCCTTCACCAGCACAACGCCCCGCTGGTGGACAACGCCGTGCAGAAGCTGCTGCCTGACATCGCCATCCTGGACGCCACCGCTGCGGAAAAGGCGCTGCAGAACATCGCCTCGGCCATCAGGTCCTCCCTGGCCTCTCCGCAGCCGGTCACCCATCTGACCACGGGCCAGGCCGCCGTTGCAGAAGTCGCCTCCAACCGCCGTGTCATGGTCGTCGATGGCAAGGTCGGCAAGATGCGCGGCAGCGCCTCCAAAGACCCTGAACTGCGCGCCTTGCCCGAAGGGCTGATCGATCCAATGCTGAAAACCGTCAGCTTCTGGAACGCCGGCCGCAAGCTTGCCGCCCTGCACTACTACGCCACGCATCCGATGAGCTACTACAACGACGGCATGATCAGCCATGACTTCGTCGGCATCGCACGCGAAAGGCGCACCCGCGAGGATGGCGTCCCGCATCTCTACTTCACCGGCTGCGGCGGCAACATCGGGGCCGGCAAATACAATGATGGTTCGCCGGAAAACCGCCCGCTGCTCGCGGAGCGCATTCACCAGGCCATGATCGACTCCGAAAAAGCCGCCTCATTGAAGCCTCTGACCGGCTTCTCATGGAAGCATGTGCCGGTGATCCTGCAGCCCGACCCGGCGTTCCCGGAGGAGCGCATGCTCAAGGTTCTGCAAAACACCGCCACCTCGGCCCCTCAGCGCATCACCGCCGCCCTGCGGATCGGATTCATCCGCCATCGCGAGCCCATCCCCTTCACCAGCCTCCACCTCGGCGATGACGTGCGTCTGCTGCACCTGCCCGGTGAAAGCTTTGTGGAGTATCAACGCTTCGCCCAGCAGCAGCTGCCCGAGGGCTTTGTCTGCACCGCCAGCTACGGCGACGGCGTGACCGGTTACATCCCGCTGGAGAAATCCTTCATCGAGGGCGGCTATGAACCTTCTCAGGCCTACGCAGCACCGGAATCAGAAAGGACGATGAAGCATTCCATCTCGCAGCTTTTGAAGCCATGAGGCTGCCGCATCTTCTCATCACCGCCCTTCTGCACGCCTCCGCGCTTCTGCACGCGGAAGGCCGCCTTGAATTCAACCGCGACGTGCGCCCGGTCCTCGCGGCCAAATGCTTTGCCTGCCACGGGCCCGATGAAGACAAGCGCGAGGCCGGACTCCGGCTCGATGTGCGCGCCGAGGCGGTCAAGCAGGCCATCAAGCCCGGAAGACCCGGGGAAAGCGAAGTCTGGCACCGCATCACGACCTCGGATCCCGACGACGTCATGCCTCCGCCAACCTCGCCCAAGCCCCTCACCCAGGCGGAGCGTGAAATCCTCGGTCGTTGGATCACCGAAGGCGCCGAATACCAGGAGCACTGGTCCTTCCTGCCGATCCAAAGAACCACGCCGCCCAGGGAAGGCTTCGAGCCCGTCTCCAGCAATCCCGTCGACCTCTTCATCCAGCACCGGCTGGCCGGGCGCGGCCTGCGCGCCGCCCCCGAGGCAGAAACCGCAACCTTGGTTAGGCGACTCTTCCTTGACCTCACCGGACTTCCCCCGAGCCCGGCTGACCTCGCGGGTCTGAATCAGCTTTCCGACAACGCCTACCGCGCCCTCGTCGAGCGCCTGCTGGCCTCGCCCAATTTTGGCGAACGCTGGGCGAGGCACTGGCTCGACATGGCCCGCTACGCCGACTCCAACGGCTTCCTCGGTGACGGCCTGCGCCCGAACGCCTGGCTGTATCGCGACTGGGTGATCTCCGCGATCAACCAGGACCTGCCCTACGACCAGTTCACCCTTCAGCAGATCGCCGGCGACCTTCTGCCCGGCGCCTCGACCGTCCAGCTCACCGCCACGGGCTTTCACCGCAATGCGGCGCTCAACACCGAGGCGGGCGTCGACAAGGAGGAGGCGCGCTACCAGAACCTCGTCGACCGCGTCAACACCACCGGACGCGTCTGGCTCGGCCTAACCATTGGCTGCGCCCAGTGCCACACCCACAAGTACGACCCGATCACCCTCCGTGACTACTACGGCTTCTACGCCTACTTCAACAACACGGAGGACCGCGACGAGGCCCGGACCAAGGCGCAGGTGCTCGCCGAAGTCTCCAAGGACCGCCGCCAGACCTATGTCCATCTCTCCGGCGACTACACCCGCCGGGGACCGGACGTTCAGCCCGCGACCTTGTCCGCCCTGCCCGGCAGGACCAGCGGCACCCGGCTTGACCTCGCACGCTGGATTGTCTCCCCGCAAAATCCGCTGACCGCGCGTGTCGCCGTCAACCAAGTTTGGAGCAAGCTCTTCGGCGCCGGCCTGGTCGGCACTCCTGACGACTTCGGCTCCACCGGCGAGCCGCCCTCCCATCCTGAGCTGCTCGACTGGCTGGCCTCCGAGTTCATGCGCCGGGGCTGGAGCCGCAAGGAGCTCATCCGGCTCATCGTCACCAGCCACACCTACCGCCAGTCCTCCGCTCATCGTGCGGACATCGTCGACCTCGACCCGCTCAACCGCCTGCTGGCCCGGCAGAACCGCATCCGCCTCGACGCCGAAATCCTGCGTGACTCGGTGCTGTCCGTCAGCGGCATGCTCACAGCGCGGGTCGGCGGCCCCAGCTTCCGCCCCCCGCTGCCGGAGGATGTCTTCGAAGTCGGCCGCTCCTCCAACTGGCAGGCCAGCCCGGGCGCGGAGCTCTACCGCCGCAGCCTTTACATCATCACGCTGCGCAGCGTGCTCTACCCCCTGCTCACCACCTTTGACGGCCCTGACGCCGCCGACGCCTGCGTGCGCCGTGAGCGCAGCAACACGCCGCTCCAGGCGCTCGCCATGATGAACGACGGCGTCTTCGTCGAGGCCGCCCGGTACCTTGCCCTGCGGACCCTGGGAAAAAGCCCCGCCGACAGGCTGCCCGCGCTTTTCCAGCTCGTGCTGAACCGCCCGCCGAGGCCCGACGAGCTTGCACGCCTGAAGGCCTTCCATGAAGGGCAGGCGGCAAGGGTTCAAAACGAAGGCGCCGAGGCGCTCAAGATCCTCGGCCCGTTCCAGGACAGCCTGCCCGCCGCCAAGGCCGTCGAAGCCGCCCCGCTGGTCGCCACCGCCAGGGTGCTCATGAACCTCGACGAGTTCATCAACCGCGAATAACCAAAAGCATGGTCTTCACTTCCCTTGAATTTGACCGCCCGGGCAGGCAGCAGGGCTTTCTCCAGGTCCCCTATTCCCACAACCTCGGCGGATGGGCCAACGTGATGATCCCCTGCACCGTTCTGGCAAACGGCAAAGGCCCCACCGTGCTGGTGCTTGGCGGCAACCACGGTGACGAATACCAGGGCCAGGTCGCGATCATGAAGCTCGCCCGCGAGCTCGACCCGTCACGCATCCAAGGCAGGCTCATCCTGATCCCCTCCCTCAACCTGCCCGCCGCACGCGCCGCCACCCGCCTGTCTCCGGTGGACGGCATGAACATGAACCGCGCCTTCCCCGGCGAGCCCGAGGGGACGGTCACAAGCCAGGTCGCACACTATCTGCGCACCGTGCTTTTCCCCCTCAGCGATTCCGTGATCGACATCCACAGCGGAGGCCGCAGCATGGAGTTCATCCCCTGCGCCCATATGCATCTCGTCCCCGACCCGGATCAGCGCCGCCGCATGTATGCCGCCATGCTGGCCTGGGGCACGGAGTTCTGCTTCATCTACGCCGACATTGCCGGCTCAGGTCTGCTGCCCGTCGAGGCGGAGAACCAGGGCAAGACCGTTGTCACCACCGAACTCGGCGGCGGCGAATGCATCCCGGCCTCCGTTCATCGCATCGCCCAGTCCGGACTGCGCAACGTCCTCACGCACCTGGGCGTGCTCAAAGGTCGCGTCACCCCGCGTGAAAAGCCGCCCATCCTCACCCAGGCGCTGAGCCGTGAGGACTACATCCTGGCCCCGGAATCCGGAATCTTCGAAGTCGCCGTCGAGCTTGGCACCAGGGTCAGGAAAGGCCAGACCGTGGGGTGGATCCATCACCTGGAGCGGCCCGACCGCGCCCCCGAGAAAATTGTGGCGGCAGGCTCGGGCCACCTGATCACCATGCGCGCCCCCTGCCTCACTCAGCAGGGCGACTGCGTGGCTGTCATCGCCCGACAAGTCAGGCCGGCCGACATTCTGCGTGCATGAATCTCATGCGTTCAGCCGGCGCCCTGGTCGCCTTCATGTGGTTCGCCTACTTCCTGAACTACTGCGACCGCCAGGCTGTCTTCTCCATGTTTCCGGCCCTGCGCGCCAACCTCGGGATGACCGACGGCCAGCTCGGCCTCGTGGGCTCGGTTTTTCTCTGGGTCTACGCCTTCGGCTGCCCCGCTTCAGGCATCCTGGGCGACCGCTTTTCCAAGCGCCTGCTGGTCGTCCTCAGCCTTGCGATCTGGAGCATCGTCACGCTCGGCACGGGGCTGGTCGCCTCGGGATCCATGCTGCTGGTCATGCGTGCCGCGATGGGTGTTTCGGAATCCCTCTACATGTCCAGCGCCGTGGCGCTCACCACCGCGGCCTACCCCGCAGGGCAACGTTCCAGGGCGGTCTCCGTGCTGATGACCGGACAGATCGCCGGCACCGTGGCTGGCAGCTGGTTCGGTGGCTGGATGGCGGACCGCGGCCACTGGCGTGACGCCTTCTTCATCCTCGGCGGAGTGGGCATCGCGTTCGCCCTGCCTTACTTCCGCTTTCTCCGCCGCCTGGAGGAACCCGCGTGCGAAGCAGGACCGGGCTTTTCATTCGCAGGGCTCGGCAGGTCGCGCACCTTTCTCCTGCTTTGTGGCGTCTTCCCGGTCTTCGTCTTCGGTCTCTGGCTGCTCTACGGATGGCTGCCAGCTTTTCTGCACGACAAGTTTCACCTCAGCCAGGCGGACGCCGCCTTCAATGCCACCGTCTACCTCCAGTCCGCCACCCTCGTCGGTGTTCTCGGCGGCGGAATGCTTGCCGACCGCCTCAGCCGGCGCGTCAGGGCCGCGCGTTTCTGGCTGCTGGTGGCCGGGCTCGGCCTTTCCGCGCCCTGCATGCATGCGCTCGGAAGCTGTGACACGCTGGCGGTCACACGCCTCGCCGCCACCGGCTTCGGCCTGTTCAGCGGCCTCTTCATCGCCAACATCTTTCCCGCCGCCTTCGACGTCGTCGCCCCGTCGACACGGGCCACCGCTGTCGGGCTGCTGAACTTCTGCGGAGCCGTCATGTCCGGCTTTGCCACGCTTTTTGGCGGGCTGTGGAAACAGTCGTTAGGCATCGACCGCCTTCTCTCCCTCACCGCCCTGGCAGGCCTCGCCGCCGCCGCGGCCCTTGTCATCGGTATCCGCAGGTTCTTCCCTTCCGATCACCCACAAACCCCGGCCTCATCATGAAGCTCCTTACACTCCTCCTTCTCAGCTTATGGACCGGTGTCACCCTCCATGCCGCCGAACGCACCTTCAGCTTCACCGTTCTCGAGATTCCGGACATTCAGCGCGGCGCCGGCCTTGCGGTCATCATGCGCACGCCTTCAGGAAAGACCTGGCTCTATGACACGGGCACGGCTCACCCAGAAAGGCTGTCCTCCGATGGGTGGCTGGCAAAGTTCAACGCCGGCCGCGATGTGGTGGCTCCGCAGCTGAAAAAGCTGGGCGTCACCCGCATCGACGGCGTCTTCATCAGCCACGCACACTATGACCACTTTGGCGGGCTCCTCTGGCTGAAGGAAAACTTCGAGGTCCGGAGGCTCATCGACTGCGGCTACGTCTTCCACAGCGACAATCCCGACGACTACATCGGAACCAACAAGGCGGAGCTCGATCATTACAACCAGGTGCGGGACGAGTTCCGGACCCGGGGCGCCCACATCCAGGCAACCGCCGGCGAAGTCCTGGACCTCGACCCTGACCTGAAGATCGAAGTCATCGCACCGCCGAGAGATTACTTCAAGGCCCCGAAGGCCGCCACAAGGCCCAAGAATGACACGCCTTCCCATTTTCTCGTCAACGCCAACTCACTCGCCCTGCGCATCCAGTTTGGCGACATCGTCTTCCTGCTTCCCGGTGACATCCAGACCGAGGACATCGAGGCCAGCCTCATGCCCTTCGTCGATCCGGCGAAGCTCAAATGCCACATCCTTGTCGCACCCGGCCACGGCATCCACCCGATCCCCCAGGCCTTTGGCATGGCCGCACGCCCCGAGGTTTCCATCGCCAGCGTGTTTCCCCGCTATGCCCGTGGAATCCGCTCCACCGCTGACTTGAAGGCGCTCGGCGCACGAACCTACGTCACGGGCCTGCATGGCTCCGTGCAGGTGACCACGGATGGCAGGACGTATCGCGTCACCCCTGAACGCGAAGACACGGCCGAAGGGGCTGCAAAAACCGCCCGTCTCGCTCCGTCCGAACGCATCGCCCTCTGGCCCGGCAAGGCCCCCAACGGCGACGGCACCTTTGAAGCCTGTGACAAGGAACTGGAGGTTTTCCTGCCCCCGGCGGACAAGGCCAGCGGCGCCGCCGTGGTGATCTGTCCCGGCGGCGGCTATATCCGTCACGTCACCGACCGTGAAGGCTACCCCATCGCCCAGTGGCTGAACGAACATGGCATCGCGGCCATCATCCTGGAATACCGGCTGCCGAAGCTCCGGCATCAGGTGCCCCTGCTTGATGCCGGACGCGCCATCCGGCTCACCCGGGTCCATGCGGCAAGATGGAGGATTGATCCTCAGCGCGTCGGCATCCTGGGTTTTTCCGCAGGCGGTCACGTCGCATCCACCGCAACCACGCATTTCGATGACGGAAATTCCTCGTCCCAGGATCCGGTCGAACGCATGAGCAGCCGTCCCGGCTTTGCCTGGCTCGTGTATCCTGTGGTCACAATGGGGCGGTTCACCCACACAGGCTCCAGGATGGAACTGCTCGGCGCCAGCCCGGCGCCTGAACTCGAACGCCTCTATTCAAACGAAACCCAGGTCACCTCGCGGACCCCGCCGGTGTTCCTCGCCCACGCCATCGACGACAAGCCCGTCCCTGTGGAGAACAGCCGCCAGTTTGTCGAAGCCATGAAGAAGCACCAGGTGCCTGTCGAACTGCTGGAGCTTCCCGAAGGCGGCCACGGCCTCAACGGCTGCAAGGGCCCCTTGTGGGAGCAGTGGAAAGCCGCCGCCCTCCAATGGCTTGCCAAACAAAAGATGCTACCCTGAGCTCGAACATCTCATGCCGCCCGTCCGCCTGCTCGCCGCACTCCTGGCCGTTGTCGCACTGTCGAATGCACCAGCGCTTGCGCAGCCCCGTCCGTCGGCTCCTGAAGCGTCTCCCGCCGTGAAGCTGAACGAGGGCGTCTTTCGATCCACCCTGGACAACTCGGAGCAGCGCTACGTCGAGCTTGTCCCCGCCATCATGCCTGAAGGCGGGCTGGTTGACCTCATCATCGCCCTTCACGGCCATGGTTCCGACCGCTGGCAGTTCATCCGCGATGCTCGCGGGGAATGCCGGGGTGTGCGTGATGCGGCCGCCAGGCACCACGCCATCCTGCTTTCTCCCGACTACCGGGCCCGGACCTCCTGGATGGGGCCGCAGGCCGAGGCCGACCTGGTACAGATCATCGCCGAGGCCAGACAGCGACATCACCTGGGAAGAGTCTTCATCACCGGCGGCTCCATGGGCGGAACCTCGGCCCTCATCTTCACCGCCCTGCATCCGGAGCTGATCGACGGCGTGTGCAGCCTCAACGGCACGGCAAACATGCTGGAGTTCGAGGGATTTCAGGAGGCCGTCTCCGCCTCCTATGGCGGCACAAGGCAGTCGAAGCCGGAGGAATACCGGAAACGCAGCGCCGAACTCCACCCGGAAAAGTTCACCATGCCGGCCGCCTTCACCACGGGCGGCAAGGATGCCGTCGTGCCGCCGCAAAGCGCACTCCGGCTGGCGGAGTCGCTCAGGCAGGCCGGACGGCAAACATTGCTCATCCACCGCCCGGAAGGAGGTCATTCCACCTCCTATGACGACACGGTCAGGGCCATGGAGTTCATCCTCCGGCCCGCCAGCCGTTAAACACAAAGTTTGTTCAGCTCCTCCATGAAACTGCTCCTCCAACTCGCTCCGGCCCTGCTCCTGATCCCCTCCCTTTCCTGCTCCAGCCTGCTTGTCAGCCACCGGATGAAGGCGGCAGGACGCAAGCTCCAGGCAACCAGCCGGCTTCAGCAGGAAGGCCGCTGGGAGGAGGCCCTGGACATGAACCGGCGCATGCATGCCAGCGTTTCAAAGTCAGTCCAGTCCCTGCCCCGACGCCCTGGAGCCCAGGATGCCGTCGTTGATCTCCGCCCGCTGCTCGCCGCCTGGCAGTCCGGCCCCTGGTCCGAACTTCAGGAGGCGCTGAAAAAGCATGACGACAAGCGCTCCCAGGCAGCCCTGCGTTCGCTCCGCCAGCAATGCATCAGCTGCCATGCGGTCGCCGGAAAACCGCAGGTTCAGGTTCCAGAACTTCCGTAAGCTGTCACTCCTTCAGCCACTGCACGCTGAGGATCTGCTCGACCTGCATCTTGCCTCCGGCCTCGGGAATGTCCTCCGTGCTCTTCTTCCAGGTGACACGGCACCTGCGTCCGACATAGGCGGCCGGATCCTCCAGCACCCTGTCCACCGAGGCATCGGGATGAAGGATGAAATAGGACACCTCCTCACCGCCGATCGTCTTCATGTTCCAGTGAAAATAGTCACCTTCCTCGATGCCGGCAAAGACGCCGGCAGTGACCTTCGCCCCCGCCCCGCCTGAGCTGCGCGCCTTGTTCAGCGCCGCGACAAAGGCCGTGCAGTTGGTGACATGCTTTTCCGTGGTGGCCTGATAATCCTCTCCATGAAACACGGGCGCGGGCTTCTCGGTGGTCAGCCACTTGAAGATGACGCCCTCCTTGAAATAGAGCCGTTCCTCGACCTTGGCGCCGCGTGAACCGTCCTCCTTGATCTGCCGGAACGTGTTGAACACAAACAGAGGCTCGCCGCCTTCCAGGTAGTACTCGGTGACCGCCGCCTCCTCGCCGCGGGTGACCGCGATGATCTTCCTCACTTCCTTCCCTTCAAACCAGCCGGTCAGGTCGGCCCTGGTGGCTTTGTCATCCGATGAGCTGGTGACTTTCCTGAAGGAAGCCTCGTTCGCGTTGACCTCCTGGTAAACCTCCCGGTGATGAGCCGTGTCCTCCTGGGCCGCCGCGAAAGTTGCGACTCCAAGGACAAGAATAAAGGAAAGAAGCAGGGGCGCCTTCATGCGCATCCATCGCGCCGCACCGATGAAACGCAAGGCCGCGCTGAAACGCCGGATCCTGCTTATTGGGCCGCAAGGTTCGCCCGGCCTCCGCGCAGCACGTATTTCTGTATCTTCCCGGTCGCCGTCTTCGGCAGCTCGGCAATGAATTCAAAGCCATGCGGCACCTTGAAGTGCGCCAGGTGATCACGGCAGAACTGACGCAAGTCGGCGGCATCGGCCGCCGCTCCGGGCCTCAGCACGACAAAGGCCTGCGGCGTCTCGCCCCACTTCTCATGCGGCAGCCCGACCACGGCCGCCTCCTGGACAGACGGATGCCGGAGCAGCACCCCCTCGATTTCAACCGAGGAGATGTTCTCGCCACCGCTGATGATGACGTCCTTCCATCGATCGCGGATCTCGATGTAGCCGTCCGCATGCACCACGGCGGCATCACCACTGTAGAACCAGCCGTCGCGGATGGCCCTGGCCGTGGCCGCCGGATCCTGGTAATAGCCGGCCATCACGGCGTTGCCCCGGATGATGATCTCGCCCAGCGAGACGCCGTCCCGGGCCACCTCACGCCCCTCGTCATCCACCACGCGAACCTCGGCGTTGCCAAGATACTCGACTCCCTGGCGGGCCTTGGTGCGCGCCCTCTCCGGGGCGCCGAGACTGGCGTGCTCAGGTCGCCACTCGCTGATCGTCACAATCGGCGAGACCTCCGTGAGCCCGTACACATGCGTGATCTCCCAGCCCAGCTCGCCTTCAATCCTCTCGATGGTCGCCGCCGCAGGCGGGGCGCCGGCCGTGAAGACGCGCACGCCGCGCGGCGCCGCACGGCGCAGCTCCTCAGGGGCGTTGGCCAGGCCTATCAAAACGGTTGGCGCGGCGCACAGCAGGGTGATGCCCTCCCGGGCGATGGCTTCGAAGATCAGCCGGGGATCCGCCTTGCGCAGGCAGACATGGCGGCCGCCCACCGCCGTGATCGTCCAGGTAAAGCACCAGCCGTTGGCATGAAACATCGGCAGCACCCAGAGGTAACGGTCCGCGCTGCTGATCCGCGTGTGCATGAGATGCCCCATGATGTTCATCGCCGTGTTGCGATGCGTCACCATCACCCCCTTCGGGCTGGCCGTGGTGCCGCTGGTGTAGTTGATGGAGATGACATCCGTCTCCTCGATGGCAACCGGCTCGAAGCCCGCCGTCGCTTCCGCAATCATCTCCTCATACCCCAGCCATCCCGCCCTTGCCCCCTCCAGCGCCACAAAATGAGCCGCTTCCGGAAGCTGAGGACGAATGCCGTCCACCGCGTCGAAATAGTCCGGGTGCACGCACACCACCTTCGCCCCGCTGTGACGAAGGATGTAGGCAAAGTCATCGGCGGTGAGACGAAAATTGACCGGCACCGTCACCGCCCCGGCCTGGGGAACGGCGTAGTAGGCCTCAAGATGGGAATGCGTGTTGGGTGAGATCAGGGCGACACGATCCCCCTTGCCAACCCCCAGCTTCTGCAGGCATGAGGACCAGCGGTCGCAGCGCTCAAAAAACTGGCCGTAAGTCAGACGCAGGCCCCCGTCGACGACGACCTCCCTGTCTGCATAAAGACGGCGGGCACGACGGGCGAAATCCAGGGGCGAAAGCGGTGTTTCCATGGAATAACCATTTTAGAAACAACCGCAGGCGGCTGGCGATGAAAAAGCCGCATCAGCGCCGTCTCTTCATCACTCCTGCCGTGGGGCGGTCTTTCCGCAGCTTTTCAGCAGCCCCACGCCCAGAAGCAGGCAGCCGCCGCTGTCGGCCAGAGTCCACCACCAGGGCAGCGGACACTGCAGATCAATCGAAAGGTAGGCCGGGCAGGCCGCCACCATGATCCATCCATAGACGCGAACGAGAGACTGCTGCCTTTCCAGGTCGCGCAGGATCGCCCAGGTCATGATGGCGAGGGCCACATAGGCAAAACCGGCGTTGCCGGCAAGGTAGAGAGTCAGGGGCACCAGGGGCGGCTGGCCGTGGCCCATGAGCCAGGAAAACTTTTCAAACGCCTCGCCCGGCATGATCACGCCGGGCAGGCCGGTGAGGAGAACCGCAAGAATCATGCGCAGCAGCCAGCGCTGAACGGAAAGTCGTGGGTGGGTGGCAGGAGGCATGGTAATGTCGTGAAGACGCGTGGTACGCGGTCACACACCGGCTGCAATCAGGAAAAAACCGCCGCTCCAGGATCATCAGCTTGCCGGGCTCTGCAGGCCTTCCCACAGCCGGATGCTGTCGATCTGGAAGACTCCGCCGTCCACGCCCTTGAAGTCGATCTGCGCATGCCCGGTGGTGTCGATGTTCGAACTTTCAAAGACCTGCTTCTCACCATCCACCTTCAGCACAAGCCTGCCTTTCTTCGCCTCGATCACCACGTCATGCCACTGGTTCAAGGCGAACAACGGCTTGCCGACGGGCGAGGATTCGACGTTTTTCTTGATGGTCAGCGTGGTCGCCTTTTCACTGAAGACCAGGGTGTGGATGTGATGCCCGATGTCGAAGAGGGGAAATCCGCGCTGATAAGCGCTGGCATCATGACGGATCCGCATGGAGCAGACGAAGTTTTCCGGCACCTTGCGAAGCCAGATGACCGGCTTCAAGCCGGCATGGGAGGGATCGTTGCTCGCCAGCTTCTTCGCCTGAAACTCCTTCGACGACTCACTGCCCCGAAGCACCCCCTCCTTCACGGCCCAGGTGCTGCTCTGCCGAACCTCCCAGAATTCCGTGTTCAAGGCTCCGTTGAAGTCATCTTCATAGACAAGCTTCAGGCTTTTAAACAGCTCGGAGCTCATGGCGGCGGGATCGCCGGCACGGACAGCCTCAGGCAGGGCAAGCATCAAAAGGGCGATAAACGCAGGAAGGCGGAGACAGTCTCTGTTCATGAGTCCTGCAAACGAAGACCGGCCGCCGACCTATCAGAAAGGCCAGGTCTCATGCCGGGAAGGACGTTTGTGTCAGCTCCGAAGCGTGCGTCTTCAAGCCAGGGTTTGTCACTTCCATGGATTGACACGCAACGCCGCCTGCCAATGGCTTCAGGTTCAGCCCATGCATCCCGGCCCGCCTTCACCACGCGCCCTTTCCGACCTCTCCCGCGAGGAGCTCGGATCCTGGCTGGAAGACTCTGGGTTCAAGGCTTCTCACGCCGAAGCTGTGATCCGCCGCCTGCTCAAGCAGTCCGGCCCTGGGAC
>CAZXPU010000081.1:19648-26415 GCA_964642905.1 uncultured Prosthecobacter sp.
AGCCTCCGGAACAAGGATGCCCGCGACGCTCCAGGCGCGGTTGCAAAGTTCGTTTGCTCCGGAGGCAGCGCATCCAGCGATGCGCCAGGTCTCCGAGGACGGCACCACCAAGCTGCTGCTCAGGCTGCATGACGGACGCACGGTCGAATCCGTGCTGATGCCGGATTATCATGACGACCGCGCGGCAGGCTGCATCTCCAGCCAGGTGGGCTGCGCCATGGCCTGCGACTTCTGCGCCACCACCCAGACCGGCTTTGAACGCAACCTGAGCTCGGGCGAGATCATCGAACAGTTCCTGCATCTGCAAAAAGAGGCACGCGCGGCCGGCCGCACGCTGAGAACCCTCGTCTTCATGGGCATGGGCGAGCCGATGCTGAACCTGAAGAATGTGATCGCCGCCGTGAAGCGCATCGCCGACCCGAGGCTGGGCGCCTTCGGCTGGCGCCAGATCACCGTCTCCACCGTCGGCATCGTGCCGGGCATGGACGAGTTGCGCGCAGCCGGCCTTGGCGTGCACCTCGCCGTCTCCCTTCATGCCCCGGATGACCGGACCCGCGCTGACATCCTGCCCATGGGCAGGCGCTTCCCCGTCCGCGATGTCCTGGCCGCCGCCGACCGTTACCAGGCTGACAGCGGCAGAATCACCACCATCCAGTACTGCCTGCTTGAAGGAGTCAACGACTCCCTGGAGCAGGCGCGTGAGCTTGCCCGGCTCCTCGATCGACGCCGCATGCATGTGAACCTGCTTCGATACAACCCCACGGGGTTGAGCCTTCGCGGCCGAACGTATGCGCCCAGTTCCATGGAGCAGACCGAGGCGTTTCTGGCGGAGCTCAGGGCCTGCGGCGCGGTCGCTCATCTCCGACGTGCCCGAGGACCGGACATCGACGCCGCCTGCGGCCAGCTGCGCAGGCGGCAGACCCCTGACAGCCACAGCCCGGTCATGACCGACCATCAGGAGGCATGACCCAGGTTGCACCGGCGTTCATGCCGGACATGCTGGCCGTAGCCCCATGAAGCCTGTTCAAGGATACCACCTCATCACCCCTGACGACCTGCAGTGGCGTCTTTCCAGCCTCATGCAGATTCCAAATGCCGACTACCTGGAACGCACAGGCAGCGAAAACCTGGGCGCACGACTCTGGCGCCTGCCACCCGCGAGCGCCAACACGCTGCACAAGCACCTTTATGCCGAAGAATTCTATTTTGTGCTCGAAGGCACAGGGAGGATGCGCGTCGGCACACAAACCCTCACCATACCGAAGCACGGAGGCGTGCTGGTGGGGCCCGACCAGCTTCGACAGGTGTTCAACGACACGCAGGAGGATGCCCTCTGGCTGATCGTCGGCGCCCCGGAGGAACTGGAACTTCTGCCAACGGCAACCGTCAGGCCCGACCTGACCCAAATCTACCCGGTCGACCCGACCCAGCTCCCCGGTGAACTCAAAGACGTCGAATGGCCGCCCGCCCCGGACTCCCGCAGCTCATGAAAGGCATCAACCCTCACGACCTGGCCCGCGAATGGATCCACGCCTGAAACAGCCATGACCTGGATCTGGTCATGAAGCATTACCATGAGGACGTCGAGTTCTCCTCCCCCTTCATCGCGCGCCTAACCAACCGTGCGGATGGCAACCTCCGAGGACGGAAGGAACTGGGCGAGTACTTCGCCCGAGGGCTGGCAGCCTGTCCAGATCTGCGTTTTCAACTTGTCCGGGTCTTCTCCGGAGTTCGCAGCTGCGTGCTGGAGCATCAAAGCGTCAACGGCCTTCAGGCTGCCGAATACATGGAGCTGGATGAGGACGGCCTGGTGCGCCGCGTGCCAGCACATTATTCGGAAGAGCCGTGACAGGCCTGGGTCAACCATGAGCGGTCCGTTCAAATCCGCTCCCAGGCACGCTCCCCCACTGGATCACGGCCTTCATCGTATTCAATGTGGTCGATCAGAGTCTCAATGGGCAGGCCGGTGAGACCGCTTTCCGCAATCCTTCCCGGCAGCACCTGCGAACGTTCGTCACGCCAGCCAAGCTTGGCGATGAAACGGTTCCAGACGTGGCACTCCTCGTCCGTGCGAGGCGTTCCGCGGGCATGTGCCCAGGCAAGCACTTCGTCATCCGCCCCGCCCTGCAGCACACGCCTCCGGACATCTTCATACGGCACTCCCAGGAATCGGCAGCAACGCCCGTCCAGGGTGTAGAACTGCGCGTCGCCCAGCTGCGGAACGTACTCAACCGGCAGCAAGCCCGCCTCATGAAGGCGGATCTTGTCGAGCATGCGCCCGAAATAGATCAGGCGGCCAACTTTGCAGTAGCAGCTTCGGAGTCCTGGAACAGTGGGCATGGCAGGAGGGGCGGTTGATCTGCAGCCCATGATGCGGCGTTCGGAGAAGGCTGCACGGAAAAAGAAAAAGCCGCCGGGGAAACCGGCGGCTTTGACTTTGTAAACGGCTGAATTCGAACCCGATCAGGCGGCGGGAGCTTCGGCGGCGGCCTTGGCGGCATCGTCCTTCTCCTTCATGGCGGCCTTGCGGCTCATCTTCACCTTGCCCTTGTCATCAATGCCGATGCACTTGGCGGTGACGATGTCGCCCACCTTGACGACGTCCTCGGTCTTGTTGACGCGGAAGTCGGCGAGCTCGCTGATGTGGATGAGGCCGTCCTTGTTGCCAAAGAGGCGCATGAAGGCTCCAAAGTTGGTCGTGCTGACCACCTTGCCGGTGTAGATCTTGCCCACCTCGACCTCGGCGGAGACGGAGCTGACCATCTCGACCGCACGCTCCATGCCTTCCTTGCGGGTGGCGTAGATGTAGACGGTGCCGTCGTCCTCGATGCTGATCTCGGCTCCGGACTCGGCCTGGATGCCCTTGATGTTTTTGCCTCCAGGTCCGATGAGCTCACCAATCTTGTCAGGGTTGATCTTGAGCACTTCAATCCGCGGGGCATGCGGGCTGAGAGGCTGCACTTCCGCGATGGCCTGGGCCATGGCCGAGAGGATCTCACCACGGGCGCTCTTGGCCTTGACGATGGCCTCTTCCAGGATGCTCAGGGGGATGCCGGGAAGCTTCAGGTCCAGCTGATAGCCGGTGACGCCTTCCGTGGTGCCGCAAAGCTTGAAGTCCATGTCGCCGAAGTGGTCCTCGGAACCCAGGATGTCCACCATCGTGAGATAGCGCTTCATCTGGTCGGCCGAGTCGAACTCGGTGACAAGACCGACGGAGATGCCTGCCACAGGGCGCTTCAGGGGCACGCCTGCGTCCATGAGCGCCATGACGCCCGAGCAAACGGAGGCCATGGAGGTGGAGCCGTTGGAGCTCATGACCTCGCTGCTGACGCGGATGGCGTAGGGGAACTTTTCCTTGGCGGGGATCACAGGCTCAATGGAGCGTTCAGCCAGGGCGCCATGACCGATTTCACGACGGTTCTGGCCACCAAAACGACCGGTTTCACCGACGGAGAACGGCGGGAAGTTGTAGTGAAGGATGAAGCGCTTCGAATCCGGACCGCCTGCATAGGTGTCCATCTCCTGGGCTTCGTCGGCGGGAGCCAGCGTGGCGATGGCCAGGGCCTGGGTTTCACCGCGGGCGAAGATGGCGGAGCCATGGGTGCGGGGCAGCACGCCAGCCTCACCAGAAAGAGGACGGATCTGGTCGATGCCGCGTCCGTCGCAACGATTGAGCTTGTCGAGGATGGAGATGCGGAAGGCCTTCTTCTGAAGGTAATCGAACGCCTGGCTGATCTCAAAGCCGGTGGCTTCGGGATACTTGGCCTTGATGGCGGCCTCGACCTCGTCCTTGAGGGCGCCGACAGCCTTGCCACGGGCAACCTTGCCGGGCTGGTAGAGGGCGCCTTCGATGCGGTCCCCGGCGATCTGGTAGGCGATCTCAAGAAGTTCGTCCTTCACCAGCATGAGGGGCACGACACGCTTCGGCTTGCCACAGAGGGCGGCGAGCTCCTCCTGGGCCGCGACGATGCCGACGATGTTGGCCTGGGCGAAACGCAGGGCGGCAACGAAGTCAGCTTCGGGAAGTTCGTTGGCGGCGCCTTCGATCATGATGACGTCGGTCTTGTTGCCGACATACACGAGGTCAAGGTCGCTCACTTCACGGTCGCTGTGCGTCGGATTGATGACGAACTGGCCGTTCACGCGGCCCACACGCACGGCGCCGATCGGTCCCGCAAACGGGATGTCGGAGATGCAAAGGGCGGCGGAGGCACCGTTGATGGAGAGGATGTCCGAGTCATTCTGGCCGTCCGCGCTAAGCAGGAGGGAAATGACCTGGGTGTCGTAGAAGTAGCCTTTCGGGAACAGCGGCCGCAGAGGGCGGTCGGTCATGCGGGCCGTGAGGATTTCCTTCTCCGTGGGACGACCTTCACGCTTGAAGTAACCACCGGGGAAACGGCCGGCGGCGGAGGCTTTCTCCTTGTACTCGACGGTCAGAGGGAAGAAGTCCTGGCCGTCCTTCACTTTCGTGGCGGAGACGGCGGTGACGATGACAATGGTGTCGCCGAGGCGAACAGTGACGGCACCGTCCGCCAGATGGGCGAGCTTGCCGGTTTCGATTTCGATGTTCCCTGAACCGCAGGGAACGCTGACTTTATGGATGGCCATGGTGGCTGTATTTGGGTTTGTGTTGTTTTAGGGGGAATGGGTCGGTTGGCGGCAAGAAGCGACGGAAGGCAGAAAAGGCTCTTCGGGTCCGCACGGGGGCGCTGTTGGCTTCAGACGCAGGCAGGAAGGATTTGAAACCCAGGGTTTTTCACCTGCAGTTTCACGCTGCAATGCGAAAAGGGGCGATGCCCGATGGCATCACCCCTTATCAACGGGAAAACTGGATTAGCGGCGGAGGCCGAGAGACTTGATCGCCTTCTGGTAGCGATCAACTGCAGTCAGCTTGAGATAATCGAGCAGCTTGCGGCGGCGGGCGACAAGCTTCAGGAGACCACGGCGGGAGCTGTGATCTTTGGCATTATTCTCAAGGTGGCCGGTGATGTGATTGATGCGCTCCGTCAGGATGGCGACCTGGACATCGGCGCTACCGGTGTCTTTGTCGTGCAGTTTGAAGCTGGCGGGGGCTGTTGCGACTTCGCTCATGGTGGATGATTCAGGGAGGATGCCGGACAACTTGTCGGGCGAGTGGTTTCAAGTTGGAATTTGAAGGGCCGCGACGATTCCACGAAAGCACACGATGGCAAGGGGTTTTTCACAACAGAATCGCGTCTTTTTCAGAGCTCGGTGAACCGAGTGGCCGCGAATGTTTGCGTGGGAAATAAAAAGCGCCGCCGGAATCCGGCGGCGCCTGGTATCAAATCGTCTTTTTAGCCAGCCATCACTTGCCGGGGAGGGCTGCCGGAGCACCCGGAAGGGACGGCAGTCCACCACCAGGGGCGGCAGGAAGTCCGCCCGGAGCACCCGGCAGGCCAGGAGCGCCCGGAAGCCCACCCGGAGCCCCGGGAAGTCCCGGAACACCCCCAGGAAGTCCGCCCGGTGCCATCATGCTGGGATTCCCCATCAGTCCGGACTGCGTGCCCGTGCTCAGGATCTGCAGAACCTGCTGAGGCATGTTCTGGCTGGCCATGGTGAAAATGTCATAGCCACCAGCCATCGCCTTGGGACCCACGGCAGAGCCTTTTTTCGTGGCAAGCGACTCCACCTGCACCGAGTTGTCATTGCGGCCGATGATGATCTTGCCACCACGCCAGGCACGACCTTCCTTGGGCTGACCTGCGGCGTCGCAGTTCCACTGGGGCGGCCAGCTCGGGGCGAGCGGGTTTTCATAAACCAGCGGCATGATGCCGTTGCTGGAGGTCGTCTGCCCCTGGGTCAGCGCCCAGTGGTTCTCCCCTGCCTGCAGGGCCTGGTCGAAGGAAGGAGCCGTTCCGATGTTGCCATCAGGAACGAACTTGGAGGCCTTCGCCCCGAAGATTCGCTCATCCTGGATGATGTCCTCCTGGATCAGCACGCGAAAGGCGTCGTTTGCCGTGATGGCAGGGCCGCCGGTCTGCGGGTTGTTGTAGGTGTCCGGGTAGATTGAATTGTTGTCATTGGCGAAGATTTTCATCGCCATGATGATCTGACGGCAGTTGTTCGACGTGGACGTCTGGTTCGCCATGTCCTGAATGACGTTGAAAGTGGGGACCGCCAGGCTCGCGAGAATCGCGATGATGGTGATCACCACCAGGAGTTCAATGAGGGTGAAACCTCGTTGGAGTGCTCGTTTCATAGTAGTGCGTTTTAGGGTTGGGTTTATGATGTTATGCATTGGGGCGGGAACAATTATTCCGACCCCGCTTTGATTAGACTGTCCCGCCTGAAAAATGGCGAGAAAAATTTCACCCAGCCCGAAAGGAAGTCCCTCTCAAAATTCATTTTCGAAATGGATTCGTTGGTGACAAAAAAAGCCTGACTGCTAGGCTCGTTGCTCATTTCAACAAAAAAGCCGTGCGCTTTTCACCCCAAACGACATTTCCATTGATCAAAAGACGTCCATCACCCATGGCGGAACGGATCCTTTTTTCATAAACCCACCCTGGGAACGGTTGCGTTTCACCCCCCTCATGTTTGTCATGCGATATTCCTTCTGCGCTGCTCTGATTCTGGCCTCCGGGACATCCCTGGTGCTGGGCCAGGCCCCTCCCGCCGCTCCGGGCGCCCCTGCCACCCCGGCTGCTCCAGGCACTCCCGCCGCCCCTGCCACCCCGACCGCCCCCGCAGCGGGAGGAGCTCTCAACATTCAACAGGAAACAGAATCCCTGATGAATGCAGCCCTG
>CAZXPU010000082.1:0-26201 GCA_964642905.1 uncultured Prosthecobacter sp.
GGCATGAAGGTGGTGCTCAGCGGCCTGGGGGGAGATGAACTGTTTGGGGGGTATGCCAGTTTCACCCAAATCCCGCGAATGCTCGGCCTGCATCACTGGCTGAGCCGGGTTCCTGGCCTGCCGATGCTGCTCGGGCATGGTGGTCCCAGGCATCGACGGCTTGCGGATTTTCTGCGCAGCCCGGGTTCGGTCGAGGACGCCTTTGCCTCGCTGCGCGGCATTTTCTCGCGTGCGGAGGCTGCGGCGCTGACCGGCTGGATCCTGGGAAAGCGTGGCCCGGGCGCAGATGCCGCCGCCTTGTCGCGGGAAGCCGGCGGCCGTGCTGCGACCGTGCTTGACCAGGTCTCGGAACTGGAGCTGACCCGCTACATGCGCAACCAACTGCTGCGTGACAGCGATGTGATGAGCATGGCCCACGGCCTGGAGCTGCGGGTGCCCCTGGTGGACCGGGTGCTGGTGGAGAAGGTGGCGCAGGTTCCGGCCGCGCTGAGGTTCCGGCCGAACAAAGGATTGCTCACCGCCGCCGTGCCCGGAGTGCCGGACTGGGTGGTGAACCAAAGGAAGCGCGGCTTTCTCTTCCCCTTTCAGAAGTGGCTTGACAGCCGGTGGGGCGCGTCCTTCCAGGAGTCCTCCGCCAACTGCCCGGTGCCGCTCGACCAGTGGTACCAGAAGTGGGCGGTGTTTGTGCTCCGACACAGCCTGAAACGACTTTCCATCGACCTTCCATGATTCAACTCGCCCCGCTCCGCCGCATTGTACGAAAGCTCGGGCTGGCCGGTTGGGCTGCGCCGCTGGTGGCGTGGCTGGAGGGCCGCCGTCTGCGCGCCCTGGGCTCCTACTCCGCCTGGCGCGACGAAGGCTCCGGAGTGGTGCTTGAAGGCTTCAGCCGGCGGCTGCATCTGGCACGTCTGTCCGAGGCGCAGTGCCTGCTCGCCCTGTCTCCGCATGAAAGGCCGACGATGACGGTGGTGCTCGGGCGGCTGAAGCCCGGACAGGTGGCATGGGATGTCGGGGCCAACATCGGCTTTTACACGCAGATGATGTCGGAGGCTGTCGGCTCGACCGGGCGGGTGTTCGCTTTTGAGCCCAACGCCGGCACCTTTGCGGAACTGAGCGCCCATGTCGCCCACTGCGGCAACGTAACGCTGGTGCAGAAGGCGCTGGGCGGCCAGGACGGCATGGCAAGGATGGTGACGCCTGCGGATTATTCCTCCGCCAGCCGGGTGGTCAGTGCTGGAGACAGCAGCCTGGATTCTCACGACATCGTGCAGATCACCAAGGGTGACGCCCTGGTGGCATCGGGTGCAGTGCCTCAGCCGCAGTTCCTCAAGATCGATGTTGAAGGCCATGAGCTGGAGGTTGTCCGCGGTCTGAAGTCCACCCTGGCCTCGCCCGCCTGCCAGTGTGTGCTGGTGGAGGTTCATTTCAGCCTTCTGGACCAGGCCGGTCATCGGAACGCGCCCGGTGAAATCTCGCGGCTGCTGGCGGAGGCGGGCTTGAAACGACAAACCTGGGCCGGTCGGTCGCATCTGCTGGCCGAACGCTGATACAATCCGGCGATCATGCGCATCCTTCACGTCGTCGCCTCGCTGGCACCCCGTCATGGCGGCCCCACCCGGGCGGCCCTGGGCATGGTGGCGGCCCTGCGGGCGGAGGGGGCGGATGCGGCGCTGCTGAGCAGCAACGACGACCTGGGCGGCGAGCTGCCGGTGCCACTGAAAACCTGGACGACGAACGAGGGTGTTCCCGTCATTTACCTGCCCAGGATCCGCGCCAGGCAGCACACGCTGGTCGGCTTCACCTACACGCCGGGCATGGCGGGCTGGCTGCGCAGGCATGTGAAGGAATACGATTTTGTGCATGTCCACACGGTCTTCAGCCACCCGGCCAACGTCGCCATGCGAGAGGCTCGCCGCGCCGGTGTGCCCTATGCTGTTAGGCCGCTGGGGCAGCTCTGCCGGTGGTCGATGCTGCAGCGTGCCTGGGTCAAGCGGCTGCAGATGGCCCTGGTCACACGACGGAACATCAACGGGGCCTCCTTCATTCATGCCACGACGCCGATGGAGGCGGTCGAGATGGCGGAGCTGGGATTTCGTTCGCCCTGCCGCGTGCTGCCACATGGCATCGACCTGCCGCCGCTGTTCCCTGGAGCGCGGGAGGATCTGCGTCGTGAACTGGGGCTGAAGGAATCTGAGCGCGTGCTGGTCTTCATGTCGCGTTTTCATGAGAAAAAGGGCATTGAGCTTCTGCTCGACGCCTGTTTCGGCCTTCGGGACGTACGCCTGGTTCTGGCCGGTTCCGGAGAGGCGGATTATGAAGCCCTGCTGCGTCAGAAGTCGGCGGACCTGGGCCTCGCTGACCGTGTCCAATGGCGCGGATTTGTCCAGGGCGATGCCAAATGGAGGCTTCTTCAGGGGGCGGATCTTTTTGTGCTGCCCTCCTATTCGGAAAACTTTGGCATCGCGGTGCTCGAAGCTTCCGCCTGCGGCCTGCCGGTGCTGATTTCCGACCAGGTGGCCCTGGCGGAGGATGTCCTCAGGCTGGGTCTGGGGCATGTCTGCAGCCTGGAAGATTTGAAGCCCTGCCTCGGCCGCCTGGCCGCTGACATGGAGGCGCTGCTTCCCATCCGCCATCGTGCCCGACAGGTGGTGGCGGAACATTTTTCCTGGCCTGCTGCTGCACGCCGCCTGATGGCCGAGTATCGTGCCGCCCAGCCAAGGCCGCCCCGACCCGCATGAAGATCCTGCTCCTCGCCTCCTCCAGCTTTGCCGCCGCCAGCCTGCCCGCCAGCCTGCGTGCGGCCGGGCATGATGTGTGGACCTTTAACCGCAGCCGGCCGGCTGAGGCGGGTCCCCAGGACCTGGCGGGCTCGTACGAATTTCTGGGTGATATCACGACGGCGGCGATGGGAAGTGCGGAGGTGCTGATCAATTTCGCCATCGTCAAAAACGGCAGCATCGAACAGAACATTGAGCTGGCCGACCGGGTCATGGAGGCGGGCCGGAGGCTGGGCGTGAAGCGCTTCATCCACATTTCGTCCATCAGCGTCCTGCCGTCGGTCGAGGGCGTCCTGAACGAAGATGCCGTGGCGGTCGAGGCGAAGTGGAAGGGTGTGTATTCACGGGTGAAGGCCGCCGTGGAAAGCCACGTCATCCCACGCTGGAAGGAAGGGGAGCTGGTCGTGGTCCGCCCGGGCTTCATCCTGGACCAGGGCCTCGTGGACTCGATGGTCGGGACCGGCAAGGCTCTGCCCACCGGCCATGTGCTGGGCCTCGGCAATCGACGCACGATCATCATGCTGATTCATCGGCGCACGGTGGACGAGGCGCTGACCCGGATCAGCGGCGCCGCGCTTGCGGAGGGTGCCTCGCACAAAACCTACATGCTCGTCGCTCCCAACGCCCCCGAGCGGCAGGAGTATCTGGACTTCCACTGCCATGAGATGGGCCGGGGCTGGAGCACGCTGCATCTGCCGGTCTGGTTCTGGCGTCTGGCCCTGGCCTGTGCGTCTCCGCTTTTGAGCCTGCTGAAAGGACGTCAGTTTCGCCTCGTGAAGCTGTTTGAACACAATCTCAATGTCAGGCGCTATGACTGCAGCCGCACCGAGCGTGAGCTTGGGCTGGAGATGAGCTTTGACTGGCGGCAGAGCCTTCTCAGCCTGGTGCATGCGAAGCCGGCGGAGCCCTGGCCGCAAAAAGAAGTCGGCTTCTGGCCCAAGGCCGCGCAGCTTGGTTATGTCGGCATCGGACGGATCGTCCAGCAAAAGCACCTGCCCGGCCTGCTGCGCGCCGCTTTCACTGGGCGCATCTCCTGGAAAGATCCGGCGGTCAAGGAAGCCCTGCCGGTGCCTGGACTGGCGCTGGCCGCTCACGAAGGCCTGGATGCAACGGCCGGCCATGTCGTCATCACCGCGCCCTGGAAGTCAAGGGCCCGGGTGCTGGAAGACCTTTCTCCGGAGACCTCGCATGTCCTGCTGGAAAAACCCATGGCGGTGAGCCGGACGCATCTCCAGGAGATGACGGACAGGCTCGCCGGTCGCCGGGCGGCGGTGCTGCACAACTACCGCTTCAAGCCTAACGTATTGAGGTATCGCGACTTCCTCCGCCGTCATCCCAGCGGCGCCCTGCGCGCGGTGACGCTGCATTATGAAACGCCTTCGCCCGCCAATGAGCAGTCGGCCTGGATGAAGCAGGAGCGACGGCACCGCATCCTGCTCTGTGATTATGCGCTGCATTATCTTGACCTCGCCTGGATCTTCTGCCGGGGGGAGATGAGGCTGCAACGATGCGACACCTCCTTCAATGACCGCGACGAACTGCAGCACGTGAGCGCCTCCATGACCTTCGACGGCGGCGTCACCTGTGACATCCTGATCCGCAGTGGCTGCCATCAGCGCCAGTGCATCCTCACGCATCACTTTCAAAACTACAGCGCCGAGCTGCGCTTCTTCCCGGATGTCTTTGTGCCGATGACCGGAGGCAAGGGCACCGTCACCGATCTTTTGCTCACCCTGGACGGCCTGCGGGCCACGGGGGCGAAAATTCTGGAGAAGCTGAACCTGCACGTCAGCGACCGCAGTCATGACAGCGTGCTGGCGTCCTTTGCCGGCCTCGGCGATCCGGCGGTGATGGGAGAGCTTTCCGTCGAGGCGTTGCGGCCTTTCTATGAACGGCTCACGGAGCTTGCCGACCGTGTTTACGGAGAACCCTCATGAACCTGAAGGACATCACGCCGCTGGTGCTGACCTGGAATGAGGCGCCCAACCTGGAGCGCACGCTTGCCCGGCTGTCCTGGGCGGCGGAGGTGGTCGTGCTCGACAGCGGCAGCACGGATGCCACGCGTGAGATCGCCGGCCGGTTCGTCAACGTGCGTTTTGAAACGCGCCCGTTTGATGACCACACCCGTCAGTGGAACCACGGCGTGGACCTGGTGCGCACGCCGTGGGTGCTGTCGCTGGATGCGGACTATGTGCTGGGTGCAGGTTTTGAGCAGGAGCTCGCGGAGCTTTCTGCCACGGCGGATGCCTACCAGGCCGGGTTTCGCTATCTCATTGGAGGCCTGGCTCTGCGCGCCAGTCTTTACCCGCCGCGTGCCGTGCTGTTTCAAAAAAGCCGCTGCCGCTATGTGCAGGACGGTCACACCCAGCTTCTGGAGGTGAAGGGCGAGCTCGGCCGGTTGAACTCCCCCATCGACCACGATGACCGCAAGCCGCTGTCACGCTGGATCGCCTCCCAGGACAAGTATGCGCTGCTGGAGGCGGAGAAGCTGCTGGCGGCTGATCCTGCCACGTTGAGACTGCAGGACAAGCTTCGCCGCAGCGGCTGGGCGGCGGTGCCCGCCACGCTGGTTTACACGCTGCTGGTGAAAGGCACGCTGCTCGACGGCTGGCGCGGCTGGTATTACACGCTTCAGCGCGTGCTTGCCGAAATCATGCTGGCCCTGCGACTTCTGGAAAAACGCATCGGATCATGACCCCTGCCGCCGCCAGCGTTCACCTTGTGGTTCCCTGCTTCCGGGAAAGCGGACGCATCGGTGTGTTTCTGCCGGAGCTCTGCCAGGCGATGACGAGGCTTGGTGGCGTCCAAATCCAGGTGGTGGAGGATGGTTCCGGGCCTGAGGAGACCGCCGCCATGAAAGCGGTGGTTGAAGGGCTGCGTTCGTCGTTCCCCTGCCTGCTGCCCTTGAAGGTGCTGCCCAAGAACCTGGGCAAGGGCGGGGCGGTTTACGCAGGCTGGGCGGATCATGGCGGGGCTCAATGGCTGGGCTTCGTGGACGCCGACGGCTCCTGCTCCGCCCGCGAGGTGGAGCGCCTGGTCCGTCTGCTGCCGTCTTCAGGAAGCCCTCCGTGCGCCCTGTTTGCCTCAAGGGTCAAGATGCTGGGACGCCGCGTCGAGCGTCTGTTGAAGCGTCATTTGTTGGGCCGCATCTATGCCACTCTGGTCTCCGAGATGCTGGACATCCCGGTCTATGACTCGCAGTGCGGCCTGAAGCTGGTGCCGCGGCCTGCTTTTGAAAAAATCGCGCCTGGGCTGCAGGTGAACGGCTTTGCCTTTGACGTGGAGCTGATGACGGCCCTGCTGGATGGCTGCTGCGAGGTCGTGGAGGTGCCGGTGGACTGGCACGAGACCCCGGGCGGAAAGGTGCGCCTTCTGCATGACTCCTGGCGCATGGCGCTGGATGTGTGGCGCATCCGCCAGGCCCGTCGCAAGGGCGGCTGAGGAGGTTTTTGGCCTTCGCAGGAGAAGCCCAGGTGCAAAACATGCCCTGGCTGCTTCCGCCCGCGACGCAGACCGTGGGATTCGAAGGAGGCGGGAGGGTGGATCCACGGTTCCCACAGCGTTCTTGGCGGCTGCGGAATCGGAGTTCCGCGCTCCAGGAAAACTTCAGCACGGTGGCTGAGGAGGGCTTTCCAACCCCAGGTGAAGGCGGAGCCGCGTGGCCCGCCTTTTTTTGTTTTCTTGTTCAGGCCAGCAGCGCCTTCACGACCTCGCCGCTGACGTCGGTGAGCCGGAAGTCGCGCCCCATGAACCGGTAGGTCAGCGCCTCGTGATCGAGGCCGAGCAGGTGCAGCATCGTGGCGTGCAGGTCGGGCACGGCGACCCTGTCCTGGACGGCGGCATAACCAAATTCATCGGTGGCCCCGTGGATCATGCCGCCCTTGATGCCGCCGCCGGCCATCCACATGGTGAAGCCCTTCGGATGATGGTCACGTCCCCGGCCGTTCTCGGCCACGGGCGAGCGGCCGAACTCGCCGCCCCAGACCACGAGGGTGGTGTCGAGCAGGCCGCTGATCTTCAGGTCGTCCAGCAAAGCGGCGATGGGGCCGTCGGTCTCCGCGCAATGGAGGTCGTGGTTTTTCTTCAGGTCATCATGGGCGTCCCAGGCCTTCGGCCCCTCGTTGCCGCCGCTGTAAACCTGCACAAAGCGCACGCCCCTCTCGACCAGCCTGCGGGCGAGCAGGCAGTTGCGGCCGAAGTGGGCGGTCACCGGATGATCCAGGCCGTACATGCGGCGCACGGCCTCGGGTTCGCGCCCGAGGTCGGTGCATTCGGTGGCGCTCATCTGCATGCGGTAGGCCAGTTCGTAGGCGTTGAGCCGCGCGGCCAGCTCGCTTTCCGCCGGATTGGCGGCGGCGTGCTCGGCGTTCCACTGCTTCAGCAGATCCAGCCGGGCGCGCTGACGCGAGCTGCTGACGCTTTTCGGCGGTGTCAGGTAGGCGATGGGTTCACCGCTGCTGCGGAAGGGCACGCCCTGGTAGGTGGCGGGCATGAAGCCGTTCGACCAGTTGAGCGCGCCGTTCACGGGGGCGCCGAGCTTGTCCAGCAGCACGACAAAGGCGGGCAGGTTCTCGCTTTCCGAGCCGAGGCCATAGGTGACCCAGGAGCCCATGCTCGGGCGTCCGGCCTGGATGAAGCCGGAGTTCATCTGGAAGAGCGCCGGCCCGTGATTGTTGCTCTCGGCATGCATGGAGCGGATCACGCAGAGACTGTCCGCGTGACGCGCGAGATTGGGGTACACCTCCGCGATGTCGATGCCCGCCTGCCCATGCCTGGAAAAGCGGTACGGGCTCTGCATGGCCACGTTTTTGGTTTTTCCGCCCATGAAGGCGTCCTCCTTTTTCCAGACCGGGATCGGCCTGCCATGCCATCTGGCCAGCTCGGGCTTGGGATCGAACAGATCGACGTGCGACGGCCCGCCGTACATGAACAGAAAGATCACCGACTTCGCCTTCGGTGCGAAATGCGGCGCACGGGGCGCCAGCGGGTTGCCACCTTTCAGCAGACCGTCGTCCGCCAGCAGCGACTGCAGCGCCAGCGAGCCAAAACCGGCTCCGGCCTGCTGAAGAATCTGACGACGGGTGGGGGTGAACATGCGGGTGACGTGATGGGCCGGCGGGTGGTGCCGATCAGGCATCGAGACAACGGTGGTGAGGATCGTTCCTTGCGGGATGAAGTCAGGGTGTCTCGGAGTCCGGTGCCTTGACGGGCCTGGTTTCCTTCTTCATCGCCAGATCGAGCACGACACGGAATCCAAAATTGGCCTGGGCACGTCCGGGGCGTGTGCCGATGTGAAAGTCAGGCCTGGCCTGCCTGGCCTGCCCGGTTGCCCAGGATCCGCCGCGCAGACCGTAAAGCACCGTGCCTCCGTCTCCGACGCTGTCGGGCGCCGGGGTGTCCACCCATTCAGCGACGTTGCCGAACAGGTCATGAAGGCCGAGGTCGTTCGGCTTGAAGCTGCCGACCGGGGCCGTGCGCGGGAAGGGGTCACGCCGATCAAAATGAGCCGACCCCTCCGGCCAGGGCTGGACGTCGGCGGCTTCAACACCGGCGAAGTTGGCCTGTGCGGCGGCATCTTCTCTCTGCCAGAGCGTGGTGTCGTGCTTGGCGAGTTCATTCCACTCGGATTCACGGGGAAGGCGGTAGCCCTGCAGAGCGGTCAGGCGCCCTTCCTGACGTTCCGTCCAGGTGAGCCAGGCGCAGAATAGCCGGGCTTCAACGAGGTCCACGCCGGTGACAGGATGATCCGGAGCCTGCGCAAAACCGGGCTCGTCCCAGGTGGACGCCTTTTCGTCGCGTTCAGTCACGATGTCGGACCTTTTGGCAAAGCTGCGCATCTGCTTGCGTGGATGGGCCAGGCCCAGCCGCCAGTCTGGCAGCACGGCGTTTTCAGCCTCGCTGAAGGCGATGTAGTCGCGCAGACGGGTCTCATGAATGCAGACCAGCAGCGGGTGCGCCGGCAGCGGCACGAAGCTCATGCCGAGGCTGTTTTTCCACGGTGTCGTCCGGCTTGCCCTGGCGGGACTGGCAAAGCTTGGCCGGGCTGTGCCGTTGCGCCCCACGGTGGCCCACCAGGCTCCAAGGGCACCGCCAAGGCCAAGAATGACCAGGGCTGCCGCCAGCGCATGGGTCATGCGTGAGCGTTTCCGGCGTGTGGCCTGAGCTGCGGCGATTCGCCGCACCTCCGCCGCCAGGACTGCGACCGAGTCCGTGCGTCGTTGCGGATCATCGGCAAGTGCGTCGGCAATGATCGTGTCCATGCGGCGATCAATGCCGGCGCGCTGTGACAGCGGGGTGAACTGTCCCATGGGAACGGCTCCGGTGAGAAGCTCATAGAGCAGCACGCCCAGGGCATAAACATCGGCACGCTGGTCAGCCTGGCCTGCCTTGCGGGTGACTTCAGGGGCGATGTAATAAGGGGTTCCGAAGGTGTCCGTTGTCTGCGTGAAGCCGTAAAGACGGGTTTCATCCACCAGCATTTTGGCGAGCCCGAAGTCGGCGACCTTCACGGTGCCGTCACCGCCGACGAGGATGTTGGCGGGCTTGATGTCGCGGTGGACGATGCCGCAGTCATGAGCATGCGCGATGCCGGCGCAGACCTTGTCGAAAATCTCGAAGGCCCTGGCGGTGTCGGGGCGCTGGGCCTTCATCAGGCGGCGCAGGTCGCAGCCGTCGACGTATTCGCTGACCAGGTAGTGACGGCCGTCCCTGGTGATGCCCTGGTCAAGAATTCGCACGACATTGGGATGATCGAGCTGCGCCATGGCGCTGACCTCGTTTTCAAAGCGCGCCGTCGCCTCCGGGTCACGGGTGAAGCGGCCTGCGACCACCTTGACGGCCACCTGCCGGTCGTCGGCGATCCTGCGCGCGCGATAGACCTCGCCCATGCCGCCGCCGCCGATCAGCTCGTTCACTTCGTAACCCTCGATCTCAATCGAAACGGCCTCCTTTTCCGAGGTTGAAACCTCGTCGAGCAGGCCCTGCAGGCCCGCCTGCATGTTGCGTGCCACACAGGCCGGGCAGAGGCCGTTCACGAGCAGGGCCTCCTCCAGCGAGGCTTCACAACTGGGGCAGGTGCGGTTCATGAGTTTTCCCCGAGAACACCGAGGAGGTAGCGCAGCTCAGCCTCCACATCCCCGTCAGCCTCCAGCGTGGCGGCGACCTCGCGGCGCAGCTCCTCCGCGAGACGCTTTCGCGCCCGGTGCATCTCCAGCTTCACATGTCCTTCGGTCATGCCCAGTTCAGCCCCGATTTCAGCATAAGGTTTCAACGAGGCCGGATCGGCCAGGCCGGCCTTGAGAGCCTCGAAGATCGGCAGGCGTCCCCGCTGGCGGTAGTTTTCCATGATGTGTTCCATGCAGCGGCGCAGCAGCGACCAGGCCCAGCGCCGGTCATACCAGCTGTCGGCCACCTCCGGAGCCGCGGGCACGTCAAAGGATGTCAGCTCATCCATCGGCACGACTGTCTTTCCGCCGCCTCTTTTCTGACGGGAGGCGTCCCGCCTTTCGTTGACCAGGTGGTTACGCACGGACTGCATGATGTAGCTGCGCAGCCTGCCTCGTTCCGGCGCCACCTTGTGAAGGTCCCCCTTGGAGATGAAGTCCGCCAGGAAGTCCTGGGTAAAGTCACGTGCCTCTTCACGTTCGCAGCCCAGTGCTCTCAGGTAGGTGTAGATGGCGGGCCAGTAGGCCTTGCAGATGTCCTCCAGCGCCTCACGTGAGCCGGGAGCTTCAGACTGGGCTGAAACCACCTGGGTCCAGGCAGTGGCGGGAAAGGGGGCGCGGGAGGGCATGTGCCACAAAATGCGGCGGCCCGTGGCGGCGGCAAGGCGGGATCATCGTGTTTCAGGCGCCTGCCCAGGCTGATCACGGCGTCTTCCGTGAATCCAAGCCGCTCGTCAAAGGCGGTTGCCGTCTGGTTCGTGCGGTGCACCTGCAGGTTGATCTTCGGGCAGCCTGCCGCGCACAGGAGGGACTGCGCATGTTCCATCAGCCTTCTGGTTAGGCTGCGGCGCTGATGATCTGGATGCATGGCAAGGTCGCTGATCCAGCCGCGGTGCCCTTCGTGGCCGGCCCTGCAGCTGCCGTCGGCCTCATCAAGGATGCGCAGGCTGCGGACCGTTGCGGAAAAAGATCCCTTCTTTGTGCCGGTGTTTTGTAACCCCGGCCCATGGTTCGGGGCTGTTTGCGATGAATCCTTCTATTCCTCGCATGAAAAAAGCCGTTCTCGCCTCGCTGCTTCTCCTTTCGAATGCCCACGCTCAACTGCCGCAAAACTGGTCGCCCGACTTTGCCGCACCCGTGGCCAACGGCGAGATGCTTTCCGTGGCAGAGTCGTCCGATGCTTTTTATGTGGGAGGCTTGTTCACGTTGATTGGCAACACGTCGGCGCAGTCCATTGCACGCATCGACAAGGTGACCGGGGCGGTGACCGGGCTCGGGCAGGGGGTCAGCAATGGCAGTTCAAGCAGCAGTGTGACCGCGATTGCCGTGGTGGGTGGTGATGTTTATGTGGCCGGCAACTTCACTCATGCAGGCGGTGTGCCGGCTTCCCGAATCGCCCGGTGGAATGGCAGTTCCTGGTCCGCTCTCGGTTCGGGGGTGAATGCCAGCGTGCAGGAGCTGAGGGCGATGGGCACGGATCTCATCGTGGCAGGAAGTTTCACGCTGGCTGGAGGCGCTTCTGGTGCCAACCGCCTGGCACGCTGGGATGGCACGCAGTGGTCCGCCATCGGCAGCACCGGGGCGAACAGTTCTGTGTCCGGGCTCCTGGTGGATGGCACCAACCTCTATGTCTGCGGCAGTTTCACGAGCATTGGAGGGGTGTCGGCAACCCGGGCGGCGAAGTGGGACGGCTCTGCCTGGTCGGCCCTGGGCACGGGTTTGAACAACTCGGCAACCTGCATCGCCAAGATGGGTGCGGACATCTATTTCGGCGGCATCTTCACCACGGCGGGTGGTGTGGCGACAGAGCGGGTGGCCCGATGGGACGGGACGGCATGGGCCGCCGTTTCCCTGGTGATTCCCAACCCCAACGGTTATTCAGGCCTGACGGTGAACGATCTGGCCGTGTATGGCGGCATGCTTTACGTGGGAGGCGGCTTCAACGCCTACACGTATGGCAGCACCGTCGGCAGCTACCTTTCAAGATGGGATGGTTCGGCCTGGAGCAGTGTCGGTGAGGACAATATCGACGCCGCAGTCAACCAGATGCTGGCGACCAGCAGCGGCCTGATCACCGTCGGACGTTTCGGGTTTCCTCAAAGTCGTGTCGCACGCTGGGACGGCGCTGTGTGGCAGCCGATGCTCGGGGGGGTGGGCAAGGGGTTGAACGGGTCGGCTTACGGCCTCGTGCCACTGAACGGCAAGGTCTATGTGTCCGGCAGCTTCACCTCTGCTGGAAACGTGGCGGTCAGGAATGTGGCTTGTTATGACACGGTCACCGGCACCTGGAGCCCTCTTGGGGCGGGGCTGGCGGAATACTCAGGCATTGCTGCCTTTAACGGTGAACTTTACGCCCTGTCCTATATCGAGGGCACCCAGTCTCCGGAGCAGTATCAGCTTGCCCGCTGGGATGGGGCGGCCTGGCACAACGTGGTCGTGATCAACAACGGATGGGGGCTCGTCAGCGCCGGCGGCAGCCTCTATGTGCTGGGGTATTCGATCAGCATTGGAGCGCTCACCATGAACGGGGTGGCGAAGTGGGATGGCAGCACCTGGTCAGACGCCGGGGCGGGCATCAGCACCAGTGTCAGCCCCGACGACTGGGGGCTTGCCCTTACCAGCGTCAACGGCCAGCTCTACCACATCAGGACGACGGCAAATCCTGAGCTGGGAACGAACACAGCCCGGATCTACGCCTGGAGCGGAAGTTCCTGGAGTCTGGTGTCCACACTGGAAAACGCAGCCGTTCTGGCATCGACGGAGATGAACGGAGACCTGATTGTCGGCGGTAGCTTCATCCAGGCGGGTGGTGTCACCTACAACCATGTCGCCCGCTGGAACGGAAGCTCCTGGTCGGCGCTGGGACAGGGCCTCGACATGGAGCCTGACGCCATGGTGAACTGCCTGCATTTTTCCCACGGCCTTTTGTACGCCGGCCTGCAAAACAGCGCCGTCTCCTACTTGTTGGAATGGAATGGCGTCTCCTGGAATGATGTGGGAGGTGGGCCGGACAACAGTGTGGGGGCGATTGAAACCTCCGGTGACTCGCTCTTCGTGGTGGGTGACTTTGTCCGCGCCGGTCATGAGACCGACCTTGGCGAGATCAGGCTGGAGAAACCCAGCTCCTCCTACTTCGGCATTTATCCGCTGACGCCGGAGATCGGTGTCGAGCAGACGGCGGGCGGGCCGCTCGCGGATGGAGCGGGTGCGGTATATCTCGGCAGCTTCGTTCCGGGCATCTCCAGCCCTGCCATGAGCTTTACGCTGCGCAGTGACGGCACGATTCCGCTGCTTGACCTGGCAGTGTCCAAGGAGGGTGCCAATCCCGGGGACTTCACGGTCAGCGCCCTGCCCTCCGCACTTGAGGACAGCGCCACGACAACCTTCACCGTGACCTTCACGCCCTCCTCAGCGGGGCCGCGCAGCGCCGTGCTGCGCATCGCAAACAGTGACGCGGACGAAAACCCCTTTGACATCACGCTCACCGGTGTCGGCAGCGGCGCAGGTTCCGCGATCGCCTTCTGGCGGCAGACTTGGTTCGGCACGTCCGAGAACGCAGGTGACGCCGCCGACATGGCGGATCCTGACGGGGATGGCACAACCAACTATGATGAGTTCGCCTTTGGCATGGACCCGACGGCGAACGACCTCCCGCCCGCGCTGCGGGTGGGGCTCAACGGCGGCAGCATTGAGCTTTTCTACACCCGGGGGTCGTCCGCCGCCTCGGAGGTCGGCTTTGAAGTCCCGTGGACGCAGACGATGAACGGCACGGACTGGACCTACGGGGAGGATGTTGAGCAGGTGCTGAGCGACAATGGCATCCGGCAGGAGGTGAAGGTGACGGTGCCGAAGGGCACGGTCGGCCGCCGCTTTGTCCGTCTGGAGGTCTGGTGACCGACAGCTAGTCGATGTACACAAACTCGCTGCTGTTGAGCAGCACATGGGCGAGGTCGCACAGGGCGGACTCAGGGTCTCCGGCGGCGGTGCGTTCAAGGAGGAAGCCAAGCGCCTGCGCCTTGCGTGCGGGCGTCGGAGGACGCGAGAGTGTGATCATGAACAGGCGGTCCACGAGCTTTGAAGAATCATCACCGGCCTCCTTCAGGGCGCGGCGGGCGAGGTGGCCGGCCTGCTCCTCGACGAACTCATCATTCATCAGCACCAGGGCCTGGGTGGGCACGGTGCTCTGGGGGCGAAGGGCGCAGCTGTCGGTGGTCGTCGGTGCGTCAAAAAGCTCCAGGCTGGGCATGAGCAGCTGACGCTTCACATAAATGTAGATGCTGCGTCGCCACTCTCCGGGGCCTTCCTCCTTGAGCACGGGCCATTTGTTGCGCTGGCTGGCGTCGAGAAGCTCGGCGCGAATGCGCGGCTTGATGCCGGGGCCGCCCATCTTCGGGTTCAGCCTGCCGGAGACGGCGAGGATGCTGTCGCGGATGATCTCGGCCTCCATGCGCTGCAGCCTGAGGCCCGGGTTTTCAGGCGGGCCGGCCTTGCGCTGCTGGCGGTAGGTGGCGGAGAGGAGGATCTGGCGATGCAGGTCCTTGAGCCTGCCGCCGCCTGCGAGAAGGCGCTCCGCCAGCCATTCGAGCAGTTCCGGATGAGAGGGGCTGGCGCCGGACAAGCCCAAATTGCTTGGAGTGGTGACGATGCCGGAGCCGAAGTGATGCTGCCAGACCCGGTTGGCCATCACCCGCCAGGTCAGCGGGTTTTGGGGGGCGGCGATCCATTCGGCCAGGGTTTTGCGGCGCAGGGTGGACTTCGCGGCGGGGGCGGGGAAATCCGGTGGCTGACGAGTGAGAACTGCTGGCACGGCCGGCCCGACAAGGTCGCCCCGGTTGGACGCAAGGCCGCGCAGAAGGATGTGGGTGGCGGGCGCCTCGGGCCGTGTTTCCACGAGCGCCATGACCCGGGCCTCATCCTTGATCTTGTTGTCCTTTTCGTTCGTCGCCCCCTTGGGCAGGCCCAGTCGCTCGGTTCCGGCGAAGATGGCGTAGAAGCTGTAGTAGTCGCGTGCGCTGAGCGGCTCGGTCTTGTGATCGTGGCAGCGTGCGCAGCCCAGGGTGAGGCCGAGAAAGACCGAGGCGGTGGTGGAGATGACGTCGTCCATCTGGTCGGCCCGGTACTGGGCGATGGCCTCGGGCGTCTTGCCCATGTTGTCATCGTTGCTCGGCCCGTTGCGGCAGAAGCCGGTGGCGATGAGTCCCTGCTCACCGGCGTCGGCGAGTTCATCTCCGGCGATCTGTTCGGCGATGAAGCGGGCGTAGGGCTTGTCGTCGTTGAAGCTGCGGATGACGTAGTCGCGGTACTTCCAGGCGTGCGGGCGGTCGAGGTCGTTGTGAAAGCCGCTGGTGTCGGCGTAGCGCGCCAGGTCCAGCCAGTGCCGCGCCCAGCGTTCACCGTAATGCGGGCTGGCCAGGAGTCTTTCAACGAGGGCTTCATAGGCCCGTGGCGAGGGGTCGCTCACAAATTGTTCGACCTCCTCGGGGGTGGGCGGCAGGCCGGTGAGGTCGAGCGACAGACGACGAATCAGCGTGGCGCGTCCGGCCTCCGCGGCGGGTTTCAGGCCCGAGGCCTCGAGTCTGGCGAGAACGAAGCGGTCGATGTCGTTCCTGGGCCAGGAGGTGTCGCGCACCTGCGGTGGCGCTGGCTTTTGCAGGGGCAGGAAGGCCCAGTGTGCGCGGTTCTCCTCGATGTCAGGTGTTGCGGCGACGACCAGGCAGGGCAGGGCCGTCAGCGGCAGTCGGAGGAGCTTTTGCAGAATTGCGGGCATCTGGAGGATGACTATCAACGCGCCATGACGGCCTCGATTGCAGCCTTCATGCGGGCTTCACTGCCCGGGGCGACCCAGCACCAGTCGTGCAGGTTGGTGTCGCGCTCCTGCCAGGCGCGTTCAATCGGGATGTAGCCGGGGGCGGATTCGCCATAGCCCATGACCAGCACCGGAGTTTCACCGGACAGTTTTTGCGCCAGCTGTTGATACTCCACGTAGGATTCCGCAGGCAGCAGCAGCACGCTGGCGGAGCCGAGGTGGAGGGCGACAACATCGATGGGCGTGCCGCGTGCGACACGGGCGCGCCAGCTCAGGCCCATGGCGGCGAGGCAGTGGCTGAAGGGGCGTTCGGAGGCGTTGGCCAGGATCTGTTCCAGGCCTTTCTGGGTGAAGCCGGGCGTGTTGCGTGGCTCGAGGTTCAGCTCTGATCGGGAGAAGCGCGCCTCCTCCAGGGGATGTCGGCGGGTGGCTTTCATGGATTCCTGCATGGCTTCGTGCAGCCGGCTTGCAAGACGCAGCCTGGCCTCATGGCTGCCGTCGTTGTACTTGCCGGCGGTGACGTTGCCGGAGCAGCCGCTGGCATAAACGTGCAGGGGGCCCGGACTGGACTCGCGCATGGTCTTGAGGGCGAGGCCGGGGAAGTCCGGGGTGACATCGCCCTGCCCGTAATAGCTCATGGGATGAACGGCATAGGCATGCAGGGCGAAGAGGCAGGTTTCGCCCGACCAGAAGGAGAGCGTCTTCAGCCAGGGATCAATGTCACCTTCATCGGCGGCGCAGAGCACGGGGTCGGTGCAGCGGCTCATGCGTGAGTAGCTGACCCGGCCGTCGGGCAGGATGACGCGACGGTTGGACCCCACCTCGCGCACCCGGGCCTGGCCGATGCCGCAGTGGCTGACCGGTCGTGCGTCTGCCAGGGCCGCGGTCAGGGCCTGGACTGTTTTCTGAACGGCCTGATCGCCAAAGGCCGGATCGCAGACGCTGCCCGGCGAACCAGCCTTTTTCAAAAAGGCTTCGGCTTCAACATCCATCACCGGGGCGTTGTGGGCATGGGTGGCGCTGAGCATCACCCTGGCCGGTTCGGTCCCGGCGGCTCTCGCGAGGGCGCCGCGCCAATGGTCGTAGGAGCCGTTGCGGATCTCGCACCATTCGATGCTGAGGATGACCACGGGCTTCTCAGGCCCGAGCAGCACGCAGCCGCGTGCGTAAAGCGGGTCGGCGACGGATTTCACGGGGGCGATGCCTCCGCCCATGCAGGCGTGGCCGACGGGCGGGGTGACGTCGGCCTCGAAGACCGCCAGCCTCCATTCGGCGGCGCGAACCAAAAGCGGGTTCATGAGCAGGGCCAGGGCCGGGAGAATGAGGCGGAGATGCATGACCTCCTTGATACAGCGCCTGTCCGTCCTCTATTGCAGCATGACCAACTGGGAACAATGCTATCTCGACGGACAGACCCCCTGGGACAAGGGGACGGGCTCGCCGCCGCTGGCGGAATGGGTTCGCGGCCACCGGCCCCGTGGCCGTGCGCTTGTGCCCGGCTGCGGTGCCGGCCATGACGTGGCGATGCTGGTGGAGGCGGGGGTGGATGCCGTCGGGCTCGACATCGCCCCCTCGGCGGTGGAGCGGGCCAGGGCGGCCTATCCAGCTTTGACGTCACGTTTTGTCCTGGGGGACCTGTTTGCCACGCCGCAGGACTGGCGGGCAGGCTTTGACCTGGTGGCGGAGCACACCTGCCTTTGCGCCCTGCCACCGTCGCTGCGTGCTGAGTACGAAAAGGCCGTGCATGAGCTTCTGCGGCCGGGCGGACTGCTGGCGGGCATCTGGTTCATCCATCCTGAGATGGATCCGGGCGAGTCCGGGCCGCCCTTTGGCATCTCGGTCGAGGAGCTGGGCGAGCTGTTTCCGGCGGAGCGCTGGCAGGTGGTCGAGGATCGTGTGCCCGAATCCGGGTATGAGGGGCGGGTCGGCCGCGAGCGGCTGCGTGTGCTGCGCAAAACCGGCCCCTCCTGATTCTCATGCAGCGTCCGCCCGCCTCCGCCGTGCTGAGTGCCGTGACGGCCTTCAGCCTGTGGGGCTTCCTGCCTGTTTACTGGAAGCAGATCGGTCATCTCGGCGCCGACATCTCCATCGCCCAACGGGTGGTCTGGACGTTGATGACCTGCCTGCTTCTGCTCCTGGGCAGGCGGGAAACCGTGGCATGGTGGCGTGAGCTGCGCCGTCCGGAGGTGCTGCGCACGCATGCGTTGTCCGCCTTGTTGTTAGGCGTCAACTGGGGCGTGTTCATCTGGGGCGCCCTGCATGGCCGCATTCTGGAATGCAGCCTGGGCTACTTTTTGAACCCGCTGCTCAACGTGCTGATCGGCTGCATGCTGCTGGGTGAAAGCTTGAACGGCTGGCAGAAGACCAGCATCGCGCTGGCGGGCGCCGGCGTCGGCCTGCAGATGCTGGCGGTGGGCAGGCCGCCGTGGATTGCGCTGCTGCTGGCGCTGTCCTTCGGTTTTTACGGCCTCGTGCGACGCCGTTCCAGCCAGGGGCCGCTCACCGGACTCGCCACCGAGTCACTCATCGCCATGCCCGTGGCCCTGGGCTTCCTCAGTTTCTGGCATGGCAGTGGCCGCGCGGTGTTTGGCGACGGCTCCTGGCATGATCTGCTTTACATCCTCGGTCTGGGAGCGGTCACCACCGTGCCGCTGCTGGGCTTTGCCAATGGAGCGCGCAAGCTGCCCTTCAGCCTTCTCGGCCTGCTGCAGTTCCTGGCGCCGACCGGACAGTTTCTAGTGGGCGCCTTCATCTATGACGAGCCGCTGCCACCGGCCTCGCTGGCCGCCTTCGCCTTCATCTGGTCGGCGGTGGCGGTGTTCTGCCTGGATCTGTGGTTGAGAAGCGCCAGGCGTTCTCCTGCCTGAATCTTTGATTATTCCAGGCTGATGCCATGCCAGTAGGCGAACTCCCAGGCCCAGCCGTTGGCGTGTGCTTCGAGGCGCAGGGTGACGTCCTGGCCCTGCCATTTCGTCAGATCGATCTCGATCTCCTTCCAGCGCGGCTTCTCATGATCCACGGTCAAGGTCCTGACCTCCTGGCCGTTGATCCGAACCTTGAGCAGCCAGTCACCGCGATCATCCGCCGCCACGCGGAACTTCAGCCGGGTCTTTTCGACCTTCATGTGACGTTCCAGGCTCGCGGGCGTCTTTTTGTCGGGGAACGGATGCGTGAGCAGCACGTTCGTCCGGCCGTGGTATTCGGCGAGCTTCACCGGAGTGCGTTCGAAGTCCGGCGCGTTGACCTTCCAGTCGGGATTCCACAGGCTGACGCTCTCCCAGTCGATGGCGCGCCAGTTGGTTTTTGGCGGCTGTGAGTTCGTTGCGGGCAGTTCGACGCCCTGGATGAGCAGTTTCTTCTTTTCCGGCGTGAGCGGGCCCTCTTCAGGCGGAGCCAGAATGTACCAGATGAGGTCGCGGAAGGCGGCGTCGGGCAGGTTGCCGAAACCCATCGGCATGAGGCTCTGCTTGGTGTTGGTGAGGGTGGCGACCTGGTCACGTGGCACGATCTGCGCTGCGCCACCGGCTCCGAGCAGCTTCACATGGCCCGGCGTGTCCTCGACGATGCGGCCGGCGAGTGTGCGTCCGTCCTTCGTGCTGACGGTGATGTTTTCGTAGCCGTTGCCGATGATCTGGTTGGGGTCGATCACGTTCGTGAGCAGCGCGTCCAGGTTGCTGCGTCCGCTGCCGATGAGGTCCGGCCCCACCTTCTGGCCGCCGCCGTGGAACTCATGGCAGACCATGCAGGTGGCCGTGAACATGAGCTTGCCGTTCGCCAGGTCCGGCTCGCCAGTCAGACAGGCCTGCTTTTTCTGCGCGATGAGTGATTTGACATCCTCAGACGAATCCTGCCATGCGCCGAGGACCTTGAAGGCGAGATCGCGGATGCCCTTGTCCTTGTGCGTTGCCAGTGCGCGGCGCACCGGAGCGGGGAAACCGCCAGCGGGCACCTTTTTCTCTGCGATGGCATTGAGCAGGGCCCGGGTCCAGGTTTCGCGGCTGGCGAGGGCTTCGATGGCGGCAGTGTGGCGCAGGCCTCCGGACTGCGAGTCTGAACGCAGGCTGGAAGCCTGCGCCACTTTCATCAGCGGCTCGATGAAATCATCGCCACCGAGGTCCGCCGCCGCGCGAATCGCCGCCACGGCCAGGGCGGTGGAAGTCTCGGGCCTGAGCAGCGGCTTGAGCGCTTCCTTGACGGTGTCCGTGCGCACTTTCTGCAGCGACTGCAGCACCACGATGCGTTCCTGCTCCGGCTTCGAGCCATCATGAAGCAGCGTGATCATCTCCTTCACCGCCGCCTCGTCCCCCCACATCACCGCCAGCGTCTGCGCATGCTTGCGAACGTCTGCGTTCGACGAAGCGCGCCACTTCGCGAGGCTGGCGGAGACTTCTTGGGCCGGTTGGATCACGCCGCCTTCCTGGCCTCTGACGAGGCCGTCGAGCGCATGAACGAGCAGGACATCGTGCCCGGCGATTTTGTCGCAGAACTCGACGGCGAGATCGAGGTTCTCGGGCTTTCGCGTGTCGCACAGGCGGCGCATGGCCTTGTGGGAGAGCGTGACAAACATTTGAGAACTTGGCCTGGCCAAGTTGGCTAGGTATTGAAGCCACGGTTCAGGTGAAGCGGTCAAGTCAGGTTCAATAAAAGACCAAACCATAAAGGGCAAGACGCGATCCCCGTTTCCGGTGTCTCGTTCAATGTACGACGCCGCAGACTCTGTGATTGCAATTCCATGGTCCGTGAATCCACGGGCTCCCTTCTTGTCCCGGTCGGATGGCGACTTGGTCAGCCATGGCGAGGTGAAACGGCGAAGTGCAACCGCCGTGGCAAGTCTGACCGCGTCGCTGGGATCCTTTGCAAGGCTGCGGAGATAGAAAGGAGCGCCATCCAAGCTGTCCACTGCAAGTCGTGCAGCCCAGATCCTGATGGCTTCTTCAGGATCTTTAGCGATTCTTGCGGCCAGGAAATCCAGCTCTTCATCAACCTTGTGGTGATGTGCGTGAACCAGCGCATGAGACCACAATGCCTCCAGTCTTGCGGGTGGTCGCCCGTGACCATTTACCAGGCCTTCAAGCAGCGCTTTTGTTTCTTCGGCCCATTTCATGTCGGAACGGGCTGCTTTCTCCACCAGCATCCGCCTCGCCATGCGGCGCATCCAGTTGTTGGGATGCTCCAGGGTTTTCACCAGGTCGGCGGCGGGGAGTTTTTTGAGGTCGAGGGGGGCGCGGACACTCTTGTCCGCATCTTGAAGGATTGCTTCGCTCGCGGCGGACAGGGGTGTCCGCGCTCCTGTCTCCTTTTCATACACCACACGCCAGATGCGGCCGTATTCGCGATCCACACCTTCGGGGTTGGCCTTGGCGTTCTGGTAGCAGGGATACTTGTCGCACCAGTCCATGATCCAGAGGAAGCCGTCGGGACCGGTTTGCGTGCTGACGGGGCGGAACCAGCCGTCGTTGGCGCGCAGGAAGTCGCGGCGTGGCGCGCATTGGAAGGTGGAGCCGGTGGGCGTGAGGATTTCCTCGTGGATGGCGTTGTCGTGGATGTTGCCGATGAAGGCGTGACCGTGCGTGTCGGCAGGATAGCGACCGCCCTGATAAATCTGCACGCCGGCATAGGCGGCGCGGAAGTGCTTGTGCTTCACGATGCTCGGCAGCAGCTCGTAGGCATAGGGGTTTTCCGGCGCGCCGCCCTGGCGCACGTAGATGCCGCCGGGGGCCATGTGGAAGAAGTGGTCGATGACACAGGCGCTGACGAAGAAGTTGCCGTCGGCGTCATAATCGCAGCCCCAGGGGTTGCTGGTGCCGTCGGCGAAGACCTCGAATTCCCACGCGGGAGTCTCCGGGCCATTCCTGGCCCGTGTCTTGTCACGGGGCGGGAATGCCCCTGTTACGGGCCTCGCGCGTCCGATGCCGGCATCAAACTTGAAGCCTTCGCTCTCGGGCTGGCCGGGGCGGCGGACTTTGCTGTTCGTGAAAACGCCGTGGGTCATGTAAAGCCAGCCGTCGGGTCCCCAGCAGAAGGAGTTCACGAGTTCATGCGTATCCTCGCGGCCGAAACCCGTGAGCACGATGCGCCACGCGTCCGGTTTGTCGTCGCCATCGGCATCGCGGAAGTGAATGAGGTGCGGCTGCTGGCCGATGTAGATGCCGTCGTCACCGCAGAGGATGGCGGAGGCGAGGTTGAGGCCCTCGACAAAGACGGTGCGTTTGTCGGCGGTGCCGTCGTTGTCGGTGTCCTCGAGGATGAGGACGCGGTCTCTTGGGATTTCAGATTTCTGATTTTTGATTTCGGATTTGGGCAGGCAGCTTGCAGGCACCGGGTGGTATTGATCATCCCTGGCCTCGCCGCCGAAGGGAGCAGGGTGGGGCGAGCCGTTGGGGTATTCGTAGGCTTCGACGACCCAGAGGCGGCCGCGGTGGTCCCAGGTCATGGCGACCGGGTTTTGCACCATGGGTTCATGGGCGAAGCAGCGCACTTCATAGCCCTCGGGAACGCTCATTTTTGCCCTGGCTTCCTCGGGGGTGGGGCAGGCGTTGGTGGAAGGCAGGTAGGTGCCGGAGAGCTCCTTGCCTTCTGCGGCTAAAGCGGGGCAGAGGGGCAGTGTGGCAAGCGCCCAGAGGATCAGCGGCTTCTTCATGAGGGCCGAATGCTACGGGTTGGGCAGCCTGGAGTGGCAGACATTTTTTGGGCCTGATCCGCCATCCCATGAAAAAGCCCCGCTCCGGTCAGGGGCGGGGCTGGGAAAGCGAGCTTGTGTCGGCTTACTGCGGCGGAACACGGAACAGCTTGCCCGTGTAGGGGCATTTGACTTCCATGCCCGTGGGCAGGCCGGTGACATCGACGAGCTGATGCTTGGCGGCGTAAGGGCTGTTGACGAATCCGGGGCGGCCGGGGATGGCCGAGCCATAGGGCAGATCGGAAGCGGGGGCTGCGGGGGTGGTCTGAGGAGCAGGGGTGGTGGGCGGGGTGGGCTCAAGCTTCGGTTCAGGGGTGGGCTTGGTCATCGCGGCCACATTGGTGTTTGGGGTGACCTCAGGTGTGTTTGGGGTCACGGAAGGCTTGGGCTTGCTCTGGGGCTCCGGTTTGATGGTGCGGACTCGGGGAGTCGGGGGCACGGAGGCCACCACCGGGCCGGGGCGATTGGGAATGCCCGGAACAACGAAGGGCTTTTGAGTGTAGGGGCAGACGACTTTGGAGCCGGGGCTCATTCCGCGCACATCCACCAGACGGCCCGGTGAGGTGTAGGGGGTGCGGACGTATCCTGGCAGATCAGCCACAGCACTGGCGACAGGAAGGTCGTTCGAGATTTGGGTCGGAGGCGGAGTGTCAACCCTTGGTTCAGGCTGGGTGCTGTAGGAGGAGTTGGGAATGGAGTATGAAGTTCCAGACGAAGTGGCGAGTATCTGCCGATTGGCCGCCGTGCTGCTCAGAGGGGCGCCGGAAGACTTGTTCATGTAATAGGTGATCAGGCCACGGCTTTGAATCTGATTCCAAGCTTCACGAGGCGGCACCGAGCAGGAGGTGATTGCCATTGCGGCAAAAGCCAGAAGCAACAGACGGGAGAGCGCTGAGGTGGAAGACATGGCGTGCGAGAGAGACTGTTTTTTTAATTAAGCATTCCCATTTTAGTGAACTTTTTTGTTTTTGCAACCTCAATGAGTTCATAATTCATAAGAACTGTTAAATATTTAGTCATTTGATTTTTTTCATAACTGGACTTCGTGAGGGGAGCTTGTGATGTATGGCTATGCAATGGCGGCTCATTACTGTAGGAAAACCTAGTCTGCCCTGGGCGAGGTCAGGGATGGAAGATTATTTGGCCAGACTTCGGCGCGTGACGAAATTCGAACATCTTGTGGTCAGGGAAGGCTCACAGGAGTTGGTGGAGCAGGCGATGATGTCGGCAAGCCAGGGGGGGCTGCGCATTGTTTTGGACGAGCGCGGCAAAATGCGGAGCAGTCTGGAGCTGGCGCAATGGGTTGAGGATAAGCAGATTCGCGGGGTTAAACGTGTCAGTTTGATGATTGGTGGAGCGAACGGGCATTCGGAGCAGATGCGTGCTGCGGCAGATGAGTGCTGGAGCCTTTCGACGTTCACGCTTCAGCATGAGATCGCCCTCGTCGTGCTGGCCGAGCAGATTTACCGAGCGCACAGCATTTTGAGAAAGGAGCCCTATCATCGTGAATAGGGATGGAAATGGCAGAGTTAAACCAGGCTGGCTGCGACTCAAAAGTGAGTGGGTTTCTCCTTGTTGATAGGCTAAGAAGAGTTTATATTTTTAAAATTCCAAATTTCTCCCTCATGAGATTCTCATGTCTTCTTCTGTGCTCCAAAACGTGATTCATCCACGCCAGTCATCGTCGCAGGCGTCACCTTTGGCGGAAGACATTCCGGCCAGGGAAGATGCCATGGAGGCTGCGGAAGCTGACCTGGGGCAGGTGCTGGGGGTGCTGGTGGAAAACGCCCCTGTGGCCATGGCCATGTTTGATCACCGGATGAGATACTTGCTGGCGAACCGGGCCTGGGTGGAAGAATTTGGCCTGAGCGCCATGCAACCCCTGGCCGGGCGCAGCCAGTATGAAGTTTTTCCAAACCTGCACCCTGGCTGGCGGCAGGTTTATGAGCGGGCCCTGCAGGGGCATGTCGTGCGCAGTGAGCATGATGCACTGGCCTCAGAAAATGGCAGCAAGCTCGTGTATCGCTGGGAGGTGCGTCCCTGGAGGCGTCATGCCAATGCCATGGTTGGAGGGCTCATGATCATCTGCGAGCGTTTTGTGAGGCAGATGGCCGCACCGGTGGAAGCCAGTCCGTCGGTGGAGCAGGCGGCGGGTTCGGCGGCCTCTCTGGAGGCGTCGACCGAGAAGGTGGCTGAGATTGCCCTGCCGGTGGTGCATCTGGACCTGGCGGGGATTGTGACCCATGCCAATTCTGCAGCCGCCAGGCTGTCCCTGGCCCGCGGGCTGGTCGAGGGCAGCAGTTCTTTCTGGGACGTGTTTGGCAGGGGTGGTTCCGGCAGCCTGAGCCTGAAACAGCAGCTCCTTTCGTGCCTCGAAAGCCTCAAGCAGGAGGAAGACTCCGATTCCATCATTCTGCAGGTGCCTTCTGCGGGTGATGGGCAGGCCGTGTGGGGCGGGGGGGCTGATGCCCCGATGCCGACACGCTGGCTGATTGCCCGCCAGGAAGGCGCTGGGGCGAGAGGTTATGTCGCCATGGCGATGCCAGCCGAGCCTGTCCAGGCTACCCCTTCCATGCCTCCGAACCTTTCGGCGATTGCCAACGCGGTGGCTGCGATCGCGCAGCCGCCGGTGCAGGAAACGGGACCCGCGAGCGGGGGGCTCGAGCTTCGACGGCTTCAGGATGACTTGGCGCGAGCCAGGCAGGAGCTCAGGACCCTGCATGAGGCGGAAAGAACTTTTTCCCAGCGGGAAACAAGGCTGAAAGGGTATCTCGACACGCTGCCCTTCGGGGTGCTGGTCCTGGATGATCTGGGGGCGGTGTTGTATCAAAGCCAGCAGCTCACGCGGCTGCTGGGCCGCCCGGTCAAGCCGGAGGAAAACGTCGAACAGTGGCTTGCCAGTGCCTGCCCGAACGAAGGTCATCGGGAGCAGGTTACCTGCCTTTGGCGGGAGGATGTCTGGCGCCGTCAGCTGACACGGGTCTTCACACTGGCCACGTCGGACGGCCTTCTGAAGGACCTGGAGTTTTCGCCGGCGAGTCTGCCTGGGGGTGGATTGATCGTGTGCATCCAGGATGCCACGGAAAAATGCAGGCATGAGGAGCAGCTCAGGGCCACGGAAGCCAAGTTTAGGGCTTTGCTTCATGAGTCCCCCCTTCCGGTCGTCCTGATGGACAAGGCTGGGTCGGTTTTCGAGGTAAATCCTGCGGCTGAACAGCTGTTTGGGCAGCCGAAGAGTGAAATGCGCAGGCATCCCCTGGAGCGGTGCTTCACGTCAGAAAGTGCGGCCGCCTTTGCGGAGGCCAGGAAGGACCTGCTTCTAGGCAGTGCCCGTCAGGTGACCCTTGGAGTCAGGGTGGCTGCCCTTGGCGACGGCCCTTCGACTTCCACGCGGTTGCACATGGCCCAGGTCATGGATGCAGAAGGCGAGCCGCACTGCACCATTCACTTTTTTGAAAAGCTGGAAATTCCGGTCATTGTGCCCTACACCGAGCCAGGTGTTTCCAGCATGCCAGCCGGCGCTGCTCCTGCGGCCGCCGTGCCCAGCCGGAGACCGGTTGCACCCTCTGAGCTGCTGTTGTTTAAAACGAATGTTAACGGCAGGATCAAGGAGTGTCAGGAGAGGGGGCTGGATTTGCTTGGATTGGGCGTCGAAGAGGCGCTGGGTCGTCCTTTGCATCAGTTTTTCCGTCCCAGCGATGCCACCGGATTTTACACAGACCTCACGGCTTATGCCCAAGACCCTGGTCAGCAGCATGGCCTGGTGTGTTTTTCGC
>CAZXPU010000083.1:0-26140 GCA_964642905.1 uncultured Prosthecobacter sp.
CGGACTGTTGCTGTCGGCCGTATTGGGTTATGTCGTGCTGGGCGTCCTGAATGATGCCCTCATGCAGCGCCCCTGGCTGCGGCAGGACCTGCAGGTGAGACGCAGGAAGGACATGATGAAGATGCTGGAGGTGGCTTTGAAAAGTTACAGCCGCGAATGCGGCAAGCCGCCAGTCCTGCCGGATGAATCACGGCACAGCCGCAGTGACGAGCACCTGCTGGCCCCTTTGATGGGAAAGGGCGATTCGGGGAGTCCGGGCAGCATGCAGTTCATGGTCGACTGTCCAGTCGCCCGTCCCGGCCTCCCCGGCCTGCGACTCGAACCGTCCTCCGTCCGGTCTGCCTCCCTGGTCGATTCATGGGGGGAGCCTTATCATGCTATCTTCGAATCTTCAGGGGATGGGCAGATACCGAATCCTGAGTGCCTTTCAGGGGCCGCAGGCAAAAGTGACCCATCGGTGCCAGGGTGGATCCCGGCTTCCATGATCCTGTTCTCATCAGGTCCGGATCGTGACCCGGCGACATGGCGGGACAACATCTGTTCCTGGCGTTGAAGATGGGTGTGAGCGTTTCAGCTAGGAGTGATCTGGAACTTCCACAGAGCTTCCAGCGGCAAAAGTTCCGCCGGTGCGCATGGAGCGATCAATACAGCAGCAGCTGGATCTCACGGTCCGTGAACTGGGAGGTGTCGTGGACGACGAGCAGGTCCCCCATGGTTTCCAGGTTCTTCCATTCGGTCTCGAATTCGGGCACCAGAAAATCGGCGGCATTGAGAACGGGCTCCTGGACGGTGCTGTGAACGGCGGCCTGGGAGGCGGCCGTGGTTTCAGCGGAAGGGGTGCCGACCAGGGAGATGCCGAGAAGGGCGATCACGGCCGCCGCCGCCCAGGCAAGTCCTGCTGCCGCCGAATCACGCTGCTGCCACCAGGCCCTGATTCCGGCCAGCCAGCCGCGGTCCTGGGGGGTCTGCCGGGCGGCCCTAACCACGTTTTGGACGAAATCAGGACGCGGCTCGGCGCGCCTGGCCTTGCCAAGCAGGTTCCAGAGCGGGTCGTTGGGCGTGAGAGGTTCCATGACAGTTGGTGATAACCCGCCTGAGCCCCTCAAGTTGCGGTGGGGCATGAAAATTCAGCCCGGCGGCCAGTCGAGCGCGCGGCCTGCCAGCAGATGTACGTGCAGGTGGGGGACGGTTTCCCCGGCGTCCCTGCCGTGGTTGATGACGAGGCGGAAACCCTTGGAGAGGTCCTTGATGCCCAGCTTTTCGGCGATCCTGCCCGCGGCGAGCAGCAGGGCTCCGAGGGTGGCCTGATCTTCCGGGGCGGCTTCGCCAACACGCGGGATGACCTTTTTGGGGACGATCAGCACATGCGTGGGGGCCTGAGGATTGATGTCGTTGAAAGCGGCGACCAGATCGTCCTCATAGACAAGAGGCGCCGGGATCTCACGGTCGATGATCTTCTGGAAGATGGTTTTTTCGGACATGGTCAGGGATCAGTTGAAGAGCTCCTCCTGGTCGTCGTCCCGGGAGCGACGACGGTCGAGGGACTTGATCTCGTCGATGAACTCGCCCACGTCCTCGAACTGGCGGTAGACGGAGGCGTAGCGGACGTAGGCCACGTGGTCGATGCCCTCAAGCCGCCGCATGACCTTGGCGCCGATGACGGTGGAGGGGATTTCGCGGTAGCCCTCCTCCTCCAGCTCGTTGGCGATGTCGTCGGCGAGCTGCTCAAGCTGCTCCATCTTGACGGGGCGTTTTTCACAGGCCTTGCGCAGGCCGGACATCAGCTTTTCACGGTCGAAGTTCTGGCGGGCGCCGTTGCGCTTGACCACGCGCAGCTCCTCGCGCTCGACGATTTCATAGGTGGTGAAACGGAAGTTGCAGCGCATGCATTCACGCCTGCGGCGGATGGCGTGACCCTCACGCGCCTCACGTGAGTCGATGACCTTGTCTTGGGAACTACCACATTTGGGACAGCGCATGGTTGGGGGGGATCCAAGAATGCCATCTGGGCGGGTGAAGGCAAGGGCCGTCTTGGAGGGGGAGGGGGCTTCGGCCTGGGGCGCAAAAAACCCGGGATCTGGCATGAGGCCAAATTCCCGGGTTTCAAGCGGAGTTGTCCGAGCCGTCAGATCACTTCACAAATGTGATCCTGCCGGACTGGCCGGCGGCCATGGCGGCGTGCTGGGCGTCGGTGCAGGAGCTGTTGATGGGGGCGTCGGGCGCGGTGTCGCTGGCGGTGAGCAGGCCGTTTTCGATCATGTAACGCTCGACCTCCTCGCCGCTGATGTCGGCGAGCATGACGTCGTTGACGACGACGCAGGGGCTGAGGGGCTGGCCGCTTTTCTGCTCCATCTCCCAGCGGAAGGCGGGGTTTTTGATGATGTCCTTCTCCTCGTAGTCGAGGCCGTATTTGCGGAAGATGGCGCGCACGCCTTCGCTCCAGCCGCAGTAGGTTTTCAGGTAGGCGGTGATCTTGGGTTGGCTCATGGGTTTGGGATGTTGTGCCTGTTTGACGGGCGATGACTTGGAATATCAGGTTACGTTCGAGATCCGCATCGGGCTGAAAAACCTGCCGGGGATCAGACCAGGGCGGCGATGCGGCGGCAGACTTCCTCGACGTTGGCGCGGCTGTTGAAGGCGCTGATGCGGAAATAACCTTCACCGGCGCTGCCGAAGCCGCTGCCGGGGGTGATGACCACGTTGGCCTCGTTGAGCATCTTGTCGAACATCTGCCAGCTGGTCAGGCCGTTCGGGCAGCCCACCCAGACGTAGGGGGCGTTGACGCCGCCAAAGACGGCCAGCCCGGCCTTCCGGCAGGCTTCGACGAGCAGCCTGGCGTTGCCCATGTAGTGCTCGATGAGTTCGGCGACCTGCTTCTTGCCCTCGGGGCTGTAGATGGCCTCGGCGCCGCGCTGCACGATGTAGCTGGTGCCGTTGAACTTGGTGCTGTGACGGCGGCTCCAGAGCGGATGGATGGCCTGCTTGCCTCCGGCCTTCGTTTTGCCCATCAGGCCCTTGGGGATGACGACCACGGCACAGCGGACACCGGTGAAGCCACCGTTCTTGGAGAAGCTGCGGAATTCGATGGCGCAATCGCGGGCGCCTTCGATCTCATAGATGGAGCGCGGCACGGAGGGGTCCTGGATAAAGGCCTCGTAGGCGGCGTCGTAGAGCAGCGTGGTGCCGTTGGCGAGGGCGTATTTGACCCAGGCCTCAAGCTGGGCGCGGGTGGCGGTGGCTCCGGTGGGGTTGTTCGGGTAGCAGAGATAGACGAGGTCCATCGGCTCGGACGGGATCTCGGGCACGAAGCCGTTTTCTGGAGTGCACTTCAGGTAGTGCAGCCCGGCATAAGCGCCGTTTTCATCCGCCTCGCCAGTGTTGCCGGCCATGACGTTGGTGTCGACATAAACCGGGTAGACCGGGTCGGTGATGGCGATCTTGTTGCCGCTGCCGAAGATGTCGAGGATGTTCCCGGTGTCGCACTTGCTGCCGTCGGAGATGAAGATTTCATCGGCCTCGACCTGGATGCCGCGGGCCTTGAAGTCGTTGTCCGCGATGGCGTTGCGCAGGAAGTCATAACCCTGCTCCGGGCCGTAGCCGCGGAAGCTGGCGCGTTCGCCCATTTCATCGACCGCCTTGTGCATGGCGTCGCGCACGGCCTGGGGCAGGGCCTCGGTCACGTCACCGATGCCGCAGCGGATCAGGCGTTTGGCGGCCTCGGTATTGGCCTCGGTGAAGGCCTTCACGCGGCGGGCGATTTCAGGGAAGAGGTAACCGGCTTTGAGCTTGTTGTAGTTTTCGTTGATGTAGGCCATGGCGGAAAAGGGGCCGCCATGGTGGCGAGTCCGGCGGGGGATGCAAGCGCCCCGAATCCCGGCGCCAGAGGGCGGCAGTGTTGCTTGGATCCGACGCGCCGCCTGGCGTGCATGCCAAAAATGGACGCAGACAGGACAAAAAAAGGGAGGAGCAGGTCAAAACAAACCCGTTTCAAGAGCTTGCCTGTTTGCGAGGCAGTTTCAGTCTTGGGGCCTTCTTCTCGTTGAGCCATGCCAGCCTTTTCCGACCCCTTCCGCCAGGCACGAACCGAATCCGGCGTGCTTCAATGCCCTTTTCATGGGGAAAACATCACCATGATCCTCCGCCACGAGGATGTCAGGAAGGCGGCGAAGGACTGGCAGACCTTCAGCTCCAACGCCCCGTTCCGTGTGCCGATTCCCTCGGAGGAGCAGGTGCGGAGCATGCGCCAGCTGCCCATTGAAACGGATCCGCCCGAGCACACGGACTACCGGGCGATTGCGGAGCCCTTTTTCCAGCGGGCCAAAGACCCGGAGATGATCGCCCGGGTCGAGGCCTTGATCGGCGGCATGCTCGACCAGGCCCTCGGTCAGGAAAGCCTGGAGGTGGTCAATGACTTCGCCCTTCCCATCCAGTCACGCGCCCTGACCTACCTGCTCAACACCTCGGAAAAGGAGGCGGAAACCTGGATTGGCTGGGGAATCCACGTTTTCAAGGTGACCGGGGGCGAGTTTAAAAAGGGCACGGTGCTGGAGGATTACCTCGCCCGGAAGTTCGACGAGGCGGAGGCCAGTCCCGGACAGGATTTTTTCAGCGCCCTGGTCACTGCCGAATACCGGGGGCGTCCCCTGACGAGGGAGGAGTGCATGGGCTTTGCCAACCTCGCCTTCGCTGGAGGCAGGGACACCATCATCCTGACGATCGTCTGTGCGCTGGGCTATCTGGCCGAACATCCGGAGGCCCTGGAATTCCTGCGTGAGGACCCACGGCGCATCACCCTGGCGAGCGAGGAGTTTTTCCGGGTGTTCATGCCCCTGACCCACATCGGCCGCGTCTGCCCCGTGGACACCGGGGTGAACGGTGCGACGGTGAAGGCGGGCGAGCGCGTGTCACTCTGCTGGTCGTCCGCGAACTTTGACGAAGCCGCTTTTCCTGAGCCGGACCAGGTCAGGCTGGATCGCAAGCCCAACCCGCATCTCAGCTTCGGCTTCGGCACCCACCTCTGCCTCGGGGCGCCTCACGCCCGCCTCATCCTGCGCACACTCCTGAAGCTGTGCTGCGAGCGGGTGAAGAAAATCGAGACCCTCCAGGCCGTCGAGCGTGTCGAGCATGAGGCCAGGTTTGACCGGGTGCTTGGCTATGACTCCCTGGTTCAGCGCTTCCAGGGTTTCTGATTTATTGTTTAATCAAAAGAAAAAGGGCTGTCATGAGCCCGTATTTCCATGTGACTATGGTACGCATTCACGTCATTATCAGCCTGGCTTCGGCCGGTGGTCTCCTGGGGGCCGCCACCCAGCCCGTGGCCTTCAACAAGGACATCCGTCCCATTCTCGCGGACGCCTGCTTTCACTGCCACGGGCCTGATCCTGGAACACGCAAGGCAGGGTTGCGTCTCGACACCCAGGCCGGCTTCTTCACCGCCAAGAAGGGTGAGCAGCCCACCGTCATCAAGGGGCAGCCCGAACAAAGTTCGCTCTACCAGCGCCTGCTTTCCAAGGACGAGGACGAGGTCATGCCGCCACCGGATTCCCACAAGGAGCTGAAGCCGGCGGACATTGCCAAGATCAAGGCCTGGATCGAGCAAGGGGCGCCCTGGCAGCCGCACTGGAGCCTGATCCCGCCGCAAAAGCCCGCCGTGCCGGCCGTGAAGGATGAATCCTGGGTGAAAACGCCCGTCGACCGGTTCGTGCTGGCGAGGCTCGACGAGGCGGGTCTCAAGCCGGCCCCCGAGGCCGATGCACACACCCTGGTGCGGCGTATCTCGCTCGACCTGACCGGGCTGCCGCCTGCGCCGGAGTTGCTGAAAAAATACGCCACCTCCAACCGGCTGAGCGATGCGCAGGTCAGCGCCCTCATTGATGAGCTCATGAAATCCCCCGCGTATGGCGAGCACCGTGCCCGCTACTGGCTTGATGCGGCGCGATACGGCGACACACATGGTCTGCATTTCGACAACTACCGCGAGATGTGGCCCTACCGCGACTGGGTGGTGAAGGCCTTCAATGCGAACCAGCCCTTTGATCAGTTCACCGTCGAGCAGATCGCGGGCGACCTGCTGCCGAACCGAACCGATGACCAGCTCATCGCCACCGGCTTCCAGCGCTGCAACATCACCACGAATGAAGGCGGCACGATTGATGAGGAAAACCTGGCGAACTACGCTGTCGATCGCGTGCAGACCATGGGCTGGGTGTACTTCGGCCTCACGACGAACTGCGCCCAGTGCCACGATCACAAGTTCGACCCCTTCACGTCGAAGGACTTCTACTCGATGGCCGCCTTTTTCCGCAACACGACGCAGCCCGCCAAGGACGGCAACATCAAGGACGGTCGCGGTCCCATCCTCGTCATCCCGGGCGAGCAGGACAGGCCGCGCTGGCAAAAATTGCCCGTCGAGATCGCCGAGGCCACGAAGCAGCGCGACGAGCGTCGCAAGGCCGCTGGCAAGGATTTCAATGCCTGGCTCGCCTCCGCGAAGCCGGAGCATCTCGACCAGGATGTGCCGACGAAGGGCCTGCAGGTGCATTTGCCGCTCAATGAAGGCGTCGGCAACGACGTGGCGAACGTGTGCGGCACACCGGCGAAGGCCAAAGCGCTCGGCCAGATCTCGTGGACGCCCGGTGGCAAGCTCGGCCCTGCGCCGGTGATCAAGCCTGGCAGCACCTTTGAAGTGAGCGACGCGGGCGATTTCGAGCTGAATCAAAAGTTTAGCTACGGCGCCTGGGTCAGGGCGGGACGCAACGGCGTCTTCGGTGCCATCATGTCGCGCATGGACGAGAAGAACGGTTATCGCGGCTGGGACCTCTGGCAAAGTGACCGAGGTGTCTCCGTGCACATCGTCGACAAATGGAGCGACAACGCCCTCAAGGTCACCACGCGTGATGCGGTGCTCAAACCGGGCGATTGGCAGCATGTCTTCGTGACTTACAACGGCAGTGGCAAGGCCGCCGGCATCCAGATTTACATCAATGGCGTGCCGCAGAAGCGCCTCATCGTGAACACGAACACGATCAAGCCCAAGGCCAGCATCCGCACCACGGTGCCGATGAAGATCGGGCAGCGCAGCGAGGGCCAGCACTTCACAGACGGCTCCGTGCAGGACGCCCGCGTGTATGACCGACAGCTCAGCGAGGCCGAGATCAAGACCCTGTCGAACGTCGGCCCGCTGCGCGCCATCCTTGCCGCCGCGAATGACAAACGCACGCCGCAGCAGCGGAATGCGCTCTTTGCCCACTACCTCGCCACCCGCGACGCCGAGTGGATGAAGCACGATGGCACCGCGAAGAAGCTCGAAGCCGAAAAAGACGCCATCAAGGCCCGCAGCCCCATCACGCATGTGCAGGAGGAAGTCATGAACGTCATGCCGATGGCGAACATCCTCGCCCGCGGAGCCTACGACAAGCCCGGCGAACGCGTCGAGGCCGCTGTGCCCGCTGCATTGGGCAAGCTGCCCGAAAAAGCACCGAAGAACCGACTCGGCCTCGCGCAGTGGCTCGTGTCGCCGGAGAATGCGCTCACGGCCCGCGTCACGGTGAATCGTTTCTGGCAGGAACTCTTCGGCCAGGGCATCGTGAAGACGCCGGAGGACTTTGGCATCATGGGCGCGGCGCCGAGCCATCCCGAGATGCTCGACTGGCTCGCCGTCGAGTTCCGCGAGAGCGGCTGGGACGTGAAGAAGCTCTTCAAGCTCATGCTCACCAGCGCCACCTACCGTCAGATGGCCGCCACCACGCCCGAGAAGCTCGAAAAAGACCGCGATAACTCGCTCCTCAGCCGCGGCCCGCGCTTCCGCATGGATGCCGAGATGCTGCGCGACTACGCGCTCGCTGCCAGCGGCCTGCTTTCCGCGAAAATGGGCGGCCCCAGCACCAAACCCTATCAACCCGAAGGCATCTGGGACGTCGTCGGCCTGCCCGGCGGCGACACGCGCAACTACGTGCAGGACAAAGGCGAAAACCTCTACCGCCGCACGCTCTACACCTTCTGGAAGCGCATGGCCCCGCCGCCGAACATGGAAGTCTTCAACGCCCCCAGCCGCGAAGTCTGCACCGTCCGCCGCGAGCGCACCAACACCCCGCTCCAAGCCCTCGTCACGATGAACGATCCCCAATTCGTCGAAGCCGCCCGCAAGCTCGCCGAGAAGGCTCTCAGCACGAAGGAACCGCTCTCCTTCATCGCCGAACGCATCCTCAACCGTCCGCTGAGCGACAAAGAGAAGCCCATCATCGAAGCCAGCCTCAAAGACCTGCGTGATCATTACTCGAAGAATGCCGCCGATGCGGAAGCCCTCCTCAAAGTCGGCGAATCGCCCGTCGATGCGAAGCTCGCCAAAAACGAACTCGCCGCATGGACGATGCTCACCAACCAGCTCTTCAATTTGGACGAAGTCCTCAACAAGTAGTCACTCCAATGAGCGAAGCTTCAAACTGGTTCGAAGATATTTGGGCACACCGTGAGGAGGTGCTCTACCCGAGCCTGTTTGGAAAAGAAGTTGAAGGAATTTACCCCATCCCACACACCACACTTCAAAAAGCAAAGCTCGAAGATCCCCGTTGGAGCACCTGCGGAGTATTCAGGTTTGCTCCAACGCAGACACGTAACAGTTGGCTGTATGTATCTTCCGGCCTGTCCAACGCGTGGTTTGATGATGAACCCAACCCCGATGATGCCTCGGGGTTTGGATGTGAGTTCATCTTGGAATCTCAAGTTGAAGCAAAGTGGCCGATTCAGAGGCTGCATCAGGTGATGTCGCTTCAAATCGGATACACTCTGGGGAAATATGGTGATCCAAGCCCCTTGGAAACAGGCGACCGCCTTCCTTCGGTTGGCTCGATAGATTTCGCCGAAAGCAAACTCACAGAGATCATCTTCACCGAACCTGATCATGTGGATTCACTTTTCCAGCAAGAATCCGGTCACACGCAGTTCATTCAGGTTTTCGGCATTACTTTCCCCGAGTTGGCCTTCGCGAAAGCCAGGTCCAGCAGCGCTCTAATCGAACTCCTCCGCAGCAAGACGAGCTTCCCAGTCACCGAGCCGGACCGCGACTGCATCATTTCACCAACTTGAAACTTTAAACCTGAAACTCGTGAACTAGAGATAAACTAGTCCGCCATGAAAACCGCCAGCTACGAAGAACTCAAAAGCAACCCTGCCCAGCTTGATGCCTTCATCCAGGGGCAGGAGAGCGTTCATCTTATCTCGAATGGCAAAGCGGTGGCTCTCTTGACGCCCCTCCACCGCAGCGAAGCCCCTCAATCGGTGCAGTGGCCGGACTTCGCCCATCGCATGAAGCAAACTTTCGGTGACCGCGTCTTGCCCGCTGGCACCATCCAAGCCCTCATCGACGAAGACCGAGGTGGACGCTGATGAACTACGCTGACACAGGCTTTCTCGTCTCGCTTTACTTGCAGGAGGTGACTTCGGCGGAAGCCGTGAGTGTCACCACCTCACTGTCGGAGCCGATTGAGATCGTGAGCGTCACCGAGCTCGAATTCGAGAACGCCATCCACCGCGCCGAGTTCAATCAGCGCATCACCTCAGCCGAAGGGAAGGCCATCCAAGCTCAATTTGAATCGGACCTGGCCGCAGGCGTGTATCACAAGCACCGCTTGGACATGGAGGCCCTGTTCATCGAGGCATCCGTGCTCGCGGCCAAGCACACGCCGCAGTTCGGCACCCGCACGCTGGACCTGCTGCATGTGGCCGCGGCGAACATGCTCCAATGCACGCGTTTCTTGAGCTTTGATCGTCGCCAGCGCCAGTCCGCCTCTGCTTTGGGGATGGAGGTGCTTCCACCCATGAACAAGTGATGCCAAACCCGCCCTCCAGCACCAAGCCGGCGAAGCAAAGTAGCCATCTCGCTCCGCGAGATGAGCTTGGCGCGTGGCAAGCACGAAAAGCCCAAGAAGGTCTCACGCAAAGGCGCAAAGGCGCAAAGTTCAGAAGAGCTTCAGGAATCTTTGCGCCTTTGCGCCTTTGCGTGAGTTTTCAAAACCGTTCGCGAGTATCCAAACTGCTCGAATGCGCAACAAGGGCCGCTTCACTCGCCGTCTTGGCGCTAAGCCTCACATTCCTGTCTTCCTGCCTCGATTTCGGCGAGAAAAACGAATGGATTGCTCCAGATGTCACCAAGCACCACTTGGAGCAGATCAGTAACATAACCTTGATTCCGTTTCCGGCAGGAACTGAAGGTCTCGCATACTTGGTTGATGACGGTGGCATCGACGGAGCAATGGCTGCCAAAGTGCGCATTCCGCCAGAAAAGGAGGCCGAGCTGCTTTCTGCGGCAGTTTTCACCAAAGGCGAAAACAAGCAGCCAACTCAAGGCATTGGCCCTGGCCGCCCCTGGTGGAAAGCCAGCTCGATGAGCACGCCTATAGCGCGCACGATGACCATCAAAGGCAATCAATATCTTGGCTGCATCTACGGCAAGGAAGGCAGCGACCACATTCTCTACATCACTTGGTTTGACACTTAACCCCACACATTCATGTCCCCCTTCACCCGCCGCCAGTTCTTCACCAACGGCTCGCACCTTCTCGGTGGGGCCGCGTTGTCGTCGCTCTTCGGCCAGTCGCTGCAGGCGGCGATGTCGCACAAGGCCGGAGGGCCGCACTTTGCGCCGAAGGCCAAGCGTGTCATCTACCTGCACATGGTCGGCGGTCCGTCGCAGATCGACCTGTTCGACCACAAGCCGGAGATGATGAAGTGGTATGACAAGGACCTGCCGGACAGCGTGCGTCAGGGGCAGCGCCTGACCACGATGACCAGCGGGCAGGCGCGATTCCCCATCGCCCCTTCGAAATATCAGTTCAGCGCGGCCGGCCAGTGCGGCATGATGATGAACACCGAGCTGCTGCCGAATCTCGCCAAGAAGGCCGACGAGATCTGCTGGATGCGCTCGCTGCACACGGAGGCGATCAATCATGAGCCCGCGATCACCGCGATGCAGACCGGCAACCAGATCACCGGTCGACCCTGCCTCGGCTCCTGGGCCTCGTATGGCCTGGGCTCGATGAATGAGAACCTGCCCACCTTTGTCGTGCTCGTGGCCACGCCGACCAACCGCGAGCAGGAGCAGGCCATCTCCGCACGCCTTTGGAGCAGCGGGTATCTTCCCGGCCAGCATGCCGGCGTGTCCTTCCGCAGCAAGGGTGATCCGATCCTTTACATCAACAACCCGCCCGGCGTGCCGGACAGTGTGCGGAAACGCACCATCGAGGGTCTAAACGCCCTCAATGCGCTCGAGTATGAGCAGCTGGGCGATCCGGAGACGCAGACTCGCATCTCGCAGTATGAGATGGCCTTCCGCATGCAGGCCAGCGTGCCCGAGCTGACCGATCTCTCGAAGGAGCCTGAGCACATCTTCAATCTCTATGGCGAGGATGCGAAGAAGCCGGGCTCCTTTGCCAACAGTGTGCTGATGGCCCGCCGCCTGGCCGAGCGCGGCGTGCGCTTCATCCAGCTCTACCACAACAACTGGGACCATCACAGCAATGTCGGCGGGCGCATGCCCAGCCAGTGCAAGGACGTGGACCAGCCCTGCTACGCCCTGCTGGAGGATTTGAAGCAGCGTGGCATGCTCGACGAAACCCTCGTCATCTGGGGCGGAGAGTTTGGCCGAACCATTTATTCTCAGGGCGGTCTCACGAGGGAAAACTACGGACGTGACCACCATCCGCGCTGCTTCAGCATGTGGATGGCCGGCGGTGGCGCGAAAGGCGGAGCGATCTACGGAGAGACGGATGACTTCAGCTACAACATCGTGAAGGATCCGCTGCACATCAGCGACTTCCATGCGACGGTGCTGCACCTCCTCGGCTTCCACGCGGACCGGTTCAGCTACAAGTTCCAGGGCCTCGATGCCAAGCTGATCGGCATCATGCCCGCGAAACCGGTGAAGGCTCTGATCGCCTGACGGCAGTGGCGAAGCCCGGCTGGCTAGCGGACATCCCGCCACAGCCATCGCAGGGCTTCAGGCAGCCGGGGGGACATGCCCTTGCTGCCGTGAAAGCATTCGGTCCAGTCCATGCGGTGGTCGTAGCCCATGTACTTGAGGCTGGCCTCCATCATGCGGTTGGCGATCGGCCAGTTGCCGAACTTGTTGTCGAGGTCGTTGGTTCCGTCGAGCAGGTAGATGCGCAGAGGCTTGCGTTCGGTGATGCGCAGCAGGCTGGGGTAGGCGTTGCCTCCGCGGATGTCGACAAAGGTTCCCACCCAGCCAAGCACCTTGTGAAACTTGTCCGGCCTTTCCCAGGCGGCGGTGAAGGCGCAGATGCAACCGGATGAGCCGCCGGCAATCGCCCTGGCTTCAGGCTCCGGACGGAAGTGCAGCTGGAAGCGTTGCTGCACTTCGGGAAGAATTTCCTCCAGGAGGAAGCGCACGTAGGCGTCTCCCCGGCTGTCGTATTCGAAACTGCGGTTGCTCGCTTTGTCGTTGGGCTTTTGACCCTGGTGGCGTCCGGGGTCGATGAACACGCCGATGGTGACCGGCATCTGCTTCTGGTGAATCAGGTTGTCGAAAACCACCGTGGCCTTCATGGGGCCGTTGGGATCCGCATGGCGGGTGCCATCCTGCCAGACCATGAGGCAGGCTTCAGTGCCTGGCTGGTACTGCTGTGGAATGTAGACGGAGACCGAGCGGACGGTTTCCGGGAAGATGCGGCTCTTCCGCCATTCGAACTTTTCCAGCCGACCCTGGGGCACGCTGGCCTTTCGCTGACTGTCCGGGGAGTCATCGTAGTGTTCGACATGCACATTGCCGCCGATGCGGGGCATGCCGTCGGTGACAATCTGGTACTGAAAGTCGGAGAAGTTGGGCAGGGTTTTCACCAGCACCTGAAGGCCATCTTCACCCAGAGGGGTCATCTGCCCCAGGAGCGTGCCGTCGGCCCGGATGACCTGAGCGGGCAGCTTGTCCATGAAGGCCCAGGCGGCGGTGCATTCCTCCACCCTGGCGTGGGGCCTGCCTTTGAGAAGGTTCTGCCGGCCGAACAGACGGATCACCTGTTCACGAAGCTCGGGCGCAGACCGACCTTCGGCGAGGGCCTTTTCCAGGCTCAATGGAGAGGCTTCCAAGGGGCTTTTGTCCTGGCCGCAGGCCAGCACAGCCAGGGCAAGGCAGCAGCATAAAAAAAGAGGACGCATGATGAATGCGTCCTCCAACGGTGCATTTAACCCCTGCCTTCCACAGAATCACAAGGCGGCGGTGACAGGTGCGCGACTGTTGCCCGCGCGCACCTGATACATGCGCTCCTGAATGCCACGCATCATCTGCCGGACGTGAGGCCATTTCATGCGGTCACGCATGATGTCCGCGCTGCGTTCCCAGGAGCCCCACTGAAGCACCTCGATGTCCACGTGACGGACACCCCAGGCGTTCATCAAGCTGCGGGTCGGTTTGTAAATGTCGATCGTACCTGTGCCGACGAGCGCGCTTCCATAATCGTCCACTTCATAGATGATGTGCGGCTGTTCCGTGATCCGAAAGCGGGTGCCGACCGGATAGCGCGACCAGTCTGCGGCGGCGCTGCGCACCTGCCCGAACCTGAGCGGCGTTCCGAGGGCGTTCCTGGCGCCGTAGGCCAGGTGATCCGCTTCATCATGACAGTAGGCCGTGGTGCGCACCGTCATCTTTTTTCCCGGGATGCCGGTCGCTGCGATCAGCGGTGGGCGAGGGGATTCGAGCACGAAGTAGTAGCGTTTAACTTCGGCTGGCCTGAAGGGGACCCCTGCGGAGAGCGCCTTCCGAACTTCGTAACGGACCCCTGGTTTCAGGGGGGCTCCTGAGGATTTCATCCCCCCCTGGCTGAACAGTCCTCCAGAGGGCAGGGCGCAAGAAGAAAGGCCGAAGGTGAGAGCAATGGCCCCCAGCAATCCCGTCGAGAAGTGGCAGTAGGCATTCATGGCGTTGTTTTATAATTAATACAAATTTATTAAACATTTCATAAAATATCAAGATAAAAACCATAATGAGTAAATTTTTACAATGGGCTGACATTTAAGGTCTGGGTGCTATAGGCATGAAAAAAGCGGGCCTCCCTGGTGTGGGAGACCCGCCGATGAGGTTGTTGGATGTGTCTTTTGTTACGGGGCGGCAAGCTGGGCGGTGCCTGCTCCTCCATCCGGTCCCGAACTCAGGAAGAAGCCGTGGGTGTGGGGGGCTTCAGGTGCATGTGCCTGAAGCAGCACGCCCATGAAGCTGACCTTCTTGGTCTGACCGGTCGGTGTGAAGCTGCCCTTGTAGGTGCCTTTGGCCGTGTCGATGGACAGGGTGTAGCTGTTATCAGCGGCGGTCACTTTGTCGGTGGCGGAAACTGACACATTCTTGGTCATGGAGATGGATGGCTTGCCTCCTACAAAGGAAAGCTCAGCCGCACCGGCCCCCAGCCCAAGGGCCGAGTTGAAGGTTGTCGCGCCGTGATAGTGCATGCCATCCCCGTCGACTTTGATGCCGTTTGGCCAGCCCGCCGTGTAAACGGGGGCGGGCTTGGTCGATGCGGGGCGGAACCACATGAGATCCTCGCCCGTGATGTCGCCGTGGGCGGTGCCAAATTCGAGAGGGCCGCTGATGGATCCTCCACCTGAATACAGGGAGGCGAAGAACGGCATGAAGTTGCCCTGGGAGAGCGGGGCGCTTGCCGTCACGGTGGTGCCGTCGGCCAGGGTGGCGGTGATGGATGCAATGCCCGCTGGCGAGACTGTCACTGTGCCGACACCGTCGCCCTGGGGATATTGGTCGGTGGTATAGCCGTTGTTGGGGGCTGCCTGGCGGGGGAAGGCCAGGGTGTAGTAGCCGCTGGTCGTCTTGTTGAGAAGGGCGGTCGGTTTCAGGTCCTTGCCATTGTAGTAGGCCCGGTCGGCCTCCACGACGGAGTAATTGATGCTATCCTGTTCGCTGAGGACGCCTTCGAGCTTGTTGGCACCTGCCACGAGCGGATTCATTTCGACCCCGAGGCTGAGGACGAATGAGGGTTTGCCCTTCCTGGGAAGAATGAGGGTTTCGTCCAGATTCTTTCCAAACAGCGCCTGGCCGGAACTGGCGAAGGTGATGTTGGCGATCGAGAATTTCTGGCCGTCGATCAGGATGCTGCCGGAGCCCGTTCCCTTGTCGGTGACGGTGATGTTGAGAAAGCCTTCGGAAGCATTGCTGGGAATGGTGGAGCCGCCTGCGGCGAAAAGGCCGTTGAAGACGCCTTTGACGCCTGGGAACGGAGTCGCGCGGAAGTGAGCGACGAGAGACAGGCCTTCAGAGAAGGTGAAGCTGAGGATAGGTGATCGGTCACCGACAAGGATGCCCTGGTTGCTTTCCCAGTAGTCGAGGATGAATCCGGGTTTGGCGACAGCGGTGAGAGTGTAGGTGCCGCCGACCTGGTAGGCGTTGCCGGCTTTCAGGCCGCTGATGCTTCCCTTGGCGGTGTCACCCGGGGCGACGATGGCGGCAAGCGAGCGCATTTTGACGGAGGTGAAAAGACGGGTGGCAGTGGCTGAGACATTGCCGTTCACGTCGATGGCCCTGGCATGAAGGGTGTTGAGACCGCCGACAGGGGTGACGACGGTGTCCCAAAAGCCGGAGGAGACGGGGCGGTTTTGGTAGGCGCCGCCGTTGAGCGAGAGTTCGATATGGTCGATGTCGCTGTCATCCTGGGCAAAGCCCGTGACGCTGACGCTGGTGGCGCCTTCGCCGAAGGAGGCGTTGATGCCAGGGGAGATGAAGGCGATTTCGGGCAGGTTGGTTTCAACCGCCGGAAGCACATCGATGGAGACGGTGGTGGTGGCGGGGGTGCCGACAACGGCTCCGCCTGTGGTTGCACCGAGGGAAAGGGTGAAGGACCGCGTCGTGAGGGCGCCAGCCTGGGGAATCAGAGTGATGGCGACCACCTTGCTGGTTTCACTGGCCGCGAAATTCACCGTTCCCGCAGGGGCCGTGAAATCCGTGCCGGCGGCCGCAGTGCCGTCTGTGGAATTCAAGGCGACTGTCACCGAACCAGGGCCGCCTGACTTGCGGGTGACCACGACGCTGACGGAGGTGGCGCCCTGAAGGGCATGGAATTCCGAAGCGGCAAAGGCCAGGCCGACGGAGTCGGTGGAGGACACTGTGACGGTGCCAGTAAGGCCGTAGGAGACGGCCGCCGAGGCGGTGGTCTGGCTGGCGTAATCGGCTCCACCGACGAAGATGGAATAGTCGCCGGGTTGAAGGTAGAAGGTTCCGGTGACGGTGCCGTCAGCCGAGCCATCACCGAGGATGCCAGGGGCGTTGCCGAACAGCGCCGGAGTGCCGTCCACGGCATGACCGACGTAGAGAAAGTCGGTCAGGTCGGCGAAGGTGGCGCCGGCATCGTTGCCGACCTTCCAGTTGTCGAGCGAGCGGTAGCAGCCCTCCTTGGCCACGCCGGTGCGGGTGGCGGTGTAGGAGGCGCTGATGACGGAGTAGTCGTAGTCAGCTCCGCCGCTTAGGTGAGCCAGGCCGCGGAAGAGGCTGAAGCCTGGCTTGATGGTGCCGTCCTTGGTGGCGCCGTTGGTGGAGCCTGAGAAGGTGATGGTGACGAAGGAGGCGGTGGCGACATTGAAGCGGTAGTAGCGCATCTTGTGGCTGTCGCCGTAGTCGGCGTCCGTACCATCCGCCCAGCCATGGCTGCCGGTGACGGCCTGGTTGGTGATGGTGACGGGAGTGGTGGAGACGGCGGGGTCAAGGACGCCGAAGTCGCGGCCGGTGTAGCTGATGTGCCCGAAGGCGTGAATGCCGCCCAGCAAGGAGAGGGCAAGGCATGAGAGTATGCGTTTCATGAAATAGTTTCGTTAAGTGGATGAAGATCTAAAGGCAGGTGCAGCTCTGGCTGGTGCCAGGGACATGCAGAAGGATGGCGCGTCATGGCGCCGGAGATTTGAGCGGAAAGGATCAGGCCCTGGCTCGTGGAGGGCCTTCCGGAGGCGGGCTGGTTCTTGCCGATGCCTTTAGAATCAAATCTGGGTAGGTCAGGGGGCGGGGCGCCGGGGGCACCACGCGGATGATGCCTGTGAGCACGGCTTCACATTTCTTGTCCGGGAACTTGCCGCCGCTGGCATCCTTGCCGCTGGTTTTCCGGCTGCCTTCCTCGACGGCTTCGCAGAGAGGACAGGGGTGCTGGCCGTCGAAGGTCTTGGCCACGGCCTGGATGAGGCCGCCCGACTGGGAGTAGCTGACCAGCATGGTGGTCCAGGCGACGCCCTGGATCACGGCCCAATGGAGGCCCAGGGACAGGCACATCAGCCCGAGGATGATCCAGCGGATCACCTTTCCTGGGAGGCTGTGGCTGCTTGTCTGCATCATGGGTGTTTCAGAAGCGCCAGAGCACGCTGGTATGCAGGGTGAAGTCCGGGGCGGAAGGGGTCAGGCCGCCGCCTGCCCCAAGTCGAAGCGAGAAGCCTCCGGGCAGGCCCACCATGGTGGTTAGAAGCACCTGATGGGAGCTTTGCCTTTCCTCGAAGTCGCCGAGCGCCTCGAGTCCGACGGACAGGTCATGGTTGATCTCGTGACGAAGGCCCCAGGCATAACCAAATCCAGGCTTGCCGCCGTCGCCGGAGACAAAGCTGACCAGGTTGAGCACCATGCGGGTGCCCTGCATCAGGTCGGCTTCAAGGACGACGCGGGAATACCAGCCGTTTTCGCCATGGCGATGAATGCCTCCATGGCTGCCGTGGTCGTCACCGGAATGGCTGTGGGCGTGAGGTGTGGGCGGAGGGGCGTCGGGACCGCTGCCGGTGTCGTGCACATGGGCGGCGGTGTCCTGGTGGGAATGTCGGGAGGGTTGGGCGAACTCGTAGCCCGTCCAGAGACCGGCCCTGAAGTTCAGCGGTCCTGTCGGCGGCAGGAGGGAGACAATGAACTGCGGGGTGGTGCCGGTGTTGGTCCAGCCGCTTCCCTCATCCGCAAATCCGGTTGTCAGTCCGAAGGCCAGGGACTGGGCCAGTCCGAGGTAGAATCCGGGCTCGCTGGAGAATTCGCTGCTGTCACCATCCCGTGTCCATTCAAAGCCCGCAATGCCCACGCCCCCCAGCGAGGAGGGAATGGCGCTGTCCTGCACCAGGATGAAATCTCGACCATGATGGCCGAAGGCAGGGCGTGTGACCCAGGTGAGAAGCATAAAAACAAGGGGCGTCAGGCGCGGCATGTCGGGCCGTTGTGTGAGAGGCTGGGAAAAATCTGATCGAAGTTTTCAGCGGACGGGGGACATGAGCATGGAGACGTTTCCAGAAACCTGTGCCTCCTTCTTTCCGACCTCGGGAAATTCGTTCATGAGGAAGAACCCGAGCCCCACAAGGCCCTCTCCATCATCCACGATCACAGCCTGGTAGGAGGCCTTGCGGGAGACGCCGGATTTCTTCACCTGGAAAGAGCCCTGGAACAGGCCTGAGCTTGAGGTCAGCGCGAAGCTGACGGCGCAGGGGTTGGTTGGGAAACGCGCCGCACCGGAGGCGGACAGCGTGCCATCCACATCCGGTGACGTCTGCACGCCGTCCAGCATCTCATGATCAAAGGCCAGCTGGATGCTGGAAGCCGGGGGAGGGGTGTATTTCCCGCCGATGACATCCAGGTCCAGGGGGCCGAAGCCATCTGGATACAGGCTGGAGGAGTAGGGCATCCGGTACCACGAGGCCTGAGAGCCTTCCAGCCGGTGTTCAGCACCCCCGTCCATGATGAGGCGGGAGAGGAAGGAGCCTGCCAGGGTGGAGACAGAGATCATGCTGGAAGTCTTGCTGTTCCAAATCATCCCCGTCTTGGGACGAATCACCTGATGCAGGCTGATGCCGCCGTCCCTTTCAACGGGGCCTGAGAAGGTCAGGGAGCTTCCGTCCGCCAGTTTGACCGTGCCCTCGGCGAGGCCGCTGGTGGCAACCTGGAAGATTCCGATGCCGTGTCCTTCTGGCGCTGCGGCTTCTGCATCGCGCAGACGCAGGGCGAAGCTGTGCCTTCCCTGGTAGGTTGAAGGGTTGGTGGCCGGCAGCCTGAGCTCGAACGGAAGGACATCCTGGTCATCATCCAGCTCGCCTGTCATGCGGCCTGACGGCACGTCATACCGCAGTTTGAGATGCAGGTCGGGGCTGCCGGGCTTTTTCAGGGTCACGGTTCCCGATGGTGTGCCGTCCAGGCCGGTCAGGATGCCGGAGAAGGTGCGGCGGTTTTCGCCAAGCTGCATTTTCCCGGAAAACGCCCCAAGTTTTGACACCGTGACCGAGAGGCTGCCGCCCAGGAATGCATTCAGCGAAACGGAGCGCGGGAGGTTGCCTGTGAAGGTTCCGACGAGGCCGGTTGGAAGCGCGTTGATCAGCAGCGTGGCACGGAGGGGGGCGGAGCGGCCGGCGGCATTGGCCGCCGTGATGACAAGCGGGAAGCTGCCGCTTTTCATCGGGCGCCCAGTGATCTCACCCGTGGCGGGCTTGACGGAAAGTCCGGGGGGAAGGCCGGTGACACGGAGGAGCGCGGGCGCGTTGTCGAGGGTGATGAAATGACGGTAAGGCTGGCCGATCATGCCCGCCGGAAGCGGGCCTGAATCGGTGATGGCAGGCGTGTTGAGCACCATGACATTGACGAGGCGGCTGTCCGTGCGACCGGCGGCGTTGCGGACGCGCACGTGATACAGGCCCGAATCGCGGGCCGAAGCCCCGGCCACCTCAAGAACAGGCACCACCGCGTCATGGATCTGCACACCATCCTTGAACCATTGGTACTCCAGATCAGGGCCGCTGGCCCCAACACGCAGCTTGAAGGTCTTTCCGTTCACCACGGTGGTGCCTGTCGGCTGGGAGGTGATCTTGGGTGCGGCCAGCACCGGCGCGCGTGTGGTGTAGCTGTAGCGGAAACCCTGCCGGTTTGGGTTGGTCGCCGGGGCGTTGCTGCCCAGGGCAATCGTGTAGCTGCCGGGTGGAAGGGTCCAGGCCCGGCTGATGCGTGAGCGGGTGCTGTTGTCGACATGATCCATGTAGGTCAGGTCCTCCGCCCAGTCGACGTCGCCGCGGTTGTTGTAAGTGTGGAAGTCGCCGCCGTCGTTGTCCCAGCCTCTCCACAGCGTCAGACTGGGAAACATGGAGCTGGTGTCCGCCTTGCGACCGGGGTTGTCCACGCTTGGCCAGGGGACGTTGGCGTCACGCTCCACGGAAAATTCTAGCGTCAGCGTCTGGGTGACGTTCAGGGCGATCCAGTGTGAGGTGTGGGTCCAGCCGACGGGCTGCGTGCCCTGGCCGGGATTGCCGAACAAAGCGTTGTCCTCCCAGCTCCAGGCGCCCACGTGGTCGCTGTATTTGCCGCTGGCGCTGTCCGGGCCCAGGACAAAGGTCATGTTGTAGCCAATGCCTCCGGTGGATGAGGCGCCCTCTGGGTAGGTGTTGGGAACAGGGTCACCTCCCGAGGCGCCCGGGTTTCCTGTCATGACGGAATAGGACATCTTGAAGCCCTGTCGGTTCGGGTTGGTCGCCGGGGCATTGCTGCCCAGCACCACGGAATATTGGCCCGCCGGCAGCCTCCAGGTGCGTGAGATCGTGGTGTCGGTGCTGTTGTCGATGTGATCGACGTAGTTCAGGTCTTCAGCCCAGGAGACGCGTCCGCGGTTGTTGTAGGTGTGGAAGTCACCACCGTCGTTGTCCCAGCCTTTCCATAGCGTCAGGCTGGGGAACATGCTGCTGGTGTCCGCCTTGCGGTCCGGGTTGTCCACGCTCGGCCAGGGCACGTTGGCGTCACGTTCCAGGGTGATGGTCAGCAGCGAGCCTTCCTCCAGGTTGACGGCGGTCCAGCAGGAGGTGTGGGTCCAGCCGACGGGCTGGCTGTCCTGGCCGGGGTTGCCGAACAAAGCATTGTCCTCCCAGCTCCAGGCGCCGACATGGTCCGAGAAGCTGCCGAAGTCACCGTTCTTCAGAAGCAGGGTGTAAGCATAACCGATGCCGCCCGTGGACGGGGCTCCCTCGGGATAGGTGTTCGGCACGGGGTCGGACTTGGAAACCGTGGTTGAATGGTAGGTCAGCTTGAAGCCCTGTCGGTTCGGGTTGGTGGCAGGAGCATTGCTGCCCAGGGCCAGCGTGTAGTCCCCGGCGGGCAGGAAGTAAGTGCGGGTGATGCTGGTGGCGCTGCTGTTGTCACAGTGATCCCGGTAGGTGAGCTTCTCGGCCCAGCTGACATTGCCGCGGTTGTTGTAAGTGTGGAAGTCGCTCCCGTCGTTGTCCCAGCCGTTCCAGAGGGTGAAACTGGGGAACATGCTGCTGGTGTCCGCGAGACGATCGGGAAGCTCGGGCGAAGGCCAGGGGACGGAGGCGTCACGCTCCAGGGTCAGGGTGAAGAGCGTGGCGCGGGACACCCGCAGGGCGACCCAGTGCGAGGTGTGGGTCCAGCCGACAGGCTGGGTGCCCTGGCCGGGGTTGCCGAACAAAGAGTTGTCCTCCCAGCTCCAGGCGCCGACATGATTGGAAAAGCTGCCTGAGGAAGGGGCGTCCGTGATGAGGGTGCGGGAATAGCCAATCCCTCCTGACTGGGGGTCGAAGGCGGCGTTCATGGACGTGGTCAGGGTGCATTTGAAGCCCTGCCGGTTCAAATTGGTGGCCGGGGCGTTGCTGCCCAGCACCAGCGTGTAAAGGCCGGCGGGCAGCAGGTAGCTGCGGGTGATGCTGGTGGCGGTGCTGTTGTCGAAGTGGTCCCGGTAGGTCAGCTTTTCGGCCCAGCTGACATTGCCTCGGTTGTTGTAGGTGTGCAGGACGTCGCCATCCCTGTCCCAGCCGTCCCAGAGGGTGAAGCTCGGGAACATGCTGCTGGTGTCCGCTAGCCGGTCGGGATTGGAGACATCCGGCCACGGAACATTGGCATCGCGCTCCAGCCTGACGACGACGATTGTCGGCTGGGTGAGCGACAGCCCCACCCAGCGCGAGGTATGGGTCCAGCCGACAGGCTGGGTGCCCTGGCCGGGATTGCCGAACAAAGAGTTGTCCTCCCAGCTCCAGGCTCCTGCGTGATCGGAGATCTCCGCCAGGTCGTTGCCGTTCATGAAGACCAGGCGGGAGTAGGGGACTCCGACGTCGGACGCTTCGGGAGTGCTGATGTTGGCGGCCTGAACGGCTCCTGTGATGCCGAGGGCCGCGCACAGAACGTGGCGGAGCATGGAGGGGATGGTGGAGTACATCAGTGTGGGGGGCGAAATGGGAAGATCAGGGATTCGTGTCGGAAAGTTCGACACGACCGGAAAGGATGCGGGTGGTTGTCGGAGTCGTTTTGGGGGAGGCGGCGGGCATTTCGGCGAGGTTGAAGAAGCCGTAGCCTGCGGGGCCGCCACCATCGTCGACGATCATGCCCAGGAAGGTGGCGCTGCGGGGCAGGTCCTTGGCCGATGAGACGCTTGTGTCGGAGTCCACCAGCTTGAAGCTGCCCTGGAAGGCTCCGGTGACGCCGGGTGTGAACGTGGTGCCGCTGCCGGGCGTGACGGTGAGCTTCACCTGGCCGGGGTTGCTGTCAGGTGTATCCAGCTTCGCGGGGCTGCCCTTGAGGATTTCAAAGGGGTTCCAGTCCAGGCGTGTCGAGGGCGAGGGGGCCCTGCCTTCCCGGAAAGTCAGCCGTGCGTTGCCCGCGCCGGCGACAAGACCCATGGCGATGTCGTTTTTGCCAGGAATGACATAAACGCCGCCCACGGTCACGAGACTGAGCGGATCAAAGCCGTCCTTGTAGCTGCGGGTGGCCAAGGTCTGCATGGGCTTGTACCAGCTCAGGGTGGAGGTGTTGAGGCAGCCTGCGCCACTCCCGATGATCTCCAGGGTGCCGAGCAGCGAACCTGTCCTGGAATAGAGCAGGGTGAAAACGGGCAGGCGGCCGCCCTGGCCAAGGGTGCCCGCAAGAGTGACTGGCGTGCTATTGTCGGCCAGGCGCACCACACCGCTGACAGCGCCCTTGCTGCTGACCTTGAAGGCTCCAAAGCTGTGGCCCTGGGGTTTGTTGTCATCGCCGATGTCGCCGGCTGCCAGCTTCATGACGAAGGTGTAGCCGTTCGCCAAGGGGGCGGGTGCGGAGGCGGGAAGCCGCGCATCCAGGGTCAGGGTGACGCCATCGGACTGAATCTCGCCGCTGAGCCGCCGGGAAGCACGCAGAAGGGTGAAGCTGATGTCGAGGTTGGGAAGGTCCTTGCGGGTGAGGGTGACTTCCCCCGTGGGGTCCGCATCGGGCACGACGGAGAGCTCGCCTTTGAAGCTGTGTTTGACGGTGCCGAGACTGAGGGTCCCGGAGAAGGCTCCGAGCTTGGTCGTGGTCACCGTCATCAGGCCTCCAAGATTGCGGTTGAGCGCGGTGGAGGCGTGACGTGGCACGATGCCCTGGAACACGCCGAGGGAATCCGTGGGGAAGGGGTCAACCCGGACCTCCTTGACCTTGTCGTAGCCGGTGCCTGCGGCGTTGGCGGCCTTGATCCGGACGAAGTAAGACTTTGCGGTGGTGGGCCTGCCGGTGATGGCGCCGGTGGCGGGGTTGAGCTTCAGGCCGGCGGGAAGGTTGGTGGCGAAATATTGGGTTGGGCCGTTGCTGGCGCTGACCTGGGCGGTGTAGTCCTGTCCGACGATGGCGTCAGGCAGGAGCAGGTCGTCCATGACGGGCCAGGGAAGGATGGACACCGTGGCGTCCTGGCTGGTCGATCCGCCTGCGTCATTGTAGACACGAACGGAGTAGCTGCCCGCCTGCGCGGTGTCGAGGGTGGTGAGCACGTGGGTGCTCTTGGTGGCGCCGCCGATGTCGGAGGTGCCCTTGCGCCACTGATATTTCAGGCCGGTGCCGCTGGCGATGACGGCCAGGGTGACCTTGGTGCCCTGCTTGACGGTGACGGAGGCGGGATGCTTCTTGATTTCGGGGACGGGCAGGACGTTGACCGTGGCGGCGCTGCTGGTGATGCTGCCTGCGCCGTTGGCGATGACAACCTTGTAGATGCCGCCGTCGTTGATTGAGGCCGTGGCGAGGTCGAGCACGGGCGAGTTACCGCCGACATTTGTGGTGCCTCGTTTCCACTGGTAGGAGAGTCCAACGCCGTCCGCGATGACCTTGAGCTGGACCGCGGCTCCGGGAACAACCGTGGTGCCGACAGGCTGCCTGCGGATGACTGCCTTGCCATTGATCTGGCCGGGGTTGGGATCGTCCTTGTCGAGGAATCCGTCTTCATCCTCGTCGCCGCCAAAGCGCGCTCCCGCACCGGGAAGCACGCCCATGAAGCTGAGCCAGTCGCCGGCGGAGAGGGAACTGAGCAGCGCGGAGCGTGACAGGGGCGCGTCGGAGGCGCGGTCGGAACGGTAAGCGCCCGATTTCCAGAGGTAGGAGCGTGGCTCTCCGCCAATGAAGCCGCGGGCGACGAGGTCGCAGTCGTAAAAACCAACGGCGTCCGGGACGGTGCGGGATTCGAGCAGGGCGAGCTCGGAGGTGACGGAGGGCTGGGAGCGGTTGGCGGTGGTGACGGTGGGGCCATAGCCGACCGTGGGCGCGGTGCCGGTGTCGAAGCAGTTCAGGAACGCCGTCACGTCCGCGAATTCCTGCGGTGTCTCCAGCAGGTCGAGCACATAGGGATGGACGATGGGCATGACGTAGCCGGTGCCGTCATGAAGCAGGCCGAAGCCGCTGAGGGACTCAGCGCCGGCGCGGCCATCATAAAACTGACGCTGATACAGGGTGCGGAGCGGCGGGTTCTTGACCGGCTGGCTCAGTCCCGCTTCCTGTGGCAGGTCGATGTTGTGGTTGCTGCCCTGGGGATGAATGTGACAGGTGATGCAGTGGCTTTTGACGTGGCTGTTGAACAGGTCACGTCCCTCCTCGGGAACACCGGAGCCAAGTGTGGCGGGCAAACTGCGGTCAAGGTTGCGGTTGGGATTGGCGTGGTGAACGACGGACATCAGGTAGTCCGCCATGTTGTCGATGTCGTCCTTGGACAGTTCGGAGCCGCCCATGAGGTTGTGGAAGGTGCCGTTGAAGCTTTGCAGCGTCGGCTTGTCCCCCCGCCAGTGGAAGGGTGCCCCCTCCTGCATGCCGCGCAGGGTCTGAGTGGTCATCGGCCCCTTCATCGGGTGCATGTCATAAGGCCGTGGTGTCGTGTCATGGACGGAAAGGTTGGCGCCAAAGACGGTGACCATGCTGCCGCCGGGATTGCCGAGGTCCCAGGCAAGCCCGTCACGGTCGGCGTCGAGGTGGCACATGCCGCAGGAGTTGGTGCCGTTGCCGGAGAGGCGTGCGTCAAAAAGCTGGCCGCGCCCCTTGCGGATGAGAGCCGGGATCGGATCGCTGGCTCCAAGGGCCACCTCGGTCTCCAGGGCATAGCTTGTGGTGTTGATGACGGAGACTGAGCTGGAGATCTTGTTCAGGGAGTAGAGCCTGCCGCGCACCTCGTCGAGCACCAGGCCGCGTGGGCCGCGCATGGCCGAGGCGCTGGTGTCCGCGCCGGTGCGGATGTCGATGCGATGAATCACGCCGCCGGTGGCCGGATCGATCTTGGCGATGCGGTCGGACGCGAAGGCGGCGGTCCAGGCGCTGGAGCCGTCGGTGGAGAACACGAGACTGGCGGGCTGCGCAAGCGCGGTGGCGCGGGCGGGCTCGTTGGGGAGGGTGTTGTAGTCCAGTCCCGGGTTGAGGTCGCGAACGGTCACGTTCGAGGGGGTGACGATGGAAAGACGGCTGTCGACGAAGTGGCCGCGCAGGGTGGGTTCAAAACGGACCCGGTTGAGCGAATCGGTGTTGGCGACCCAGAGCTCGTCGGAGCCCGGGCGGCAGGCGAGGTCGAAGAGGTTGGTGCCGACGTCGCTGATGTAGCGCAGCACGGCGCGGGAGGCGGAGTCAATCTCGGCCACGTCATGGTCGAGGATGATGTTAGGCACGTCGGGGTGGCTGGCGGCGACGATCTGGGCGGTGTCGGGGGCTTCTGGCAGGGCGGCATTGGTGGGCGCAGGCTGCGGAGGCGCCTTCTGTCGGGGCAGGACCGTGGTGCGGTTGCCGGAGAGGAGGAAGGCGGCGTAGACGCGGGTGCCGTCGGGACGGAGCGCGATGCCGCGCGGTCCGTTTCGGGTGGCGATGGTCTGCACGACGGTGAGCGTCGCCGCATCGATGACGCTGACATTGTCGCTGTCGAAATTCGAGACGTAGGCGAAGGCCTGA
>CAZXPU010000084.1:0-25930 GCA_964642905.1 uncultured Prosthecobacter sp.
CTCACCGCCGTCACCGGTTCCGCCGCCACGCCTTCCGCGCCTGAGAAGACCGGTTCCTGGCGGCTGACGCTGACACGCCAGGATGGAACGAAGAAGGACTTCACCGGTCTGCCCGTCAAACCCGGCTGGACCAGCGCCAGCTACCTGCTCTTCAGCGCCCTCGGCACCACGAAGACCGCGTTCTTCCTCGACAACGTGGTGCTGGAATAAGCCTGCGCGGGCCATTAAATCCTCGCCGATGAATGGGAGCGCGTCGTGCGCCTGAGCGGCCATCCGGATGCCCGCTGACTTTCGCTTTGCCTGATCGACCCATTTTGACTCAACATGCCTTCACGCCTCATGAAACGTCTCCTTCTCATCCTGCTGCTGCCGCTCCTCGCCCGCGCGGAAATCAAGCTGCCTGCGTTCATCGCCGATCACATGGTTTTGCAGCGGGACACGGCAGTGCCGGTGTGGGGTTGGGCAAAGCCAGGGGAAGAAGTGAACGTGTCGTTTGCCGGACAAACGAAGGCCGCTAAGGCTGATGAAAAGGGTCAATGGCTCGTGAAGCTGGATCCCATGCCCGCGAGTGATCAGCCACGCGATTTCATCATCTCTTCAAATCATAAGTCACAAGTCGTAAATCATAAATGCACGGACGTGCTCGTGGGCGAAGTGTGGCTCGCTTCGGGGCAGTCGAACATGGGCTTTCCTCTCTCCAGCGCGCACAACGCCGATCAGGCGCTCGCGGCGGCGGGCGATCCGCTGCTGCGCTTCTTCACGGTGCAAAACGCGACCGCTGCGGAGCCTCAGAAGGATCTCCGAGGCCGCTGGGATCTCAGCGATCCGAACACCGCGAAGGCCTTTTCGGCCGTGGCGTATTTCTTTGCGCGAGATTTGCGGGCGAAACTCGGCGTGCCCGTGGCGATCCTGCATTCCTCCTGGGGCGGCACGCCTGCTCAGGCCTGGCTGAGCATGGACGCGCTGCGCGAGGCACCGGCGTTTGAAAACCACGCGAAGAGTTATGACGCAGCGCTTGCCCGACATCGCGAAGTGATCGCGCATCCCGAAAAGATGGACGCCTATCGCAAGGATCTTGCGCAGTGGCAAAAGGAGGTCGCGCCTGCCTTCAACGAGGCGATGAAGACCTGGAACGCCGGACCCAAGACGAGCCCGAAGCCGACGCCCGCGCGGCCTGAACCTGCGAACCCGGATCCGATGGACATCCCGAGCCCGTCCTCGCGCCCCGGCACGCCGAGCGTGATCTTCAACGCGAAGATCGCGCCGCTCGTCGGCTATGCGATGCGCGGCGCACTGTGGTATCAAGGCGAGGCGAACGCCGGCAACGGCATCGAGTATCGCACGCTGCTGCCGCGCCTGATCGGCGACTGGCGCAAGCGCTGGGGCCAGGGCGATTTCCCGTTCCTCATCGTGCAGCTCGCCGCGTGGGACATGGACAAGAACCCTGCACCCTTGCATCAGTATCCATGGCTGCGCGAAGCCCAGGCGATGACGGCGAAAGCCGTGCCCAACACCGCGCTTGCCGTTGCCATTGATGTGGGCAATCCCGCCGACGTGCATCCAATGGGCAAGGAACCGGTCGGTCAGCGCCTCGCGCTCGCCGCGCGGAAGCTGGCCTATGGCGAAGCGCAGCTCATCGCCTCCGGCCCGGTGTTTCGCGAGGCCAGAGCCGAAGGCTCGAACATGCACGTGACTTTCACCGAAATCGGCAGCGGCCTGACCCTCGGCCAGGCCCCTTGGCGTGCCGAGGGCGACACCCCCTGGCCGACCGACAAGCTCGTCGGCTTCACCCTTGCCGGTGAGGACCAGGAATGGCACGACGCCGAGGCGAAGATCGAAGGCGACAGCGTCATCGTCTCCAGCCCTGCGGTCACCAAGCCCGTCGCCGTCCGCTACGCCTGGGCAAACTCCCCGCGCTGCAACCTCTACAACCGCGAGGGCCTCCCCGCCGTCCCCTTCCGCAGCGACGAATGGCCGTTGCCGAGGAAGAAGTGAGGCGGTGGCAAGGGACGCACTTCCAAGCGGCGAATGGCGTGAGAGCGAAAGTCGTCATGCGCTTTAGCGCGTGACGACGCCGTAGGCCGAGGAGCTATCGTTTTCACTCAGAGCTTGGGAGTCTCCTGGCTGTGCGAAGCCTGTGCGCGCTAAAGCGCAGCACTACTTTGGCCGTGGGCCTTCGACTGCCTATAACCTCGGCGTATGTTGTTCAGGCAATGCAACTCCAATGCCGAGACACACATTCATTGGCAGAACCTTCCGCCACGGCAAATCACCACAAATCCTCCGCCTAAACTTTTCCGATCTTGGGTGTAGATGTCGCACGCTACGGCCATGAAATCCGCCTTCGCAGGCCAAGAAACCAGACTTTGGCTCAATCCGCGCTTCTTCTTTCCTGGCAAATTCAAGGTGTCAGGCAACGCCCCCTGGAAATGCCCCGTCATTTGAGGGGCCTTGGGAGCTGCGATGGAACAAGGCCAGCCCTTCCGTTACTATGCGCAGCCGCTGACCGTATCGATTTTGTCAGCGTTCCTTCCATCCTCATGAACCGCCATCTCCTCTGCCTCTTCTTCACCGCTTCACTCGCCGCCCTGGCCCCCGCCCAGACTGTGGACCCGCAGCCGCTGGTCCACAAGGCCCTCGCCGCCGTCGGTGGAAAGGACAAGCTGCTCAAGATTTTCCGCTTCCAGGAAATCTTCCACTTCGGCGACAAGCCGGAACCTCCGGAAGGCAAGAAGCGTTCCACCCGTGAGTCGGTCTATTCCCAGCCGGACAAGTGGTGGCTGGGCAAAAAGGAACGTGGCGAGGAACCCGCGAAGGACGACGTGCGCGCCTGGTCGCTCGACCTGCTTGTCGATGAAAAGTCGAAGTTCGAGGTCATCCCCGACCTTGCCGACGAGGGCAAAACCTGCGCCGGGCTGCGTGTCAGCGGCAGTGTGACGCCGGCGATGGATTTCTATTTCGACAAGGAAACCTCGCTGCTCCACCGCCTTGACTGGCGCGGCGACTTCTACCGCTTCAGCGACTGGAAGGAGCACGACGGCCTTAAATATGCGAGCCGGACGATCCTCTTCAAAAAGAAGGACGGCAAGCCCTGGTTCTTCCACGAGATCACCGCGCTCGAACGCCTTGCCAAGCTGCCCGAGGCACTCGCCAAGCCCTGACGAGCGGCTCTGGGACTCAGCCTTCGCTCTCCACACGGCGCTGACGTGCGAAGACGTGGGAAGACCTGCTGCGACCCCTTCCGTTTTTTCGACCCATGATCACAGGCCCTTGCCTTTTCTTTGCGGCATTCACGCTCATCAGCGTTAGCGCTCTTTCTTTAGATCTCCAACCAAACGCTCAACTTGCCTTCGAGTTCCCCGAAATGCCGAACACGCTCGCAGGCAGGGTTTCGGGCATGACGAAGCCGGCGCGGCTGGGGGCGATTCTGCCATCGAACTATTCGCCGACCTCGAAACACCCGCTGTTTGTTTATCTCAAAGGTGGCAGCGGTGGGCCGGAGGACGGCGGGGCGATGGCTCGCGACATTGTGGGCGCGGATGACTTCATCGCAGTGCAGATGCCACTCTTCAAAAAGAACCAGCCGAAGGGCAGGACGCTGCCGGTGATGATGGAGGACCTGCCCGTCATCAGCGAGGCCTATCGCACCCTGCTGGAGAAGCTCGCGGCAACCGTTCCGAACATCGACTGGGAGCACAGTGTGACCGGTGGGCACTCAAACGGGGCCCACACGCTCAGCGTGCTGCTGGCGGCACGGGATGAGTTCATCACGCAGCACTTCCGCGCGTTTTGGCTGCATGAGGGCGGCTTCACGCTGCTGCCCGCGGCCTTGCCGATGAAGGATGCGCGGCTGCTCGTGCTCGTGGCGGATGATGGCATGTCGGGCGGGTCGGAGTTTCGCCAGCTCATGCTCGATCAGGTGTCGCTCATCGAGCGGCAGGCGAAGCTCATGAAGGCGGATTTGAAATCGGTCATCATGCGCGGCTACGGCCACGACGTGCCACCCGAATACATGCGCAACGTGCGTCAGTTCGCCCGGGGTGAGGTTCTGGAGGACATCACCGCTTCTGAAAAAGCTGCAGCGGCGAAATTGACGCTGCCCCTGCGCACGCATCCAGATTCCAGCGGCTGGAATGACCTGCTTGTCCACGATTTGACCAACATGAAAGTGCCCGGAGGCGTCTGGATCCATCGCGACGGCCTGCTCACGGCCACCGAGGATCAAAACATCTGGACCAAGGCCGTGCACGGCGACTGCGTTCTCGATCTCGAGTTCAAGTTCGAACCCGGGGCCAACAGCGGTGTCTTTCTTTACAACAGCGATGATACGAACTGGATGCCGGCGAGTATCGAAATCCAGATCTGCGACGACGCGGCGAAGCAATGGCAGGAGAAGCCCGCGAACTGGCGCTGCGGCGCCTTCTTCGGTCATCAGCCCGCGACGAAAAGCACCGTGAAATCCGCCGGCGAATGGAATCGCATGACCCTCACCGCCCAAGGCCCGAAAATCACCGTCGTGCTCAATAATGAGGTCGTGAACGAGATCGACCTCACGCAATGGAAGGACGGCAAACTCAATCCAGACAGCTCCGAGATGCCAAAATGGCTGCAGGGCAAGCCGTGGTCCGAACTGCCCCGCAAAGGCCGCATCGGCTTCCAAGGCCGGCATGCGGGCGCAGGCATCGAGTTTCGTCACATCAAGTGGCTTCGGCTTTAGCCGCAGCCACTTTTCTTAGACTCCGCCTGCGGCATTCCGCACACACTTTGTCGCTTGTCGTATTGCCTCAGAACCAGATGACGCGGGATTTTTCCGCCACGCCGCTGTCATCGGCAAAGAGCAGCGGCAAATCGCGCAGCATGATGGGGGCGGCGTTTCTTCGGGCGCAGCGGTCAGCAACGCGAGAAATAAGGCCTCCATGCTACTCCTCCGGCTCCGGAGTGAGTTTCAGGGCGAGGCTGCGGAAGTTTTTCACGCGGTGGAAGGTCGCGTGATCGGCATCATGCTGGTTTGGCGCGTGGATGCTGCTGCGCGCGATGACCGCGAGGTCATCGCCATCAATGACGGGCCGCGCATACATGAAGGACTGCGAGATCTTACCCGCCTGCTCCACGCAGTCCGCCTGAAACCAGTTCAGGCCATCGACGCTGTATTGCAGCATCAGAAAGCGTCGGTCATTGCCGCCGAAACCGCTCGCGTAACGCATGTTGCCGAGCTTTTCGCCCGTTGAAATCTGTTTCCTCGCCTTCGGCATCCTCATATCCATCATTCCTCCGCAGCCATTCGAGTGCTGCCGTTCTGGCGGAATCAGAATCCATCAGAGTGAGCACGCAGGCCGCTTCATGCCCTCCAGCGTTCACAGGGCCGCGGGAGGCTTGAACGAGGATTTGCTCGCTCGCTCCAGTCCCAATCAAGGCAATATAACATGCTGCGCCCTGTCGGGTGATGGGCACCAGATTGGCAAGGTTGGACCTCAGCTTTGCGAGACCGGCATCAACATCCAGCAGATAGAGAAAGAAGCCCGCGTCATCATCGCAGGCTTTGCAGTCCCGGCGCATGGCACGGTGACGAGGATCGGCAACCGGCTGGCCATGGTCTATGACGCCGCTGGCGGACAAAGCATCGAACACCTGGGCCGTGACATCGGCCTCGCCTGGTATGACCTGCCCCTCACCTCGCCTGCCCATCGCTGAGCGCCGCCGACGGGCAGTCTGCATCACGAACAGCGGCAAGATATCGGATTGAGGCTGAAGCATGGTGTTTCGCAAAGCCTTTCCCACCGCGCCCTTGCGCAGCGACGTCCAGCCAACCCTGAGGAGGGGGGAGAGCTTCGGCGGCTGGGGAAACAAGTTCCATTCCTTTGATCCGTGCAGCTGAGTTCACGTTCATCGCTGGCCTGGTGGATTTCAGTCAGTCGATGGTGCGGAATGATGGGCAAAGCAGCTGTTCCTGCTTCGTTGGCACAGGAGCCATGCGTCGCCTTATTTTTTCAGCATTTCTAGCCATCCATGGCGTGTTGCCATCAGGGGCGGAGCCGTCCAGGCCTAACCTCATCGTCATTTTAACGGATGATCTCGGTTATGGCGACCTCGGCTGCTACGGGGCGAAGGACATCCGCACGCCGCATCTCGACAAGATGGCCGCCGAGGGAATGCTTTTCACCAGTTTTTATGCGCAGCCGTTTTGCGGGCCGAGCCGCGCGGCGCTGATGACCGGCTGTTACCCGATGCGCCTCGCCGAGCCGGGGAATGTGAAGAACCACATGACGCTGCCACATCCGCGCGAAACGCTGCTCTCCGAAATCGTGACAGGAGCCGGTTATGCCAGCGCGCAGATTGGCAAGTGGGACCTCGCCGGGCATCACCCCGGCCTGATGCAGCATCGGGAACTCGCCCCGTTGCAGCAGGGCTTTGACTCGCAGTTTGGCACACCCGCAAGCAACGACAGCTGGCAGAAAACGTCGCTCTTGCGCGATGGCAAAATCATCGAGAACCCCATCGACCTCAGCATCGGGTCCACCACGCGCCGCTATGCCGATGAAGCCATCCGCGTCATCCGCGGGCGCAAGGACAAGCCCTTCTTCATCTACCTCTGCCCGAACATGCCGCACACCGCGCTGAATGTCGGCAGGGACTTTGAAGGCAAGTCGCGGCGCGGTCTCTACGGCGATGTCATTGAAGAACTGGACCACCACATCGGACGCATCCTCGACACGCTGCGCACGGAGGGCATCGCGGAGAACACGCTTGTCGTCTTCACCAGCGACAACGGCCCCTGGATCCTGCAAAAGGAGCACGGTGGCAGTCCCGGGCCCCTGCGTGGCGGCAAGGCGAGCACCTGGGAGGCTGGCGTGCGTGTCCCTGCCATCGCATGGGCACCCGGCCGCATCGCTGCGGGGCAAACGTGCGACCGCATCGCCAGCACGCTCGATTTGCTGCCCACCTTCACCGCGCTCACCGGTGGCTCGATGCCGCAGGCACGACTCGACGGACGCGACCTCTCCTCCTGGCTGCTGCAAGGTCCGCCCACAAGCGAAGACGACGGCACCTATTGCTATTACCTCAACACGCATCTCCAGGCCGTGCGACAGGGCAAATGGAAGCTTGTGCTTCCGCGACCACAATATCCGCCGTGGCTCACCGCTGGTCTGCGCATGCCCAAACGCCCGCATTTGCTCCCGGCGGATAACATCGAGATCAAAGAGCCGCAGCTCTACGACCTCGAGGCCGATCTCGGTGAACGCACAGATGTCTCCGTGCAGCATCCCGCTGTGGTGAAAGCGCTCCTCGCCTTCACGGAACAAACCCGCACCCAAATCGGCGACTACGACCGCATCGGCAGCGAGGCCCGCTTCTTTGACAACGGACCGAAACGTCCTGACATGAATGACTGGAAGGTGACCAGTGAACAAAAGCCAAAGTCAAAAGCGGCCAAGGGGAGAGCCAAAACCCAAAAACAAGCACGTCTCGCGCCCAGCGCTCGGGCTGACTCCGCCACGCCGCCGAACATCGTTCTCATCCTCGCCGATGACCTCGGTTATGGCGACCTCGGCTGCTACGGAGCGACGAAGGTGAAGACGCCGAACATCGACAAGCTTGCGGCGCAGGGACGAAGGTTCACGGATGCGCATTCGGCGTCATCGGTATGCACGCCGTCGCGTTATGCGCTGCTCACGGGCGAGTATCCGTTTCGCAAAAACCTCTGGGGACCGGTGATGAATCCGAACCCGCTTGTGGTCGATGTGTCCAAGCCAACGTTGCCGGGCATGTTGAAGACACGCGGCTACTCGACGTCCTGCTTTGGCAAATGGCACCTTGGGTTTGGCGAGAAGAGGAAGCCGGACTGGAACGCGGATTTGAAGCCCGGCCCGCTCGAGTGCGGATTCGACCGCTACTTCGGCATTCCCGTCGTCAACAGCCATCCGCCCTTCGTGTGGGTGGAGGATCATCGCGTTGTCGGGCTCGATCCGGCGGATCCGCTGAAGTATGGCGGCAAGGCGCAGACACGAATGTTTCCCGAGAAGATGCTTTCGCCGCCGATGTCCGGTGCAAAGGCTGCGCACGCGCTCTATGATGAGGAAAGGCACGGCGCCACGCTCACGGAGAAGGCGGTGACATGGATGCGCGATCATGCGGGTGGCCCGTTCTTCCTCTACTTCGCCACGCCGCACATCCATCATCCCTTCACGCCGGGCGCGAAGTTCAAAGGCAGCAGCGAGTGTGGACCCTATGGCGACTTCATCCAGGAGTTCGACTGGATGGTCGGCGAGGTGATGCAGACGCTCGATGAGTTGAAACTCAGCGACAACACGCTCGTCCTGCTCACCAGCGACAACGGCGGCATGTTGAACCGGGGCGGTCAGCAGGCCTGGAAAGCCGGTCACCGGCTCAACGGCGACCTGCTCGGCTTCAAGTTTGATGCGTGGGAAGGTGGCCACCGCGTGCCCTTCATCGCCAGGTGGCCTGGGAAGATTGAGGCAGGCGGGGTCAGTGATCAGCTCGTCTGCCAGGTCGATCTCCTCAGCACCCTCGCCGCCCTCACTGGCTCCGAGACACGCGGCCCGGACAGCGTGAACGTCCTGCCCGCCCTGCTCGGCCAGCCGGAGAAACCCGTGCGCGACCACCTGGTGCTCGCGCCAAATCGCAGAGCGAATCTCGCCCTCCGCGAAGGACCCTGGCTCTACATCGGTGCCACGGGAGGCGGCGGCTTCGACGGCATCAAGCCCGGTGACCACAACCTCGGTGGCGGCGGAGCCCTGAAGTTCACCGGCGAGACGAACAGCGACTTCGTCAACGGCAAGCTCAAGCCCGACGCCCCGAAAGCCCAGCTCTACCACCTCGCCCGCGACCCGCACCAGTCCACCAACGTCATCGAAGCCCATCCTGAAGTCGCGAAACGCATGGCGGAGCGACTGGCTGAGATTCAAACGAGGCCAGAAGCCGGCAAGCCGTGAACGCATCCCGTGATGGCGCCCGTGGTTCGTGACAGCATCCACTTCTTGAACCACGGCATCGGTCTCATCAGGAGCATGACTGCACGGTGAATCGGGATCGCGGATGATTTCGCTCGTGCTTGCCCGGCGCGTGAAGCATTGGGTATCGCGCCGACGGGAGCTGCGGCTGAGCTGGACGCGTGGCGCAGGTTTGCAGGTTGTTTCGATGGACGGTCAATCAATCACGTAGCTGTAGAGGTCTCCATTCAGCAGATGAAAGCGGAGGCGGATGGGCTTGCCTGCGGGCAGTGCGTCCGTGGTCTTCCAGCGGACGGCCAGCTTTACGGAATCCTGTTCTTCGATGAGGTTGGATTCCTTGTCGAAGCCTTCGATCACCTTCCCATCTGCATCCAGCACCTCCACAGCAAGGCTGCCGCCTTTGACATCCGCATTGACGGTGAGCCTGCTGCCTTCAGGCACAAACTCATGCGTTTCAATGGTGCCCGGCTCTTTCTTTTTCCTGGGTCGCAACGAAGCCAGGCCGTCGATCCGCCAGGCGGCGCGGGCGATGGATTGCTCCTTTTCAGGTGCCAGACCACCGTGCGGCGTGGTCGAGGCGGTGTAATACATCCACATCTCATCGCCGACGAAGACGGGCGCGTTGCAAAGTCCGAAGATGCTGCCCGCATCATACGGATGCGGCCCCAGCGGGATCACCGGACTGCGGTCCGAGCAGCGCTGCCAATGCCGGCCGTCCCGGCTGGTGACGAGCTGGACATCAATGATGCCGGTGGCGGACCTTTTCTGGCCGTTGACCTCGTCGTTGCCGAACAACGCGGACGGCGGCTCGACCCGGCGAAAGTGGGTGACAAACCCCAGCCATTGTCCGGCATAAGCAAACCCAGACAGATTGTAGTATTCCGAGTAAGTGCCACCCTTCAGCTTTCGCGTGGCCTTGTTGTCGATCTCATCGGCCACATGCACCGGATGCGGCTCGGACCAGTGCTTCATGTCCTTGCTGACGGAAAGGAACACATGGCGGATGCCCACCACGCGCGGATCACCCTGGCGTTTGTGAAAGGCGAGGTATTCGCCCGTCACCGGATCCTGCGAAAGCGTGATGGTGTCGCAGCCGAGCAGGATCGGCTCCGGCTCGATCGTCCATCGCCAGCCGTCGGCCGAATAAGCCGCGTAATACAAGCGGTGATCCTTGTCCCGATACCAATCCACCAGCTCAAACTTGTCCTTGAGCCGTTGCAGCTTGGCATCGTCCACACCCCGGCCCGCACTGCCGACCGCCTTGTAGCGCTTCGCGGGATCGGTCTCAAACTTGTCCTCAATGATGCTGGGGCTGTGCAGATGCAGATCGGTTTCATTGTTCTCACCAGCGACCTTTAGCATGGGCCGCTCCCAGCGGATACCGTCGGCGGAGGTGGCGTAAAGCACGCTGCCTGCATCCGCATACCACATCCTGAAGGAGCCGGTCGTCGCATCACGCAGCACCGTTCCATAAATGTTCACCCGCTTGTCGATGACGCCGTCTTTGGACTTCTGCTCCCAAGGCATCTCCGCCGTGAGCACGGGCCGTTCCCGCTTTTTCGCCGGATGAATAACTCGCGCCACGCCCTGCTTGCTGCGGATCATCACACTGTCCACGAAGAGCTGCTTCTCTCCCTTTTTCAGCACCGGAGCGGGCGGGCGCCCCCGTTGAGATTGCTGAGAAAGTAGCGGTGCAACCAGCGTCAGTGCCATGAGGCAGGTTAGAAATGAAGCGGTGGGGACGAGTGAAGTTAGGGTTTTAGCTTTCATTGCTGGGTAAGCTGTGAACGCCATAGTTGAAGCAAAGGTGCGAATTCAGTTCGCTTCTTGTCGAACCAGTAGCGGATGTCCTCACGGAGAGTGGAGCGCATCATTTCGTCCGCACTCCATGTCCGGACTTTCTTTCCGTTGAAGTCAATTTCAGTGCCTTCGGCATCTTCAAATTCGTCGTTACGTCGCAACCATTCGAGCGCGGCTGCTTGAGCAGCCTCTGACTGCAAAAGGCTGAGGGCACAGGCTGCTTCATGCCCTCCATCTTCCACGTTGCCACGAGCTGCATGAATGAGGATTTCCTCGCTGGTCCGTGTCCCTATGAGGGCAAGAAAGCAAGCCGCGCCCTGTCTGGTGATAGGCACCGGATTGACAAGGTTTGCCCGCAGCTTTGCGAGTCCAGCAGTAGCATCCAGCAAGTAGAGGAAAAAGCCCGCATCGTCATCGCAAGCCTGGCAGTCGCGGCGCATGGCTCGACTCAAATCTGCACCAGCTTCGGCTTTCAAAGCCTGTGGCGTGAGCTTGGCAAAGAGCGCCGCAGCTATGCCAGTGATGATTCCATTGGTGGCACGCTCATTCTGGCTCGCGAACGCTGCTGGAGAGACCATCTGGCGCAGTCGTTCCGCGAACGATTGTCCGGTGAATAGCCGGAGCGCTTTCACGAGTGCATGAGTGACATCAGCGCCTTCCCAAAGCCGAAGTGCGGCGAGTGCATCGTGATTCAGCCCGCCAGCGGGCTTTCGTCGCAAAGCATCGAGCACGTCGTCTAACGCATGGACCTTCCCAATGGCGGCAAGAGACGCCAGAGCAAAGCGAGCGGTTGACTTGTCTTTGCCCCGAATTACCACACGCATTGCTGCCACGCGGTCAGAGAGTTGGCGTTTCGCAGATGCGGAAAACTCGGCTGAATTCAATCCTCCACGAACCGCTTCGGCCTCCGCATTGACGTAATCGCCGATGAGCGAGAACGCCGCGCATCTCACCGCGCCGGAATGCGTTTCAATGAAATCCAGCAGCGGTTCGAGTGCTGAAGCAGTAGCTCGGCCTGCTTCGCTCAGTCTAAAGCGCCACTTCATTTGAATCATGCCTGCTTGCCCCAATCGTGGCAAAACGACCTGCCAGCCGTTCTCCAATCCCTTCGGCTGTTTGAGTTGTGCCTCGCAGAATCCAAGTGACGCAGAACTGCCGAGATAGCTGGTGTAAAAATATGGGTCAATGTCCAAGGCCGATCCGTCGTCGGCAAAATCAACATCCACCGCAGTGCCATCCGTGTGGCTGAAACAGCATCCCCGGCCATGGAAATAGTATCGCCACCCGTCTTCGCCGGGAACATCGCCGGATTGAGCGATTTCCTCAGGATGGGCAAAGGCACCAGCTTGCGCGAGTTCCGCTCCATTCGCCCGAAGTCGCGACTCTACAACATACCTGACCCACTCTTGCCGACGCTCGTGACGCAAAAAGCTGACGAGTGCATAGATTTCCTCCGGCGAAAGTCCAACGGACAATGGCGAGCGCACCAGACCTGTCGTGGCGCTATTGTTAGACGAATCCTTTCGCAGCGCCTCGATGGCAGCTTGGATTCGATTAATGATGTCTGATTGAGGAACAATCATTTCCTAAGCTGCTCATTTTTCCCCGCCCGTTCCAGCCGTTTTCTTGTCGCCGCCAGTTCAGCTTCCAGCTTTTTCACGGCAGGCAGTGCAAGCTGGTATTCTCTCGCCATTACTTTGTTCGGCAGCGTGTCGAGGGTGTAGTGAGCGAGGGAGGCATCGGCGGAGGAGCAGAGGATGATGCCGACGGGCGGGTTTTCGCCTTCGTGGGTCCAGTGTTCGCGGGCGTAGCTGAGGTAGAGGTGCATTTGCCCGGCGTCCGCGTGATCCAGCGTGCCGAGCTTGAGGTCGATGATGACGAGACAGCGCAGGCGGCGATGGAAGAAGATGAGATCCACGCGATACCAAGTGCCACCCACACGCAGGCGGCGCTGGCGTCCGACGAAGGTAAAGTCGCCGCCGAGTTCGAGCAGGAAGGCTTCAAGATGGCGGACAAGGGCATCTTCGAGATCGGTTTCGGAGTATTCATCTTTGAGATTCAGGAACTCGAGCACGAGCGGGTCACGCACGGCCTCATCGACGGTGAGAGCGTCGCCGGATTGCGGCTTCGAGCCTTTGCGGAGCATCGCCGCCTTGTCTTTGGAAAGCAGGGTGCGCTCATAGAAGAGACTGCCGACCTGCCGGTCGAGCTGTCGCACGCTCCAACCACCGCGCAGGGCTTCCTCCTCGTAGAAGCGGCGGGCTTTTTCGTCCTTCACCGTGAGGAGCTTCACATAGTGCGACCACGGGAGCGGAAAACGAGCGGCGAGGGCTTGAAGGAGGCCAAGGGAGTCAGTGGCGGATTCACGCGACGATGTTGCGTAAATTTGCTCCTCGGCGGATTCGTCCGACACTGTCGGACGAATCTTCAGTTCGAGCTGTTCGGAAGATTTGCCCGACAGTGTCGGGCGAATGTTGGAATTGAGCAGAAAGAACTGCCGATACTTTTTGAGGTTCGTGACGGAAAACCCCCCGCCCATACCGCTCCGTCAGGTCGCGCGACAACCGCTCCAGCAGCTCATCGCCATACTCCGCCCGCCGTTTGCCACCCTGCTCGAACTCCACGATGCGCCGACCAATGTCCCAAAAGGTTGCGGTCATGAAGCAGTTCGTTGCACGGACGACCGAGCGGCGAGACTGCTCCAGCAGCGTGCCGATGCCGGTGATGAGTCTCGGATAGGCAGCAGGCTTGGCTTGGGCGACTGGCTTTTTCATCGCCGTGAAGGTGTCATGCCGCTTCACGGAGGTAAAGGCCCGCATTAGGGGAAGAAGGCCTTCCACATGACTGCAAGTGCTTCACCCCTCTTCTGCTTCGTGGCCGGTGACTCCTTCATTTCCGCCGCATGAACCGCCTTCGCGAGCTGCATCGGCGCCACGGTGCCTTTTCGGAGCTTTTCGAAGCCTTGTTGCCACACGGCCTTCACGGCCTCGGTGAGCGGTTGGTCGAGTTTGGCGTCGTAGCTCGCGAAGAAACCTTTCGTGCCGAAGAACTGCGCGGCGGCAACTTGGGGATCGTTGGAGGTGACATCCACGTCGTTGAAGAAGCTGATCATCACACGGCTTGCGGCCAGTTTGCGGATCAAGAGGTCGGCAGGGAGCTTGGCGGGTGTTGTTTTCGCTTTCACCGACAACGCGGCGGCGTGGCCGGCGCTTTCGCCGAGCTGCATCCAGGTGGGCTCGAGGCGGATGCTGCCCCAGCCGACGTGGGAGGCGCTAATGGCGACGGGGACGAGCAGGTTGTCGATCTCGTTCGTGAGGATGCTTCGATACGGCACCTGCGCGGGACGCGATTCCTCGCCGAGAAAGAGGATGCCATCGGTGTTGCCGCCGGGGGCTTTGCGCGGCAGACAGGCGACGGAATCGACTGGCCAGTCGGTCATGGCGATGCTGTCGGCATGGATGGGCGTGCGGGCGATGCCTTCGGCGATGACGTTGTCCTGCTCTTTGAAAACGTAGCGCCCGACAAGTCGCCGTGCCTCACGAACGTAGATCTCGTAGGGCGCTTGGTTGTTGTCGGGGAACTCATCGGCAGCGAGACCGTAACCGGCGAACTGCTTGCGCTCCTTCTCCGATGCTTCAGGGTCGTTTTGCATCCACCACAGGCGCATGAGCATGCTGTCGAGGTAGCGCTTTGAAATAGCCTCGCGTGTGGGCCAGTCGGCGGCGGGATACTCGTTTTGCGGGCCGATGAGACGACCGCCATTCCACGCGACCTTGCCATTTGGCAGGTTCGGCACGAAACCGCCACCGCCTGCTGCTTTGGCGATGGCGGGATCGAAGTTCGCGGGCTTCGACAGCAGGATTTGGTTGGCCGGATCACGCGTGAGGATGAGGCGGTAGTTGTAGGCCATCACGCTGCCGTCCGCCTCGCCGCTCTGCGGGCCTTCGACAATGTCGGCGGTGGCGTGGCTGTTGTAGCGGATGTTCAGCGTGCCCTCGTCGGCGGCCTTCGGGAAGCCGCGCTGGCCGGGTTCCTTGTGGCGCTCGGTGGTGTAAATCACGCCCGCGTGCTTTTCGCCGTATTGCGCCCGAGATTCGCGGCCGATCTGCGTCTTCACGCCTGCGACGGCCATCAAATCGCCTTCATACATGCCATCGGCGAAAATCTGGCCGCGCACGGTGATGTCTTTTTCGCCGTGCATCGGTTTCAAGGTCACGCTTTTCAGCAACGTGCCGTCGCGCTCCGCTTTCGTGACGATGTGGCCGAGCAACACGGTCAGCGTCTTCTCCTTCTCGACCATCTGATTGAAAAGCATCTCTGCGATGCGCGGTTCGACCTTCGGACGATCAATGTGAGCACGGCTCGTTTTGCTCGGCATCGAGGCGATATGCTGCGGCGAGCCTTCACCGTAGGTCTTTGCATAATACTGCGCCGCTCCGGTGAGCATCTCGCCGTAGATCGGCGAGCGAAGGCCATCATACGGTGCCTCCCAGCCGCCCGCGCCGCTGGTGACGAAGCCGCCGAGATGCTGCGTGTGATTGACGAGCAGCACGCTCAAGCCCTCGCGAGCCGCGCGCACCGCGCAGGCGATCCCGCCCGGCGTGCCGCCGATGACGACGAGCTCATACGACTTGCCATTCACGTTCTGCGGCTTCGCGGCGCTCTTCAAAAGCATCGGCGGCGGAATAACGACCGGTTTGGCCTCTGCTCTCATTTTGATGGGAAATCCGGCATCCGCACGCGTGTTGCGCTCGGCGATGGCCTCGGCCTCCGGTACGAGTTGCAGGCCATCGACCGCAACATATCCATCCGCGCCTGCATTCGAGATTTCGATGCTGCCTGATTTTCCTTTCTTGAATGCAAACACCCCCAACGATCGCGGAATGCCATCCTCCAGGCATTCGAGACGCTGATTCAACTCGACCACCTTTTCGCCATCGGCACTGCGGATGGTGATTCGCGCCTTTTGCGCCCGATTGGCGGCCTCGACGTAAAGCAGACGCAGCTCGTAGCGACCCTCTGCTGGCACTTCCGGAGTGAACTTTGCCGTCGCGTCCGACTTCTTCGCGCGATCATCATGCCGATACGATGCGCCAACGAGCGGCGTGTGCCTGTCAGACATCTTCCATGCGCCTTTGTATTCCGCCGCGTCTTCATCAAGCACGATGCCTGCAGCTTTGCGGCTGGCAGTCGCGTGGGTCGTCTTTTCGGCCTTGTCCGTCTCCGCCAGAGTGAAGCGTGTGCTCACGACGGAGTTCTGCTCCGTGCCAGGGCGATACTTGATGTAGGTCGTGGCGACGAAAGTGCCGTCGGGCAGCCGTTCGAGACCGGGATAGCCGCAATCGCTGCTTTTGTGGCTGTGCAGCAGCTTGATTTTGTATTCGCCATCCCTGCCGCTGATGATGTCCTCGTAGCGCCCGACCCAGGCGACAAAGTGAGTGCGCGTGGGGCTGTCCTTGCCCATGTCACGGAAAGCGATGACGAGCCGACCATCCTTCGCATACACGGCTTTGTGACGATCTCCGTGCAGTCCCGGCGGCAGCGCCTTCACCTCCGACCATGTTTGGCCCTCGTCATCGCTCGTGATGAAATGCGCGGGCTCCGTGCGGATGTTCTCACGCATCAGGCAGAGCAGTTGTCTGCCATCCGGTGAGCGCAGCACCTCCGGCTCGCAGGGCTTCAAATCGCCGAGATCAACGAGAATGCGCCACGGGCTCCAGGTCAGCCCGCCATCGGTCGATTCGCTCTGCGTGACCACATTCGACCTCGTGTCCTTGGTTTCACCGGGACGGCGGATGTTGGAGAGGCCGATGAGCTTCTTTCCGCCCTCCACCGGCAGAATCGTGCAGAACGGCATCACACACACGAGGCCGTTGCTCTGCATCGGCGACCACGTTTTGCCTTCATCGGTCGAAACCGACTGCTGCATCGTGCCATCCGGCCCTTGTCCGGCATACACGACGAGCCGCGCCACGCCCTGAGGATCGGTCAGGCGGTAGATCGCGGGGCAGTTTTTCACCTTCCACCAGTTCTCCGGCACAGGCAGCTCTGCGCTCCACGTCTTGCCGCCATCCTCGCTGCGCTTCAGCGGTCCGGCGGTGCCGCCGTGACCGTGCGTCCACACGCAGAACATCGTCTTGCCATCCGGCATCAGCAGTGTCGTCGGATGGCCTTGATAGACCTTTTCTGTGCCTTGCGCGATGATGACGTGACGCGGCGTGTTTTGCGACAAATCGACCACGGGCAGTGGTTCCGCTGCGAGTGAAACCAGGAGCGGAAGCAAGACAGCGAGGCAGCGACAAAGACTCATTCACTGACAACGAGGGGGTGAAGCCGGGCTTGCTGGACAAATCATTTTACCAGAGCATGACGGGTCTAAATCCAAATCCTGCGGCTAAAGCTGCAGCCACTTTCCAGAACCCCTCTGGCCGGGGCTGAGAAGGACGTTGCCAACACGCCGGGCCGGGCTCCTATGCCGCCGTGCTTTTTCAAGCTGATCCCGTTCAACTCCTCCGCAGGCGCCTTGCCAGGCTGGATGTCCCGGCCCCGACCCTGGTTGCGTCTGCAACCTGGAAAGGCGGTGCGCTTTGAGCGAGGAGGGCCAGCCTCCGGTTTCCTTCTGGCGCAGCGTGATGCAGTCGCTGCGCGGCCAGGAGCATGACTACACGGCGCTGCCGCTGAACCGTGCCATCATCCTGCTTTCGGTGCCGATGGTGCTGGAGATGGTGATGGAGTCGCTTTTCGTCGTCGCGGACGTGTTCTGGGTGTCACGTCTGGGGAGCGGGGCGGTGGCGGTGGTCGGCCTCACGGAGTCGGTGATGACGCTGATCTACGCCGTGGCCATCGGCACCTCGATCGCGGCCACGGCGATCGTGTCACGGCGCATTGGTGAAAAGGAGCCGGAGCTTGCCGCGCAGGCGGCGGGTCAGATTGTGCTTCTAGGAGTGCTGGCTTCCGCGGCCATCGGCGTCGTGCTCGGCATCCTGGCACCGGACATCCTGCGCTGGATGGGGGCGGAGGAAGCCGTGGTGGTTCAGGGTGCGGACTTTGCCCGCCTCATGTTCGGCGGCAATGCGACGGTGTTCCTGATTTTCCTGATCAACGCCATCTTTCGTGGCGCCGGGGATGCCGTGATCGCCATGCGCACGCTCTGGCTGGCGAACACGCTGAACATCATCCTGGGCCCCTGCTTCGTTTTCGGCCTGGGGTTCTTCCCGGAGCTGGGCGTCACGGGTGCGGCGGTGGCGACCAACATCGGACGTGGCATCGGCGTCCTCTACCAGTTCTGGCACCTCGCCGGTCATCATAGTCGCGTGAAGGTGCGCTGGCCGCACTTCAGGCCGGAGCGCGAGGTCATCGGCGCGGTGCTGGCCAAGTCCGGCAGCGGCGTCGCCCAGTTCCTCATCAGCACGACAAGCTGGGTCGGTCTCTTCAAGATCCTGGCGCTGTTCGGCAGCACGGCCCTGGCCGGCTACACCATCGCCATCCGCATCGTCATGTTCGCCCTGATGCCCGCCTGGGGCCTGGCCAATGCGGGAGCAACCTTGGTTGGGCAGAACCTCGGTGCGGGCAGGCCGGAGCGCGCCGAGGCCGCCGTGTGGATCGCCGTGAGGCTGAACGTGCTCGTGCTTGGCGTCGTGGGCCTGGGCTTCGTGCTGTTTTCCGGGCCGCTGATCCGTCTCTTCTCGCCAGAGCCTGAGGTGGCGGCCTTTGGTGTGCGCTCGCTCTGGATCATCAGCCTGGCCTTCCCCTTCTATGCGGCGGGCATGTGCTTCGAGGGAGCCTTCAACGGGGCAGGCGACACCTGGACGCCGGCGCGTCTGAACTTCCTCTGCCTCTGGCTCTGCCAGATTCCCATGGCCTGGCTGCTCTCCCAGTCCTTCGGCCCGGTGGGCGCTGTGATTTCCGTGCCGGCCGCCTTTTCACTCCTTACCCTGCTGAGCTGGGCGCTGTTCAGACGCGGCCGGTGGAAGCTGCAGAAGGTCTGAGGCGGGGCTGTTTTTCAGCAAATCCGCCTTGCCATGACGGAGGACGGCGGAACATGAAACCATGCCACGCCGAACCAACAGCCTGACCACCTGGATCCTTGTCCCCCTGCTTCTCGCCGCCGTCAGCATCCTGGCCGGCGAACCCAGGACCGTTCGCCTGCTGACCATCGGCAACAGCTTCTCCGCCAACGCCACGCACCACCTCAACGACCTCGCGAAGGCGGGCGGCCACACCCTGGTCCACAACTCGCTCGTCATCGGCGGCGCCTCCTTCCAGGTGCATGCGGACAAACTGAAGACTCAGGGCAAGGCGCGGCTTTATGCGAACGGCAAGGACCTGGTCGCCAATCTCACCGCGGACACGTGGGACTTCGTCACGATTCAGCAGGCGAGCATCAAGAGCCATGACTACGCCACCTACCCGCCCCATGCGGGCATCCTGCGCGACCTGGTCATGAAGCACGCGCCCCAGGCAAGGCTGCTCATTCATCAGACCTGGGCCTATCGCGTGGATGATCCGCGCTTCAAGGTGAAGGACCCCAAGCCCGGCGAACCCCGGACCCAGGAGGAGATGTACCGCGGCCTCACCGCCGCCTATGACAGGCTGGCGACGGAGTTTGGCGCGAAAATCATCCCGGTGGGCGATGCGTTTTTCCGTGCCGACACGGATCCGCAGTGGGGCTACAGGCCCGACACGAAGCCCTTTGATCCGAAGACGGCGCGCAGGCCCTTCCTGCCGGACCAGTCCCGCTCCCTGCACGTCGGCTGGCGCTGGGCGAAGCCGAAGGGTGGCCATGAGCTCACGCTCGGCATGGACGGCCATCACGCGAACCAGGCGGGCGAATACCTCGGCGCCTGCGTCTGGTATGAAATCTTGTTCGGCGAAAGCGCCGTTGGCAGCCGCTTCATCCCGAAGGGCCTGGACCCGGTCCATGCCCGCTTCCTCCAGGAGACCGCGCACCAGGCTGTTCAAAGCCGGGATTCACAAGCCAGATGACAGCGGCGGCAGGGCCGAAATCTGCGGCTCCCGCCCTTCCGGGGTCCCATCTCGCCCCGGGAGTTCATCAAGGGGTCGTTACCTGAAGCCTGGCAAACTTCCTCGGTTTTCCCGGAGTGTTCAAGGCGGGCTTGATCCGCACCAGCACCGTCTCCGAATCACCGCCAGGGTTGGCTGTGCTGCCGACCTCCTCGGTCTCCGCAGGCCCCGAGGTCCAAGACCCCAGCGTTTCGCTCACCTGAACCGTGTAAACAAGGCCGCTCGCTCCGGTGCGACGGCGATACGTGAAGGTCATGTAGGGTTTGCCATCGGCTGGATTGACCGCAGTCCTGGCCGAGGGAACCTGAGCCATCCCCGGTGCGAGCGGAATGGAATCGAGCGCATATTCCAGGAGGTTGGACATGCCGTCTCCATCGGGGTCGCCTGCGGGTCCATGGGAGGGATCCACCCCGCCAAGAGTCCAGAATTGGGCCTCCCACCCGTCAGGCAGCGTGTCCGCATCAGAATCAACCGGCCACTGGGCGCTGCCTTGAATGTCAAAGGCATAGGCAGGAACAGAGGGATCGTTTGAGGCAATCGTCAGCGTGGCCTTGTGGGTGCCGACGGCATTCGGAGCATACCGGATCTCAAAGTTCGTGAAGCTTCCGCCTGCAATGCTGGTTCCAGGAAGCGTGTGGACAAGAAACCTGCCCGCTCCGGAACCTGATATCTGCACCCTGGGAGATCCCGTCAGGTTCAGGACGGAGCCGGAGGCATTGGCGTTTCTCACGCTCAAGATCCGCGAGCTGAACCCTCCGGGGGTCAAGACCGTGGGCAGCAGAGTGCCGTCCGTGGCCGAAGGAGTGGTGTCTCCGTTCGGGATGCAGTAACCACCGAGTCCTTCGACCTCGATCTGCGGAAGGGAGCCCGGGACGGACACTTCCAGACCCAGGTTCTTGAACTGCATTTCGACGTCACCGAGACCAGGGACCTCCCAGCCGATGTTCATCGCGCCGATCTTGTAATCACCAACGGTCTGGGACTCCGTCAGGTATCCATGGCTCCATGCATATTTGAGCCCGTTCTTGATGTGTGGAAGCATGTCCACGTTCAGAGTCAGCCACTGGCCGGGCTGAGGCCCCGCAGAAAACCCAAAGTCATCCAGGCCGTTCGCGTAAATCAGGCTTTGCGTGCCCAGGTCCAGCAGCGAGTACGCACTGGTAACCGGGTGCCGGTCGTCGTAGATCAGGATTCCATACCAGAAGTATTTCCCATAGCCTGATGAGGCGGGGTTGAGGTTTTGAATCGTGAAATAAATCGGGAATTGAGCGGCATGCAGCGAGCTGTCATACCCGGTCGTGTAGACATGGTTGGCCCGCGTGAGCCTGACCCCCAGACTGAGGACGGCGTGGTTCATTTGTGCGACGGAAGGGGCGGTCGCGGCACGCCAGCCGCCGGGTTCGCTGATGGACTGCTGCACCAGGAGCGCCGGCCACGGAGCCGTTGCTGAACGATAGCTGCCTCCATACTCCTGAATGGAGTTCAGCCCAAGCACAAGGTCGGCATTGGCGCCGGCCGTCGGAGATTGCACCACCGTTTTGCAGTCATTGCTCCATTTGACCGATCCATCCGCCTGGTTCTGGCCGGAGGTGCCGTAGATCGACTGGCGGCTTCCCCATTGCCCCATCATCCATTGGGGTGGGCCGTTTGCCGTCGTGTACTGGAGATTGCCTTCGACGCCTCCGCCCGGGGAGAGAACGATAAGCCCGGTTTGGAAATGGGCGTCGCTGATCATCTGCATCTGGGCCCTTGATGAAGGACACAGGATGACCAGCCAAAGAAGGGTCAGGCAAATCAGGCGTATGGCATTCATGTTAATAAGTCTGAAGCTTGATCACCTTATGGAAGAGGCTTGATGCTCCGCCCCTATCGTGGGTTGCGCAGGTGGCCGGCGGCAACGAACACCTTGGAGGCTGCTTGTTGCACAGGTGGTGCTTCATCATGGCAGCATCCTCCTCATAGGCAGCGGTGGCGGAGAAGGTTTGAGCGGCCGCAGATCCCTCCGCCGTTTCATGCATGGATGAAACCACCTCCCGCCTGTCTTGCGGCAGATCCAGCGGGCCGTTCCAGGTCCCCCAGAGGATGAGCAGCGCATACCCGCAGAGCCCTGACATGATGACCGATGGATAATGGATTCTCATGGCGTTCAGCGGCTTGGAAGACGGCCGCCGCGAGCCATCCGCGGGTTTGTTTCAAGGGCGGGCGCGTCCTTGGACGAGGAAGCCGCCTGCAGGCCTGGGCAGGGGCGATTGCCCAACAAAAAGCATAACCTGATGATGCTGCGGCCTGACCGCTGGCTGGATGACAGGACAGTTGTGAGAACCATGGAGAGCGTCCGGTTAAAATCCGGGGCCCAGTACTTGGATAAGAATTTGCAGGGCGATAGTCGGTAAAAATACCGATGACCAGCCTTCAAGCTCCGGCACATTCAGTCATCATCAGAACCTGCGTCGGAAGTCATGACAAAGGCTTGGAGTTACCCTGGTTTCATGCCTTCAACCCCTGGAGCTTTCCGGCAACACCACCGGAGCCGGCAGGTTCAAAAGGCGTAGCCATGAATGTTCGCCGCTGTTTGTCCCCGGTCGCTCCAAGGTCAGCCTCAGCCGTGATTACGCACCTCCGCCCATCGCCTTGTAGATGCGCACCCAGGCGCCGCCGACACGGGTGCGGCTGAGGACGATGTCATTCTGCGCGGCAAGCGCCACACGTTCGGCGTCGAGCACGGTGAGGAAGTCGGCGACGCCATCCTGGTAGCGCTGCCGTGCCAGCGTGGCGGCTTCACGCGCGCTGGCGGCGCTGGCTTCCAGGTGACGCAGGCGCTCACGTTCGCGGTCATGACTGGTCAGGGCGTTTTCGACTTCCTCCAGCGCGAGCAGGACCGTCTGCTCATACGTGGAAAGGGCGGCGTCGGCACGATGGCCGGCGGCCTTGATCTGCTGGCGCACGCGGCCCAGGTTCAGGAAGGCCCAGCTGATGCGCGGCCCGAAGCTGTAGGCGTTGGAGCCATACTGGTTGAGGCTGGCAAAGGTCTGCCCCTCGATGTTGAGGCGACCGCCAAAGGAGACGCGCGGGAACAGGTCGGCGGTGGCCACTCCGACGCGGGCGGTGGCGGCCTCGAGGTTGCTTTCCGCGAGGCGGATGTCGGGACGCAGGCGCAGAAGTTCGGCTGGCCTGGCGATGGCGACGCTGGCCGGGACGTTCGGCTGCCTGGAGGCCTTCTGCAGCTGCGGGCGCAGCTCGGAGGGGTTTTGTCCGCAAAGCACGGCGATGCGGTGGATGGAGCGCGCGATGTTCTCCTCGTGGCTGGGGATCTGGGCCTGGGTGGCGTTGAGGAGCGCGCTGGCGCGGGCGACATCGAGCTGCGTGCCGCGACCGCCCTTGAGCGAGGCCTCGGCGATGCGCAGGGCCTCGGCCTGGTTGCCGGCGTTTTCACGTGCGACGGCGAGCTGGGCCTGGGCGCCACGCAGTTCGAGGTAGTTGATCGCGACCTCCGCCTGCAGCGTGATGAGAAGATCCTGCATGCTGGCTTCAGCGGCGGCGCCTCCGGCCTTGGCGGCCCTCACGGAATGGCGCACGCGCCCGAAGAGATCGAGCTCGTAGTCGGCGTCAAAGCCACCGCGCCAGAACTCCACGGTCCGACCGCGGAAGGCGGCGTTGGTCGAGGCGCCGTTGAGCGTCGTGCTGTAGCTGGCGCTGGAGGTGACTGTCGGCACCAGGTCAAACTGCGCCTCGCGCCAGAGGGCCCGGGCTTCCAGCACACGGTCCCGCGCCACGGCGAGGTCCTTGTTGTGATCCGCCGCGCGGGCGATGAGGCTGTCGAGCGTGCTGTCGTTGAGCCTGCGCCACCAGGCGGCGTCGGAGCGGACGGCGTTGGAGGCCCGGGAGGCATAGTCCGCAGGCATCTTCGGCTCCGGCTTGAAGAACCTGGGGCCGACGCTGCAGCTGGAGAGCGCACCGAGCGCAAGCAGCAGAGTGGTCCGCACATTCCTCTGTGCGGTTCGGGAGCTTGGCGACGTTCGTTCCGCACAGGGGACGGTGCGGACCACTTTATGAATGAGCTGCATGAGCGGCGGAAGGAAGAGGCTTGCGGGCCCGGCGCTCGACGATGGCGCGCAGGATGACATAGAACACCGGCGTGAAGAGCAGGCCGAAGAGGGTGACGCCGATCATGCCGAAGAAGACGGCGGTGCCGAGGGCTTGACGCATTTCGGCACCGGCCCCGGTGGCGAGGACGAGGGGCAGCACGCCGAGGATGAAGGCGAAGCTGGTCATCAAAATGGGGCGCAAACGCAGTCGGCAGGCTTCGACGGCGGCTTTGACGCGGTCCATGCCCTCGTCCTGAAGTTGTTTGGCGAATTCGACGATGAGGATGGCGTTTTTCGCGGCGAGGCCGACGAGCACGACGAGACCGATCTGCGTGAAGATGTTGTTGTCGAGCCCGCGCAGCCACACGCCACCGATGGCGGAGAGCAGGCACATCGGCACGATCAGGATGATGGCCACGGGCATGCTCCAGCTCTCGTATTGCGCCGCCAGCACCAGGAAGACGAAGACGACGCAGAGTGGGAAGATGTAGATGAGCGTGTCGCCGGCGAGGATCTGCTGATACGTGAGATCGGTCCACTCAATGGCGAAACCGCTCGGCAGGTGCTCCTTCGCGAGGCGCTCGATCTTTTCGATCATCTGGCTGGAGCTGATGCCGGGGAGCGTGTTGCCGTTGATGTCGGCGGAGTAGTACAGGTTGTAGCGCTGCACGCGGTCGGCACCGCCGGTTTTGACGACCTTCACGAGGGCGCCGAGCGGCACCATGTCGCCGTTTTGATTGCGGATCTTGATGCGCGAGACGTCGGAGGGTTCCTTGCGGAACTCGTGGTCGGCCTGCGCGGTGACCTGGTAGGTGCGGCCGAACAAATTGAAGTCATTCACATAGACGGAGCCGAGATAGACCTGCAGGGCCTCGTTCAGGTCGGCGAGCGAGACGCCCATGGTCTTCGCCTGGGCGCGGTTGATCTCGAGCTTGAACTGCGGCGTGCGGGCGCGGAAGCCGGTGACGAGGGAGATGAGGCCCGGCTCGTTCTGCGCGGCGGCAAGCAGCTTCTGCGTGGCGGCCTCGAGGGCGTCGAGCCCGGCGTTGTTGAGGTCCTGGACCTGGATCTTGAAGCCGCCGGCGTTGCCAAGGCCGCGCAGCGGCGGCGGCGGCAGCACGAGCACGCGTCCTTCCTGAATGGTGGCGAATTTCTCGCGGATGCTGGCGAGCAGGCGGTCGCCCTTCATCTCGGGCGACCTGCGTTTGTCGAACTCATCGAAGACCAGGAAGGCCGCGCCGACGTTGGGCTGGTTCGCCTGAAGCACGGAGGAGTAGCCGGAGATGGCGAAGGTGTGCACGATGCCGGGAATCTGCTGTGCCATGCGGTCCATCTTGCGCACGACGGCGTCGGTGCGCTCAAAGGCGGCCGCGTCCGGGAGCTGCACGAGCACGATGGCGTAGCCCATGTCCTGCGCGGGGATGTAGCCGCCGGGCACGGTGTTGAAGACCTTCTGCGTGAGGAAGAGCAGGCCGCCGTAACCAAGGATGACGAGCAGCGCGAGGCGGATGAGCCTGCGCACGAGTCCGGCGTAAAGGGAGGCGCTGAAGTCGAAGACCTTGTTAAACAGCCGGAAGAACCAGCCGAGGAAGAGATTGATGAGTTTGGTCAGCAAATCCGTCTTCGAGCCGTGCGGTTGCAGCAAGATCGCGCACAGGGCGGGGCTGAGCGTCAGCGAATTGAAGGCCGAGATGACCGTGGAGACGGCGATGGTGAGGGCGAACTGCTTGTAAAACTGACCTGTGATGCCGCTGACGAAGGCGGTGGGCACAAACACGGCGCAAAGCACGAGCGCGACGGCGATGACAGCCCCGCTGACCTCCTTCATGGCCTGGATGGCGGCCTCACGAGGCGCGAGGCCCTTGGCGATGTTTCGCTCGACGTTTTCGACCACGACGATCGCGTCATCGACGACGATGCCGATGGCGAGCACGAGGCCGAAGAGCGACAGGTTGTTCAACGAGAAGCCAAAGCCCTGCATGACGGCCAGCGTGCCGACGATGGAGACGGGCACGGCGAGCAGCGGGATAATGGAGGCACGCCAGCTCTGCA
>CAZXPU010000085.1:0-25798 GCA_964642905.1 uncultured Prosthecobacter sp.
ACCTGGAGAAAGTCGGGTGGAAGCGCCCGTGGGTGGTCACCGAGTTTGGTCCGCGTGGCTTCTGGGAAAGCCCGCGTGCGCCTTGGGGCGCGCCGATCGAGCCAACGAGCGGCGAAAAGGCCCGGTCGATCCGCAAGGCCTATGAAGCCGCGATCAAGCCCGGTGGGGATTGCTGGGGCGGTTATGTTTTCCTTTGGGGCCAGAAGCAGGAGGCCACCTCGACCTGGTTCGGCATCTTCACCGATCATGATGAATCCACCGCTGTGCGCGATGTCATGCATGAGCTGTGGAAGGGAACGCCACCCGCCGAGCGAGCGCCGGACATCGTCAAACTTACCAGCGAGGCCGCGAAGAAGGAGATCGCCGCTGGCAGTGAGTTCCAGGCGCAGGCCGAGGCGGGTGATCCCGATGGTGACGCGCTTTCCTGGCACTGGACGGTTACCGCTGAAAGCGCCGGTCGTGACAGGCAGGGCAAAGAACGCGTCACGCCTCCGCTCCCCGAGTGTTTGGTGAAAGCCGAACAATCTCACGCGACCTTCCGTGCGCCGAACAAGCCCGGAGATTACCGTGTCCACTTGCGCGTGACCGACACGCGCCAGCGCGCAGCGACCGCCAACTTCCCCTTCAAGGTGGTCGCACCCTGAAGGTTGGATGTTCCTGACGAGGTCAGCGGTGGACATGAGCGTGTCAGCGAGTCAAACACCGCCGCACAGGGGTCGTCTTGTGCGGTCTTGATTCTTCGGCTGGTGAAAGCAGCACAAATGGCTGATCGAAAGGTGAAGGGATGCGAATTCACGGTTTTGAGCTCCGGACTGGCACAATCTGCTTCGGAGCCAGCGAACGCATCTCCGCGAGCCTGTCCGCGTGCTCGGGCTTGCTGGCGAGGTTCCACCATTCGTGCGGATCGCTTTCGAGGTCGTAGAGCTCTTCTTCGTCGCCCGCATAGTGGATGTAGCGCCAGCGTTGCGTGCTGACCGCGTAGTTCTCGGGCTTGTCGAGATGCGTGAGGGCAGCGTGCGGCCACTCGGCCTGCGGGTTGCGCAATAGCGGGGTTAGGCTGCGGCTCTCGATGCCTGGCTTTGGCGGCAGGCCGCAGAGCTCGGTGAGCGTGCCAAACAGATCCACCAGGCCGACGGGGCGATCACACACACCGCCTGCGCTGGTGCCTTCAGGCAGGCCGGGAGCGCCCTTGGGCACGCGCATCATGAGCGGCACGCGGGCGCACACACGCCAGCCGGTGAACTTCTGCCAGTGCTCCTTCTCACCGAGGTGCCAGCCATGATCGCTCCAGAGCACGACGATGGTGTTGTCGCGATGCGGGCTCTTCTCCAGTGCGTCGAGCACACGGCCGAGCATGGCGTCGGCGAAATGAATCGAGGCGAGGTAGGCCTGGATGCCCTTCTTCCACTGGTCATGCTTTTGGATATGCTCAAAGTAGCGGTTGCGGGCGATGCGCCGGCCTTCGGCGGGCAGGTCGTCCACATCATCGGCCTTGTAGCCCGGCGGCAGCTGGATGCTTTCGAGCGGGAAGGGCTCAAAGTACTTCTTCGGCACGAACCAGGGCTCATGCGGGCGGTAGATGCCGCAGGCGAGGAAGAAGGGCTGGTCTTGCTCGCGGCAAAGCTGCTCGCCAGCCCACTTCGTCACCAGCCAGTCGCCGCCGAAATGCTCATCGGTGACATCGAGCGCCGCCCAGTCTGTCTCGACATACTGCCAGGCTCCGCCACGCGGCAGGCTGACCGGTCGCTGCTTCGGGTAGAAGGTGCGGGGGAAGGGGTCGTCCTTCGCCTTGTCGGGGAAGTAGTCGTCCCACGAGGTCGGATCGATGATGTAATGCAGCATCTTCCCGGAACCTGCGCTCCAGTAGCCGTGGTGGGAGAAGTAGCGCGGCAGCAGCTCGGCCTCCGGCAGCACCTCGCGAAGCTTTTGCGGATTCTGATAAAGGCCCGAACGATGCGGCGGCAGGCCGCTGAAGACAGCCGTGCGCGAGGGGTTGCACGAGGCCGCCGCCGTGTAGGCATTGCGAAACAGCACCCCGCTTTTCGCGAGGCGGTCCAGATGAGGTGTCTTCGTCTGCGGATGCCCGCCCAGGCAGCCGACCCAGTCGTTGAGGTCATCCAGCGCGATGAAGAGTACGTTAGGCCTCGCCGCCACCAGCGATGGGCCGCAAAGGAACGCAGAGATCGCAAGAAGATTCAGCAGGCTTTTCATCGAGCCAGCCTGCCACAGGCACCCAGCCGCGTCTTGGCTGGATTGGCCGCTGCAGACGGGCAAGCCGGCACAGCGCCAGGATGTTCAGGATGTTCAGGATTTCATGAGCCTGATATCAAGATCGAACACCGAATTCAGCCGTTGCCCGGGTGAGGTGGATGCGCTTTCCAAGAGCCGGCCATCCTGGTTTCCTCCGAGCCGGAGACTTGAAAGACATTAGCCTGGAGTGAAACTCCAGGACTAGGCCCCCAGGCCAACATTCCACTTTCACCGCGTCCTGAAATGACGCGAGAAGCCATCGCCAACCCTGTGCCGCCGCGATGACCCAGCCGCTTGCTTCCAGTGCGCCTCGGAGGAGATGGGATGAAATCGGGCAGGGGCAGAAGCGCGGGCTGGTTTCGGTCTGCGAGGTCTGTCGTCCTGTTCAAATATGCCCGATTCCGACCCATTTGACCAAGGCGAATGCGACCTGGGCCTCTCTGCATCACACGGCTCAAAGAGCGTCTAGGGACGGCTGCGGCCAGTGGATTGCGTTTGTTTCAGGAGGTCTTGAAGCTCCTTCACGAGTCCGGGCCTTTGGGAATAAAGATTCGTCGTCTCGCCGGGATCGGTGGCGAGGTCGTAAAGCTGGCCTGGGGCTTCGGGGTCGGTTTCCGGCAGGGCATAGGGCTTGAGTTCGCCCTTGGCGTAGTTGTTTCCGCCGGAACCCTGGTGCGCGATGTATTTCCAGGGACCGCGACGAATGGTCAGCGTGCGTGCGCCGCTGAAGGCCTGCGTGAGAAGATATGGGCGGATCGGCGTGGAGGCTTTGCCTTCGAGGACGGGAAGAAGGTTGAAGCTGTCCTCGGCGCAATCGCGCGGCAGGTCGATGCCTGTGATGGCGGCGACCGTGGCCATCACATCCGTGAGGCAGGCGAGCTGGTCGCTAGTGGCGCCGGGTTGAACGCGGTTGGGCCAGCGCACGATGAACGGCACGCGGTGCCCGCCTTCCCAGGCGTCGCGTTTCACCCCGCGCCAGGGTTTTGCGCCATCGTGGGCGTGATCGGCGCGCATGTGGACGACGGCAGTGGTTTCGGGCCCGTTGTCGCTGCTGAGAATGACAAGCGTGTTGTTGGTTAGGTCATGCTGGTCGAGCGCCTTCATCAGCTCGCCGACGATGTGATCGAACTCGGCGATGAAGTCGCCATGTGGTCCGGCCTGCGTCCGGCCGCGGAAGTCTTTGCCGGCGAAGGACGGCAGGTGCACGGCCTGCGTGGCGTGGTAGAGGAAGAAGGGCTGCTGCGGCGAGGTGCGTGCGTGCTGCGCGATGAACTCACGGCTTTTTTGCAGGAACTTCATGTCCACCTCCTGCAGGTCGAAATCCGGGGCGATGAGCCCGCCGCGACAATCGTTCGCATACGGATGCCGGGGCAGCTTGCCGCGGTCGAGCGGGCTCGTCGGAGGCGTTGGGATGCGATCGCCGTCGATGAAGGCGTAGAGCCAGTCGGTGGCCGGGCAGCAGGCTGTGCCGAAAAACCGGTCGAAGCCGTGATCCAGCGGCCCTCCTTCGATGCGTCTGGAAAAGTCGATGCGGTGGATGGCTTCGAGCCCGTCCCTGTGGATGGGCCTGCCATCGGCATCGCGGAACGTGAGCCCGACATGCCATTTGCCGACGGCGGCGGTGGCGTAGCCCTGCTGCTTGAGCATCGATGGCAGGGTGAGCCGGCCCCGGGCGATCAAGGAGGGGCCGCCTGCGCCGGTGAAGACGGTGCCGCCATTGGGCACACGAAAGGCCATCTGCCCGGTCATGAGGCTGTAGCGCGAGGGCGTGCAGACGGTGGCCGGGCTGTGCGCATCGGTGAAACGCATGCCTTCGCCCGCGAGCCTGTCGATGTTTGGTGTCGGCACTTTGCTGGAGGCGTTGTAGCAGCGCACATCGCCGTAGCCGAGATCATCGGCGAGGATGAGCAGGATGTTTGGCTTGCTCGGTTGGGTGGAGGCGGAGCGGGCCTTGGCCTTCGCACGGATGAGCTCACGAGCTTTGGCCAGGCGCGCCGGCCAGGCAAATCTGGGCGCCTGCTTCGGGTCGTAGCCTGCGAGGTGGCCGGTGAGGCGTGTCTGGGGCTTCGTGTATTTGAGGACGGTGTCGCCGAAGACCTCGCGGCAGAGCGCGGCGAGACCAGGATCGTAATCGAGCAGTTCGGCGCGGGTGTTGACGTGGTTGTGGTCGTGATCGTTTTCACGGTTGTTGTCGAACCAGCTCTGCACGCCCTCGGCGAAGTACTCGTGATGGTTCACGGAGGCGTACTTGCCCTTCCACAGCCCGGCCTTCATCGCCGCGTCGTAGCAGGCTTTCACCCGTGGATCGAAGGTGGCGTCCACATTGCTCATACCGCGCAGGTGGATGTTGTGCGCGAGCTCATGGATGAGGATGCATTCCGTGCTGTACGGATCGCCTTCGTAGGCGAGCAGGTTTTCCTCCGCGCAGGAGCAGTAGGGATCGGTGTTGCTGCCGCCCATGCCCCGGGCGCGGGCATCCCGAAAATCACGCGCGCTGAGGTCCTCGAAGCCTTTCTCCGGCTGCTCGGCGAGCCAGGCCCACTCGGGTTGGTCGCAGGTGAACTCGTCATGCGCGAGGATGCAGAGACGTGCGCCGCTTTTCACCATGGCCGTGCGCACGTCAGGCCGCTTCGAAAGCATCATGTCGATGATGTAAACGGCCTCCTTCAGCGCATAGGGATTCACCCTGGCCGAGGCGACCACGAGAAAGCCGCCTGCGTCGGTCCGCTGCGTGTAAAAGGAAGGCACGCCGCCCACCCGGAAGGCCTGCACGCGCACTTCAGTGGTCACAAGACTCTCCTTGAAATCCTTGCGTCCCACGAGGGCGAAGCGGTGCCCAAGCGTGGTGCTGACGATGGTGTTCTTCCCAGGTGGTACGCTGCCATTCGGCACCCGCTCTCCCTGGTCGTTGATCCAGAAGACATCCACGATCTGCGTGGTGCCGTTGATGACCTGCAGCTGTGGCCGGTCCAGCGCGGCGGGGAGCTCCGTCCTCATGACGAGCAGGGCGGTGATGAAAGCGAGAATCAGGCGTCGGGTCATGGGCGGGTCAGTTTGAAGGTGGAGGCGGGCGCTGTCTTGACCGCGACGTCGCGCTGGAGCGTGAAAAGCCGCACAATGCCGAAACGTGCTGGATGGCCGGGCCTTGTTGCTCAATCATCAAGCCCGAGCTTTTATGAAACCCGTCTTTTCAGCTCTCCCGGGCCTTCTTTCGCCCCGTGGACATCTGCTCATCGACACGCAGTTTGTCGAGCAGGTGGCCGACCTCATGCATGACACGGCCTTTTTCATCAAGGACGCCTCGGGGCGTTATCGGGTTGTGAACCAGTCGCTGCTGGAACGGCATGGACTGTCGGACAAGGCGCAGATGCTGGGCCGACGGCCCTGCGAGGTGTGCCCGGGGGATTTCGGTCGCATTCCAACGGAGCAGGACGAGCAGGTGTTGCGCACGGGGCGGCCGATCATTGAGAGGCTGGAGCTGTTCTGGCGGCGGCCGCACGTGCCGGTCTGGGGGCTGACGAGCAAGCTGCCCATCCGTGATGAATGCGGGCGTGTCACCGGCCTCATCGGCATCTCGAAGGATCTCACCGCCCTGGTGAGCCGTGAAGAAGTGCCGCCTGGCGTGGCGTTCGCCCTGAGTCATCTCGAGCGCTCGTTTGATGAAGCGGTCAGCCCGTCTTCGCTGGCGAAAAGGGCTGGCATGAGCGCGGCGCGTTTTGCCAGGGTGATCAAACGTATCCACGGACTCAGCCCGATGCAGCTGATCACGAAGACACGAATCAGCGCCGGTGCGCGCCTGCTGCTGGAAAGCGACGCCTCCGTCGCCGAGATCGCGTTGAACTGCGGCTTCGCCGATCACAGCGCCTTCACGCGGGCCTTTCGTGCGGTGACAGGCCATTCACCGAGTGAGTATCGACGTCTGAAGCAGCCCTGAAGATTCGCTGAATCCAAGGGCGCTTTGGGTCAGCCCTGTTCAGAAGCGTCGTGCGCCGAAGGCGGTGACTTCGTTTTTGTTGGCGCACAGACGGGTGAGGCGGAAGTCGCTGCAAAGCGGAGGGCAGGCGGTCTTCAGCGCATCGAGCAGGGCGTATTCGTCAGCGCCCTTGAACTTGACGGTGACGATGAACTGCCTCATGCGGCCTTCGCGCAGCCATTCCAGCAGGAGGTCGATGCTGCGCTGCGGGGCGGCGATGATGTCGCAGATGAGCCAGTCCACGGTCTGCTCCGGCTTGAACTTGAAGGCGTCGCCCTGATGGAACTGAAGGCGCGGATGGCGCATGAGGTCGTCACGCAGGGGCGAGCGGTCCACGGCGATGGCATGGGCGCCGCGCTGGATGGCGACATAGGTCCAGCTTCCGGGCGCGGCCCCGAGATCGACGCAGGTCTGGCCGCGTTCGATGCGCCGGCCGAGGCGCAGTTCAGCCTCGATGACCTTGGCGAAGGCGCGTGAGGGCGCGGACTTGTCCTCGGCATGGGGGATGTCGCCCGCGATGAAGTCGGAGACCAGGGTGCGAAGTTCACGACGGCGGACGGCGGTGGTCAGGGAGACCAGGCCGGCGTCGGGGGCGGTGAGGGCTGCCTGGAGCAGCGCGGTGGTGGGCGTGAGGGCGGGCTGCTCCTGCCGGAGGCGCAGGCGGCGGCGTTTTTTCAACCTCTCGAGGAAGGCGCTGCGGATGAGATCGCAGCGATGCTGTCCGGCGCGGCCCTCGCCATAGGCCGGCCAGAGATGCAGATGCCAGGGGTCGTCGTCGCCGAGGTTGCCGAGCAGGGCCTCGATCATTGCATCGGCCCAACCATTGATGGAACTGCCGGAGAGGGCGCGGGCGTCGGGCAGGGTCTGGCGGGCAAAGGCCGCGCAGCCGGAGGCGGGCAGGGTTTCGGTGAGGAGGAAAGGCTCGTGGCCGGAGGAGGCAAGCACCGGCACGCCTTCGCGGCTCAGTTCGTCGGCGAGCGGGTCGGCGCAACCTTCGGCGGGCAGGAAGGCGTGCATGTCTGGGCTCAGGTGAAGAGGGTGAGCAGCGGCGCGAGACCGGGGGCTTCCTGGCAGACGGTGGTGAGGTTTTTCACCCCGGCGGGGATGTGCTGCTCGAAGTGGGTCTTGCCCTGGTTGCGGGAGAGGTTGGCGTAGGCGCCGAGGGCCTGCATGAGACGCTGGGCGGCGCAGAGGTGGAAGATCTCGCGCAGTTCCGGAAGGCTGAGGCCGCGCAGGCCGGCGTAATAGCCGAGAAGCTCATGGCGCTCGCCGCGGCTGAGTTCGACGTAGGGGTCGAAGAGCAGGGAGGCGAGGTCGTATTCGGCGAGGCCGGGGCGCAGGCCCTGGTAGTCCACCAGCCAGGCGGAGCCGTTGCGGATGAGCACGTTCTGGCTCTGGAAGTCGCGATGAACAAGGCAGCGGGGCAGGAGGGCGAGGCGCTGGCGAAGGCCGGCCAGGGCCGCCTGGGCGGCGTGGTTGTCGGGCACTTCACGACCCAGGTGGCCGTGGACGAAGTGCTCCAGGAAGTAGTTCTGCTCCCATTCGTACATGCCCTCGCTGAACTCGGGCTCCATGGCGGCGACCTCGTCCACGCCAAGGGTTCCGGCGCTGACGCCGTGGATCTTGGCGGCCTCGCGCAGGGTGGCCTCGTAGAGCGGGCGGCGCTGCTCCCAGGGCTCGTCCTTGTGGGCGTGCAGGTCGTCGCGGCCGAGATCCTGGAGCCAGACGAACAAACGTTGCTCATCAAAGGCGTAGATGGCGGGCACGTTGACGCCGAGGGCCGCGAGGCGGCGCGTGGCGGGCACGAACTTCGGGTTGTCGCGGCGCGCCAGGGTGTAGACCATGAGCACCATGGGGGCGTGTTTTTCCCCGGCCCACTCGAAGCGGTAGTAGTGCCGGTCGGAGCCGCCCTTCAGGATGGGTTCCACCACGCAGTCCACGCCCTCCAGCTCGGGGAATTGCTGGCGGGTGAGGATGAGCAGGGCTTCTTGTTCAGGGGGCATGCGTCGGACCGAAAGGGAGGGGGAGGCTATGACCTTGGAAGCGCCCGTGGCAAGGGCAGATTGCAGAAGGGGGCGAGATGAAATTCCGCGTTCCCAAAGCCTCGCCCTCTGCTATGAGGCTGCATGGCCGCTTCCACCGTGATCACCTGTCTGGGCATTGGCGTTCTCGCCGGAGTCATCGCCGCGCTCTGCGGCGTGGGTGGAGGTGTCGTCATGGTGCCCGCCTTTGTGGCGCTGCTGAACCTGCCGCAGAAGACGGCGGTGGCCACCAGCCTGGCGATCATCATCCCGACGGCGCTGATGGCGACAACCCAGAATGCGAAGAACGGCTTCGTGGACTGGCGGGTCGCCGCCGTCACGGCCCTGTCGGCCTCGTTGTTCGCGTGGTTCGGCGCGGACTGGATGAAGGCGATGAGCAACACGATGCTGACGCGGGTTTTCGGCACGGTGCTGGTCGTCTTCGGCACGCGCATGCTCTGGCTGGGCAAGGCCTGAGCCAGGCGGGAAGGTCAGCCCTTGAGGCGCTTCTTGAGCTTCTTCAGCAGGTCGGGGTTGCCTTCCAGCTCCTCCATCAGAAGCGTCAGCACGTCGAGCGTCTGCCGGCTGATGTGATGCTCCATGCCCTCGACGTCCTCATGCACCGTTTTCGGATCCAGGCCGAAGCCGGAGAGCAGGCGGGTCAGCACTTCATGACGGCGGGCGATCTCCTGGCCGATCTTCCGGCCGGCATCGGTCATCACCACGCCGCGGTAGCGCTCATAGACGACGTAGCCCTCGGCATCCAGACGCTGGAGCATGTTGGTGACGCTGGCCTGGGAGATGCCGAGGTTTTTGGCGATGTCCACCACGCGGGCATAACCCTTGCCCTCGATCAGGTTGTGGATCTGCTCGAGGTAGTCTTCGATCGCGGGCGAATGGACGTGCGCGGTCGTTTCCTGGCGCTTGGCGGCGGGCATGGGGACGTGCCGGACCTGTAGCCACACGGGCGGCAAACGAAAGGGGGAAAGTCCCGGGCGGGTTGAAAAAAGCCGCTTGCACGACGGCTTCACGCCAGCAGTATTAGCCCAACCTAATTTATCCATGCCAGACAAAGTTGTATTGCCCAGCCTGTTCATGGCCTCCCTGCTCGCCGCCGGGGAGCCGGTGCGTGAGATGAGCACGGACCGGCCTGACACCACGGAGTCGGCGTACTCGGTGCCTGCCGGCCTGTTCCAGATCGAGGCGAGCTTTTTTGACTACAGCCGCGAGGCGAACGCGGGTGCGGGCTCGGCCGACCAGTGGATCTACGGGCAGATCAACCTGAAGATGGGGGTGAGCCGGGACAGCGACCTGCAGGTGGTGGTGAACAGTCATGCCATCGCCGGCCAGTCGGAGCGTGGAGACAGCACGAGGACGACGGGCTTTGGCGACATCACGGTGCGCTACAAGCAGAACCTCTGGGGCAACGACGGCGGGACCACGGCCTTTGCGCTCATGCCGTATGTCACCATCCCCACGCACACCGAGGTGAGCGACGAGGCTTGGGCGGGCGGTCTGATCATGCCGCTGGCGGTGAGCCTCTCGGATCGTGTCTCGCTGGGCCTGATGGCCGAGGCGGACCTGGTGCATGACGCGGAGACGAACGGCCAGGACCTGGAATGGCTGCACTCCGCGACCCTGGGCATCTCCCTGACCGAACGGCTGGGGATGTACGTGGAGGTGGTCGGCATCGCCGGACAGGACCTCGACTACCAGGCGATCTTCGATGCGGGCCTGACGCTGGCCGTGACGGACAGCCTCGTGTTTGACGCTGGTGTTCGTCTTGGCATGAACCGGGCTGCACCGGATTTCGGCGTCTTCACAGGCATGAGCGTACGTTTTTAACCCCGGCCTCCGACACTCATGACAATGACACGTTTTTTGTTCGCGCTTTCCAGCCTGCTGCTGCTTCTGTCCGCCTGTGAACGGCAGGGGCCCGCCGATCGCGCGGACGGCCGGAAACGCATCCTGACGACCTTCACCATCATCCGGGACATCGCGCAGAATGTCGCCGGGGACGCCGCCGTGGTGGAGTCCATCACCAAGCCTGGCGCGGAGATCCACGACTATGAGCCGACGCCGCTGGACCTGGTGAAGGCGCAGGACGCCGACCTGGTGCTGTGGAACGGGCTTGGCCTGGAGCGCTGGTTTGAGAAGTTCCTGCAGCAGGTGCGCGACGTGCCGTCGGTTGTGGTCAGCGAGGGGGTGGAGCCGATGGGCATCAGCGAAGGGCCCTACAACGGCAGGCCGAATCCGCATGCCTGGATGTCGCCCGCCAACGCCATTCGTTATGTCGAGAACATCCGCGCCGCGCTCGTGAGGCTGGATCCCAAAAATGAGGCCGCCTACAACACCAACGCCGCCGCTTACACGGCGAAGCTGAAGGCCGTGGACGAGCCGGTGCGGCGCAGGCTGGAGGGCATTCCCGCCGCTCAGCGCTGGCTGGTGAGCTGTGAGGGCGCGTTTTCCTACCTGGCCCGGGACTACGGGCTCAAGGAGCTGTACCTGTGGCCGGTGAACGCCGACCAGGAGGGCACGCCGCAGCAGGTAAGGAAGGTGGTCGATGCCATCCGCAGGGACCGGATTCCGGTGGTCTTCAGCGAAAGCACGATCAGCGACAAGGCCATGCGTCAGGTGGCCGCCGAAACCGGGGCGCGCTTTGGCGGCGTGCTTCATGTGGACTCGCTTACGGACCCGGACGGCCCTGCGCCGACGTATCTCAGGCTGCTTGAAGCCAATGCGGAAACAATGGTGAAAGCCTTCCTTCCTTCTCCCTGACTCCTCCATCCCGGCTTGATCCCTCGAACTTCGGGTTTCGGATTTCAGACTTCATCATCACCCCAACCTTCATGTCCTTGTCCCTCGAAGCCTCCGCTGTCACCGTCGCCTATCCCAACGGGCACACGGCCCTGCGCGATGCCTCCTTCAGTCTGGGAGCTGGAACGATCGCCGCTCTGGTGGGGGTGAATGGCAGCGGCAAGAGCACGTTGTTCAAGGCGCTCATGGGTTTTGTGAAGCCGATGGGCGGTCGGATCAGCATCGCCGGCGGCACCGTCGAGGAGGCGCGGCGGCGGAAGCTGGTCGCCTACGTGCCGCAGAGCGAGGAGGTGGACTGGACCTTTCCGGTGAGCGTGTGGGATGTCGTCATGATGGGGCGCTACGGGCACATGAACTTCCTGCGCATCCCGCGTGCGGAGGACCGGCGCATTGTGGAGGCAAGCCTTGAGCGTGTCGGCATGAGCGGCTTCAAAGACCGGCAGATTGGCGAGCTGAGCGGTGGTCAGAAGAAGCGGGTGTTTCTGGCGCGTGCGCTGGCCCAGGACGGCCGGATCATCCTTCTGGACGAGCCGTTCACGGGCGTGGACGTGACGACGGAGGAGTCGATCATCGAGCTGCTGCGCGGCCTGCGCGCCGAGGGGCGGATCATCCTGGTGTCCACGCACAACCTGGGCAGCGTGCCGGAGTTCTGCGACCACGTCATCCTGGTGAACCGAACGGTGCTGGCCTCGGGCCCCCTGGAGGAGGTGTTCACGGAGGACAATCTGGCGCGCGCCTTTGGCGGCGTGCTGCGGCAGTTCCACTTTGAGCACAGCACGATCCAGGAGCATGACGGCCGCACGGTGAAGCTGCTCACGGATGACGAGCGGCCGCTGGTGTTTGGCAAGGACGGTCATCTGGAATACAAGGACCGTTTCGGGCGCGAGGAGCTGGTGAAGCGGCGGGAGGGCGCGGATGGAGGATTGAAGATGGAGGATTGAAGATGGAAAAAGAGCCCAACATGAAGCCTGCTCGCAGCAAGGTGATTCGTTCATTCCGAGATCTGGAAGCCTATCAAAAAGCGCGACAGGCTTCTTATCAGGTTTTTCTGGTCACGCGCCGGTTCCCGGCGGAGGAAAGGTATGCCATGACCGATCAAGTCAGGCGGTCCTCCAGGGCGGTCGCCAGCATGATAGCCGAAGCCTGGGCTCGTCGTCGTTATCCCGCCGCCTTCATTGACAAGCTCAATCAGGCCCAGGGTGAGGCGTCGGAAAGCCAGGCATGGTTTGATCAGGCGCTGGATTGTGGCTACATTTCCCCTGAAAAGCATGTCGAACTGGACGACCTGTTTCAGGCGTTGGGCGGGAAGCTCCAGCGAATGATCGACAAGGCAGGCAGCTTCTGTGGGTAACCGCCATCCTTCCATTCTCCCTGCGCCATCTTCCAATGCTGTCTCCTTTCGAATACGACTACATGCTCAAGGCCATCCTGGTGAGCGGGCTGATCGGGGCGGTGTGCGCTTTTCTGTCGTGCTTCATCACGCTGAAGGGCTGGTCGCTGATGGGCGATGCGCTCTCGCATGCGGTGGTGCCGGGGGTGTCGCTGGCCTGGCTGGCGGGTCTGCCTTTTTCCGCAGGAGCCTTCATCGCCGGCGTGATCGCAGCGCTGACGATGGGCTGGCTGAAGAGAACATCGGGACTGCGCGAGGATGCGGTCATCGGCGTGGTGTTCACCAGCTGGTTCGCGCTGGGCCTGCTGCTGCTGTCGCTGTATCCCAGCAACCTCAATCTGCGCACGATCATCTTCGGCAACATCCTCGCCATCTCGGACCCCGACATCCTGCAGGTGCTGATCATCGCGGGCCTTTCCATCCTGGTGCTGGCGGTCAAGTGGCGGGACCTGCTCCTGTACTGCTTTGACGAGGCCCATGCGCGCACGCTCGGCCTGAACACGGGCTTCCTGCACTTCCTGCTGCTGTCGCTGCTGGCCGCCACGGCGGTCGCGGCCCTGCAGACGGTGGGCGCCTGCCTGGTGGTGGCGATGCTGGTGACGCCGGGCGCCACGGCCTATCTTCTGACCGACCGCTTTGGACGGATGCTTGGCATCGCCACGGGCACCGGGGCAGCCTGCGGGATGGTGGGCGCGTATTTGAGCTACTTCGTCAATGGCAGCACGGGCGGCTGCATCGTGGTGCTGCAGACCCTGGTGTTTCTGGCCGCCCTGGTGCTTGCCCCCAAACATGGCCTGCTGGCCGCGCGCCGGCTGCGCCGGAAGGAAGGAGCGGTGGCGTCATGAGCTGGCTCGCCCCGTTCCAGTATCCGTTCATGATCGAGGCGATGCTGGTCAGCGCTCTGGTCGGCATGGTGTGCGCCGTGTTCTCCTGCTACCTCGTGCTGAAGGGCTGGTCGCTGATGGGCGACGCGATCTCCCATGCGGTTCTGCCGGGCGTCGTCCTGGCGCACCTGTGCGGCCTGCCGCTGGCCGTCGGCGCCTTTGCCGCCGGGCTGTCCTGCGCGCTGGGCATCGGCTGGATCCGGAGCTGCACGCGCATCAAGGAGGACACGGTGATGGGCATCGTCTTCACCGGCATGTTCGCGTCCGGCCTGATGCTGTTCACGAAGGTGCGGACGGAGGCGCATTTGAACCACATTTTGTTCGGCAACATCCTGGGTGTTGAAGGCGACGACCTGGCGCAGACGGTCACGGCCTCGGTGCTGACGCTGGCGGTCATCCTGGTGAGGAGGAAGGACCTCATGCTCTTCTGCTTCGATCCGGCCCATGCGCGTGCCATCGGCCTGGGCACGCGGTTTCTCCACTATCTGCTGCTGGCGCTGCTTTCCGGCACCATCGTGGCGTCGATGCAGGCGGTGGGCATTTTGCTGGTGGTGGCGATGCTGGTGACGCCGGGCTGCACGGCGCGGCTGCTGACGGACCGCTTTGACCGCATGCTGGTGCTGGCCGCGGCCTCCTCGGTCCTGGCCGGATGCCTGGGGGTTTACGTCAGCTTTTTCATCAACGGCTCCACCGGGGCCTGCATCGTGCTGGCCCAGGCGCTCCTGTTTGCCCTGGCGCTGCTGTGGCGTCAGGCCGTGATCCGCAGGCGTGTGCGTCCGGCCTGAGCCGCAGGCGGGCTCAGGCCTTCTGCCGCAGCCACTTCGTGCTGCGTTCGAGTTCTCCTTTTTGGTAGGCGATCTCGGCATCCTTGCGGCCGGGGCCGTCGGGCGCCTTGAAGGCGGGGATGGCCCGGCCCTTCTTCGTGAACTCGACCCAGCCCTTGAAGGCGGCGCTGTCCCGGTAGCCGGAGAAGGGCTTCCAGAACTCGTCCTTCCTCCAGGTCATGGGCTTGGCGAAGCCGGAGATGGTCTCCACCTGCAGCGGCACGCCGGGGGCGAGCTCGGCAAAGCGCCGCGCATACTTCGAGAAGTCCACGAGGCCTTCGCCGATGGCGGTCCACTGGATGACGGCGCCGTTTTCATCCTCCCAGGCCATGCTGTCACGCACGCTGGAGCAGACGGTGTAGGGGCCGAGAACCTCCAGGTGAGCCATCGGTTCCTCCAGGGCCCAGACGGCGTTGCCCGGGTCGATGTTGGCGCCGACGTAGGATTTTCCGGCGGCCTCGATGAGGGCCTTCAGCTCGTGGCTCTGCATGTCGCCGGCATGGTTTTCGATGGCGATCTTGACGCCTTCGCCCTCGGCTCGGGACTTGCAGGAGCGGATGACCTTGACGGTTTCCTCAATGTGACGCTGGATGCCGCCGTCGGTGCTGCGATCCTTTTGGTTGCCGAGGTAGCAGCGTGCCACGGGTGAGCCGAGCTTTTTGGCCAGCTTGATGGTGAGGGCGAGAGTTTCCTCCGGCGTGCCATAGGCCGTCTTCCAGGTGTTGGAGGTGGGGCAGACGCCGCCGGTGCCGACATACATCCGGACGCCGAGGCGGTCGGCCTGGTCCTTGAGGCCCTGAAGATAGCCGTCCTCGAAGCTTTCAAAGACGCCGAGCTCGGAAAGGAAGCAGGTGTCGAGCTTGAGCGAGGCCGCGTAGTCGATGTACTGGCCGGCCTTCCAGCCCGTGGCGCGCACCGAGAAGTGGTCGAGGCCGATTTTCAGGCCGGGCACGGCGGCGCGGACCTGGTTCAAGCCGAGGGCGGCGGTGGAAAGGGCGGAGGTCTTGAGGAAATGACGGCGGTTCATGGACATGAGAAGGGCGGGCGCCAGCGGAAGGCGGGGTAAGGCAAACGAACGGAGGGAGGGCGATCTTTTGACCGTCCCTGGATCAACCTGCCGCCGGGGTTGTTCAGCGGATGATCAGCTTGAAGGCCGCCTGTCCCTGGCGTTCGTCATCGTCGGAGATGAGAAGCTGGCCGAGGTGGTGGCCGCTGCGCCAGGGAGCGCCGGTGATCGGCTTGACCTGGAGCAGGTAGGCGCCGGTGCCGGCATTGCGGAAGGAGGTGATGTTGTTGCTGAACGGAGCCGTCTGGCCGGGCACCTCGAAATGCTCCATCAGGGTGAAGTGGTCCTTGCTCAGCTCCACAACGGGCACGCCGGCGCAGGTCACGATGACCAGGAGGTTGGCGGGGTGGGTGTTGCCGTTGGCCGCCATGCCCTGGGAGCTTTGCACGCTGATGGTCAGGGCTCCGGAGGGTGCCGGAACCTGTGCCTTGACGACTGGTTTTGGGCTGGCGACGGGAACTGGAAGCGGAACAGGTGCGGGAGCCGGGGGCGGTGCCGCTGGAGCTGGCTTCACCACGGCCGGGGTGGGGGCCGGGGCGGCCTTGGGCGCGGGTTTGGAAGCGGCGGGCTTCGTTGGTTTCGGCGCAGGTTTTGCAGGCGGGCGGGGGGCGGGCTTCGCCGCCTTTGGCGCCGGCTTGACGACAGTTTTTTTAGGGGCCGCGCCGCCTTTGGAGGCGTTCTTGGCAGGAGCGGGTTTCTTCACCACAGCAGTCTTCTTTGCCGCGCCTTTTTTCGGGGTGGGTTTGCTGGCCATGGTTGCGATTAATGAGTCGATTAATCACAGGCTAACCAAGAATTGCTCATTCTGTCGAGGCTTGTCTTTGCGGCCTGCGGCCGAACCAAACCTATGTCAGATCATAAAAGTACGCTTTTTATCCGCGTGATGAGGACAGCCTAGGAGGCCTGCCGGACGGCGTCGATCACACGGTCCATCTCTTCCTCCGTGTTGTAGAAATGGGGGCTGAAGCGCAGGTGGGCCCTGCCGGCGCGGTCGTGGCGGAGGCTCGGGCTGATCTTCTGCGCGACGAGGTGCTCGAAGACCCTTTCCACCGGCGGGCCGCTCCCCTCCTCGCGGAAGGCGGTGGTGATGCCGGAGGCGTTTGGGCCCTGCCTGGGGCCGATGAAATGGAAGCCCAGCGGCTCCAGTCCGCGGATCAGCCGTGACTTGAGGCGCAGAAGCTGGGCGCTGACCTCCGGGACGCCTTTTTCCAGCAGCAGCTCGAGTCCGGCCTTCATGCCCAGGATGCCGGCGACGTTCAGCACGCCGGGTTCATAGCGGCGGCCTCCGCGCTCGAAGACGATGTCGGGCTGGGCGATGAAGTTCGGGCTGCGTACGTTCCAGGAGCCAAGCAGGGTGGGGCGGAGCTGTTCCTGAACCTCCTCCCGCACATAAACGATGCCCGCCGCCATGGGGCCGAGCATCCACTTGTGCGAGTCGGCGCTGAGGAAGTCGACATGGTCCACCCGGGTCTCGAAAGCGCCCAGGGTCTGGATGGCATCCAGGCAGAAGAGGACGCCACGTGAACGCAGCATGCGGCCGATGTCATCGATCAGGATCCGGTAACCGGCGAGGAAGTGGCAGGAGGCGAGCGCGACCAGCCGGGTTCTGGGGCTGAGGGCGGCCTCAACCAGCTCCGGGGTGATGGCGCCGGGCGTTTCGGGCTTCAGCAGGCGGACAACCACGCCAAGCCGGGCGAGATCGGTCCAGGGATAGACGTTGGCCGGGTAGTCGTCCTGGTAGCAGACGACCTCGTCACCCGGCTGCCAGGGGAGGCCGTTGGCGACCAGGCTGAGGCCCAGGGAGGTGGGGCCGAGCAGGGAGATTTCCGAGGCCTTGGCGCCGATCATTTCCGCCGCGATGGCGCGGGTTTCATGGGTGGCCTTCCAGGCCTCGGGGAATTCCTGCATGCGGTTGCAGGCCTCGGTGAGATAGTCCTGCATGGTCCTGGCCACCCGGGCCGGCAGGATGGTGACGCCGGCGTGGGCCAGGAAGATGCTGTCGCGGGCGACGGGAAATTCGGCGAGGCGTTCGGCCTCGGAGGCAAAGAGTGGCATGGGGGAAGGGGTGCTATTGGTGTCGTCAGGACTTGAAGATCAAGAACTTGCGACTGATGAAGTTGACTGCGACCGAGGTGAAGACAAAACCGAGCTGGGCCACGGTGGAGGGCAGGTGCAGGTCCTCGGCCATCCAGCGCACCACCAGGGCGCCCGGAAAGAAGCTGAGGGCGCTGATGCCCGCAAACAGGAGGAGTTCAAGCACCCTGCCGTGGCGCCCGGGGGTGAAGACGAACAAAATGTTCAGCCAGTAGGCCACGGCGGTGCCGAAGGGCCAGGCCAGGGCGTTGTTGAGAACCAGATGATGGCTGCGGACGGCCTCGGAGATGGCCTGGCCGTCCACCAGCGCCCCTTTGGCCGCCGGGAAAAGGGTGAGCGAAAGCAGGACCATGACGCCATTGTGAGCCACGGCGGCCGCGACGCCGCAGAGGCCGTATTTCAAAAACTGCAGCGCCGGGTGAGCGTCCCGGCTCAGCAGAACGCGCCAGAGAGTTGGCAGGTCGTTCTGCCGGACAAAGCGCCAGGCGGCGAGGATCGGGGCGGTCATGGCGGCCCTTTGACACAGGTGGAGGGTGGCGCAAGCTTCAAAACAGTTTCAGGCCTCAGGGGGACGGGGGTGGCGCGAAGGTTCAAAAAAACCTCGTTTTCCCTCTAATGGCCTCCATCTTGGCCCGTTCTGCCAGCTGGAGACACCCTTTTCATCCTCCCACATCATCCCATGAAAACCAAAACCACATTGCTTGCAGGCATTTTTGCCGCCGGCCTGTGCATGACCGCCCAGGCGGAAGACATGCGCATCTGGACCAACGCCCAAGGGCGTCAGGTCAACGCCTCGTTTGTCCGCCTGGAAGGCGAAAACATCATTCTGAAGACGGCCGAGGGCGTCCAGCACAGCTTCCCCCTGGCCGTTCTGTCGGCTGAGGACCAGGCCTTCGCGAAGACCCTCAAGGTGGAGCAGCCGACCTTCCTGGCCAACGCCACCGTCGCCCAGGCCGCCGCCAAGGTGGACCAGCTGGTGGCCAACGGCCTCATCCGTGCCAATCCTGACCGTGCGAAGAAGAACCTTCCGCCGATCAAGAGCTTCAATCCGGCGCTTTCTGACGAACAGTTCGTCCGCCGCGTCTACCTTGACATCGCCGGCCGCATTCCGAATCACGACGAGGTCGTGGCCTTCCAAAAGACAAGCGGTGCGGAAAAGCGTTCCAGGCTGATTGACCAGCTCCTGGACTCCGACGGCTACAAGACCCACCTGTTCAACTACCTGTCCGAAATGCTCCGCGTGAAGGACAACTTCGAGCAGGACAACGTGCGCGGCACCCCCTACATCGGCTGGATCAAGGAGCAGGTCGCCAAGAACCGCCCCTGGAACGAAATGGTCTATGAAATGATGACCGCCACCGGCAAGATGTGGGACAAGAAGCCCGACGGCAGCTACAACGGCGCCGCTGGCTACCTCCTCCGTGACGCCGGCATGCCGTTGGACAACCTGGCCAACACCCTGACCGTCTTCATGGGCACCGACGTCGCCTGCGCCCAGTGCCATGACCATCCGTTCGCCGACTGGACCCAGAAGCAGTTCTACGAAATGGCCGCCTTCTTCGGCGCCACCACCACCCGCCTCGGCGGCCAGGATTTCGCCAACGGCGACCGCGGCAAGGTGCTGATGGACGAAATCGAGAAGATGATCGCCTCCAACGCCTCGCTGGACATCCGCCGCCTCCGCAACGGGCTCCAGAACTACATCGGCGCGAACCGCAGCGCCATCAAGGACCGCCCGATGAACACCCTGAAGCTGCCCCATGACTACAAGTACAAGGACGGCAAGCCAGGTGATGCTGTCGAGCCCAAGTTCGTGACCTGGTCCGCCTCCGACAAAAACAACCCTGCCTACAAGCAGAGCAAGAAGAACGAGGAAAAGCTGCGTGAGTCCTTCGCCAGCTGGATGACGCATCCGCAGAACCCGCGTTTTGCGATGGCCATCGCCAACCGCCTTTGGAAGCGCGCCTTCGGCGTCGGCGTCGTCGACCCGGTCACCAACCTCGACAACCCCGATGAGGATGCCTCGAATCCGGAGCTGCTCAAGCATCTCGCCAGCGAGATGGTCCGTGTGAAGTTCGACCTCAAGCAGTTCATGCGCATCGTCTACAACACCCGCGCCTACCAGTCGGAGGCCACCACCGAGAACATCGCGATGGGTGAGAAGTACTACTTCCAGGGCCCCATGCTGCGCCGCATGAGCGCCGAACAGGCCTGGGACAGCTACATGACCCTCGTGCTCGGCCAGCCCGACCAGTTCAAGGCTCCGCTGCAGGACCTGTATGCGAAGTCCATCGACCTGAACCTCGACACCGTGGACGCCAAGACCGTGCTCATCAAGTATGACGCCTACCGCAAGATTCAGCAGAAGGAAAACGAGCTGATGGGCGGCAATCTCGACATGGCCGGCGGCGACATGATGATGGACGGTGACTCCAAGAAGGGCGGCTCCAAGGCCGCCGCCAGCGCCCCCAGCGACGGCCCCGGCAAGTTCCTGACCTACGAAGGCATGCGCCTTCTGCGTTCCGCCGAACTTCCCCAGCCTGCTCCTGGCGGCCACTTCCTGACCGACTTCGGCCAGAGCCCCCGCAACCTCATCGACGGCAGCACCAAGATCGGCAACGTTCCCCAGGTGCTCATGATGATGAACGGCAAGGCCCAGAAGATGCTCACCAGCCCCGACTCCCTGGTCTTCCGCACCATGGAAAAGGTTCGTGACCCCTCTGAGAAGGTTGAGACCATGTTCCTTTCCATCATGAGCCGCCGGCCCACGATGAATGAGAAGGACATCGCCAAGCGCGTCCTCGCCCAGGGTGAGGACGGCTATGCCAACATGATCTGGGCCCTCATCAACACCCGTGAGTTCATGTTCATCCAGTGATCAACAAACCGACCGAACCGTAACTACAAAACTTATTCTCCCATGAAATCCGAACTTCTTCGCCTGAACGACTACAACCGCCGTGAGTTCATGCTCAACACGGCCCGGACCACCCTCGGCGTCAGCGTCCTCTCCGGCCTTGGCGCCAAGATGGCCGCCGCCGAAGGCGCCTCCAACTCCGGCCCCGGCACCCCCGGCTTCGGCAAGGCCAAGCGCGTCATCTATCTCTGGATGGGCGGCGGCATGACCCACATCGACACCTTTGACCCGAAGACCGGAGCCACCAAGGGCTTCAATGACCCGGTCAAGGCCAAGGGCGACAGCATCCAGTACCTGGGCGGCTACCTGCCCAAGCTGGCTGAAGTCTCCGACAAGCTCGCCATCATCCGCTCCATGTCCTCCAAGACGGGCGTGCATGAGTCCGGCACCTACATCATGAAGACCGGCTACGAGCCCCGCGGAACCATCGTCCACCCCGTCATGGGCGTCTGGGCGACCCATTTCCTGGGCCGCATCAAGGACAAGACCCTGCCGGACAGCGTCATCGTGAACAGCGGCAGCTCCTACCCGGGCTCCGGCTTCTTCCCGCCCGCCATGTCCCCCATTCCGATCTCCAACCCGGAGAGCGGCCTGCAGAACATCAACCCGACGGCCAGCGACGTGCAGTTCAACAAGCGCGTCTCCCTCATGAACGAGTTCGACAGCTCCTTCCGGAAAAAGTTCCAGACGGAGGACGTCAAGGCCTACACCGAGTTCTATGATGAAACCCTGAAGCTCATGAAGAGCGAGGACCTCAAGGCCTTCGACCTCTCCCAGGAGTCCACCGACACCCGTGAGAAATACGGCCGCAACAACTTCGGCCAGGGCTGCCTCCTCGCCCGCCGCCTGGTGGAAAACGGCGTGCGCTTCGTGGAAGTCCAGATGGGTGGCTGGGACATGCACAACACCATCGACAACGCGATGACCAACAACGGGAACACCCTGGACACCGGCTTCGCCGCCCTCATCCAGGACCTGGAAGCCAAGGGCCTCCTGGACTCCACCCTCATCGTCCTCGGCTCCGAGTTCGGCCGCACGCCTGACATCAACGAGAACGACGGTCGCGACCACTACCCGCTGGCCTACTCCACCGTGTTCGCCGGTGCCGGCGTCAAAGGTGGTTATGCCTACGGCTCCACGGACAAGGAGGGCCGCCGCCCTGCCGACAAGCAGTGCAGCCCGCAGGACTTCATGGCCACCGTCGGTCATGCCATGGGCCTTCCCGTGGACGAAGTCGTCATGTCCCCGTCCAACCGCCCCTTCACCGTGGGCGACAAGGGCGTGCCGGTCACCGACATCTTCGCCTGATCTCCCCGCTGATGTGGATTCACGAGCACCCGGCCGAGCGCCGGGTGCTTTTTTTATGGCCCGAGGCAGCCGCATGAAGGATCATGACGCCATGAACGCCCGCCCGACCCCGCCCAGGCTGCTGCCGGTGACCCTGTTCACCTCCGCCTACATGCTCGCCGCTGTTCTGGGAGCGCTGGTCCAGGGCAACTCCGAGTTCATCTTTTACATCGTCATCATGCTGGTGCTGATCGCGGTGATGAGTCTGGTGCACCTGCGGGTCGGCCTTTCGGGCGGACTGCTCTGGTGCCTTTCCGTCTGGGGGCTCGCCCACATGGCCGGGGGGCTGGTGCCCCTGCCGCAAGGCTGGCCCTACAACGGCGACCACGCCGTGCTCTACAGCGGGTGGCTGATTCCGCAGAAGTTGAAATATGACCAGGTGGTGCATGCCTATGGCTTCGGCGTCACGACCTGGCTCTGCTGGCACAGCCTGCGTGCCGCCCTGCTCAAGGGCTTCGCGATCGAGGTCCGTCCGACGTCTGGCATGCTCATCCTCTGCGCCGCCGCAGGCGTCGGGTTCGGCGCCTTGAACGAGGTGGTGGAGTTCATCGCGGTGCTCACCATCCCCAACACCAACGTCGGCGGCTATGAAAACACCGGCTGGGATCTGGTGGCCAATCTGGCTGGCGCTTCGGCGGCGGCCGTGATCATCCGGCTGACCTCAGGCCGTCGGCAGGCCTAACGGACCCAGATTTCACGGTCGGAGGCGTCCATCTCCGCCTCCCAGTCCTTCAGGCGTCTCTTCAGGTCGTCGAGCACGCCGGGCTGTTCATGGCCCACGTTGACGCGTTCTCCGATGTCCTTCTCCAGGTCAAAGAGCAGGTCCATGGTGTTGCCGTCGTTGATGTATTTCCAGCGGCCGTGGCGGACGGCCTTCTGCTTGCGATTGGAGCGGTCGATCCGCCAGTAAAAGGTGCGTTCGACAGGCGGGGCCTCACCGGTCAGCAGAGGCATCAGGTCGATGCCGTCCAGAGGCTTGTGCGCCGGGGTTGCCGCACCGGCCACGGCGGCAAAGGTGGCGTGCAGGTCCATGGTGATGGCCATCTGCGGGGTGACCTTGCCGGCGGGCAGCCTGTCGGGCCAGCGCATCAGGCAGGGCACCCGGATGCCACCCTCCCAGACGGTCGCCTTGTGATGAAACAGGGGCAGGTTGCGGCTGTAGCGCTCGCCACCGTTGTCGCTTGAGAAGACGACCAGGGTGTTTTTCGTCAGCCCGTGCCTTTCCAGTTCGGCGAGGATCCGCCCCACGCCCTGGTCGATCCGCTCGACCATGGCCTTGTAGATCGCTCGGCTGCCGTGATGCATCGTCTCCTTCGTGACCCTTGCGGTGTCAGGAGCATCCGGCGCCTGGAAGGGGGCGTGCACGGCGAGATGCGGGACATACAGGAAGAATGGCCGGTCCTTGTGGTCGCCGATGAACTTCACGGCCCGGTCGTTCACCAGGTCGGTGAAGTAACCCTCGCGCTTCACCGGCTCCAGGCCCGCGCGCATCGCGTAGGTGCCGTCATAATAGGCGTGCCCGTAGTAGTCGCAGTGGCCGAGCAGCTCGCCGAAGAACTCGTCAAACCCGCGCTTCACGGGATTGTACTCGTCCTTGAAGCCCAGGTGCCATTTGCCAAACACGCCCGTGGCATAACCGGCGGCCTTGAGCTTCTGCGCCAGCGTCACCTCGTTCAGCGGCAGGCCCAGGCCGTGGATGTCCTTCTCCGGCACCCATTCACCGTTCACCCGGCGTAACTGCTCCACCTGGTAGCCGAAGGCGAATTCAAGCCCGCAGCGCTGCTGCCAGCGCCCCGTCATGAAGCCCGTCCTCGTCGGCGTGCAGACGGGGGCGTTCGCATAAAAGTCCGTGAACTTCACGCCTTCCGCAGCCAGGCGGTCGATGTTCGGCGTGGCGATGTCAGGGCAGCCCATGCAGCCCAGGTCGCCATAACCAAAATCGTCGGCGAGGATGAAAACGATGTTAGGCGTCGCCGCGGTGATTGGCAGGCAGAGGAGAAGAAGCAGGGCGGGGAGCAGTCGCATGGATTCACTAAACGCCGTTGAGGCGCGGCTCTTCTTCCGGCTTTGCCGACCCCCGCATCTCCGGGTGGAAATCGCGGCCGGCCGGGCCATCATGCATCCCCCCCATGCGCACGATCCTTTCCGCCCTTCTGTTCGCCACCCACGCGGCCCAGGCCGCCGAAGTCACGCTGCACCGCTGGTCCGGCGGACTGAACGTGCCGGATCCGGTGGCCTGCACGGTGGATGAAAAGGGCCGTGTCTATGTTGCCGCCACCACGCGCCGGAAGGCGGCGGACCTCGACATCCGTGAGCATCCGATGTGGATCCCCGATGACGTGGGTCTTGGCAGCGTCGAGGAGAAGCGCGAGTTTCTGAAACGCGAGCTCGCGCCTGGCAAGCTGCGGCAGCCGCGCGGCGGGCTGAAGGATCACAACAAGGACGGCTCGATCGACTGGAAGGACCTCACGGTGCACAGCGAGCGCATCTACCAGCTGCGCGACACGGACGGTGATGGCACGGCGGACAAGATGACGGTGTTTGCGGAGGGCTTCAACACGGAGGTCACCGGCATCGCGGCGGGCGTCCTTTATCATGACGGCTGGGTTTACTGCACCATCGCGCCGGATCTCTGGCGCCTGAAGGACACGGACGACGACGGCGTGGCGGATGTGCGCGAGGTGGTGGCGCACGGCTTCGGCATGCACATTGCCTATGCGGGGCATGACATGCACGGCCCGCGCCTGGGCCCCGACGGCCGCATCTACTGGAGCATCGGTGACAAGGGCGTCAACGCCACCAGCAAGGAGGGCCGGCGCTGGCTTTATCCCCATGAAGGCGCGGTGATGCGCGTCGAGCCCGACGGCAGCGGGTTCGAGGTCTTCGCCCACGGCCTGCGCAACGTCCAGGAGATCGCCTTCGATGACTTCGGCAACATGTTCGGCGTCGACAACGACGCCGACCTTCCCGGGGAGAAGGAGCGCTTCGTCTACATCACCGAGCAGAGCGACTCCGGCTGGCGCTGCGCACATCAATACATGAAGACCGAAAGCCGCTGGATCCGTGAAGCCATCTGGCAGGCTCCCCCGGCCTCGGGCACCGGCAAGCCGCTGGCTGAAGGCGTGCTTTCCAGCATCCCGCTTTTCATCACGCCGCCGCTGGCCAATTACTCGAACGGCCCCGCCGGCTTCGTGCATGAACCCGGCACCGCGCTCGGCCCGCGTCTGCACGGACACTTCATCCTCGACCAGTTTCCCTCCGGCAAGATGGAGGCCTTCACCCTCAGCCCGAAGGGCGCCGCCTTTGAAATGAGCCGCGCTCGGCTCATCAACGCCGGCATCATGGGCATCGGTCTCAGCTTCGGCCCGGATGGTGCGCTTTACATGGCCGACTGGGTGGGCGGCTATCCTCTGGATGAAAAGGGCGCCATCTGGCGTGTGGACGAGGAGAAGGCCAATCCCGCGCGCGCTGAAACGCAAAAGCTGCTCGTCGCCGGCTTCCGGCAAAGGGGCGTCGATGAGCTGAAGTCCCTGCTCGGCCACGCCGACCAGCGTGTGCGCGTCGCCGCCCAGCTCGCGCTTGCCCAACAAAAAGCCTGGCAAGACTTCATCGCCGTGCTTTCGGACGACAAGGCTCCGCTGCTTGCCCGGGTTCACGCCGCCTGGGGGTTCGGCATCGGCCTGCGCCGGGGCGCAACCGGGGTGGAGCCGCTCCAGCCCGTGCTCGCCACGCCTGACACGGAGTTGCAGGCCCAGTTGGCCAAAATTCTTGGCGACGCCCCAGCATCGGCCGGGGACGCTGGTCGCAGGGCCGTTGCAGGCTGGGTGGCGTCTGCGAACCTGCGGGTGCGCTTCCATGCCGCCATCGCCGTCGGCAAGCTCGGGTTCGCTGGCGCGCAGGCGGCCCTGTGGACCTTGGCCGCCAGGGATGCCGGCGACGCCTGGCTGCGCCATGCCGCGGTCACCGGCCTTTCCGGAGTGCTCGATGCCGAGGCGCTTGCCGCCCGTCTGGGCGACCCCGACAGGAACATCCGTCTCTGTGCCACGCTGGCCCTGGCCCGTCAGCATTCATCGCTCCTCAGCAGGGCGCTTGAAGACGTCGATCCGGCGATCGTTGATGAGGCCGCCCGTGCCATTCATGATGACACCGGCATTCCAGAGGCTCTGCCGGCCCTGGCTGCGCTGGTGGGAACGCCAAAAAAGTTTTCCCCGATGA
>CAZXPU010000086.1:0-10518 GCA_964642905.1 uncultured Prosthecobacter sp.
CCAGCGGTAGACCAGGCTGGTGCCCGTGGCCTTGACGCTGAAGGAGACCAGGGTGCCGGCCTTGGCCACCACGGCGACGGGCTGCTTGGTGATGACGGGGCGTTTGTAGCCCGGCTGAACGTTGATGCTGAAGTTCATGGTCGCCGTGTTGCCGTCGATGTCCCTCGCGGTGAGGATCACGGGGCGCGTTCCGGCTTTCAGTCCGGTCACACGGAGCTGGTTGCCGTTCTCGACGGCCACCGTGGCGATGTCCAGCGCCTGGCTGTCCACCGTGTAGGTGACCTGATTGATGAAGCTGATGCTGTTGACCCTGACGGTCTTGGTGATGTCCATGTCCGCGGGCGCCGTGGATGCGTCGATGGGGATGCCGGAGAAGGCGGTCAGGCTGCCGTCGATGAGGATGCGCTTGTCGAGATCAGGGTTGTAGGTGCTGCCGGAGTTGTTGTTGAGGTAGGAGCCCCTTGGCAGCGCGGCAATGGCGTCCATCACGGACAGGCCGGGGGTTGCCACCCTGGCGAAGGTGGTGAAGCCGCCGTTCTGGTTGTCCAAGTTGGTGCTGTTGTTGGCGAGATTGAAGAAGAAGTCGATGCTCGCGCTGTCGGGGTTGCCCAGGTAGCCGTAGGTGTCGTCCCTCTCGTTGGTGGAGGAGGTCGCGGCCCGGTAGGCGATGGAATCCCTCGCTCCCAGCTTGGCGGCCGAGACCGTGCCGCGAAGGTTGCTGATGCCGGGTTCATTGACGGGAGAGGGCCTTGCCGTGACACGGCTGAAGCTGCGCGGTGCGGCCACCGCCTTGAGGAAGCCGCCCTGGAGAACAAAACCGGGCACCAGCCTGTGGAAGACCATGTTGGTGTAGTCACCGTTCAGCACGTAATTGGCGAAGTTGGTGACGGTTTCCGGTGCAAGGGTGTAATAGAGACCGAGGTCAATGGCCCCCTTGGTCGTGTCGATCTTGACGGCAAATTCAGTGTCGGCGTCTGTGAAACGTCCGTTGAGCGGGATGAGCATGGCATCGTTCAGTCCCACGGTGCGGTCTCCAATCTCGGCATTTTCAGCCATGACAGGACCGCCGAGGGAGGGAAGGACACGCAGCATCAGGGTCACTTCCGCCGTGTGGCCGGCGTTGTAGGTGGCTCTCAGGGTGACGGGGAAATATCCGGTTTCCGTGGGAGTGCCGGTGATCTGTCCGTTGCCGGAATTGAAGGACAGGCCAGGCGGGAGCCCTGTCGCCGTGAATGTGCTGACGCCGGCCTGATTGGACAAGGTGACGGTGTGGGTGAATGCCACGCCCTTCGTGATGGGCTGGTAGAGGCGGCTCGTGAAGCCATCGCGCGCCGTTGCCACGGCGTTGTTGCTGTCGAGTGAAAAAACGGAGGACTCGTTGGAACCGACGGCCCGGACTACAAACTCATAGGCGTTTCCCACCGTCAATGGGGTGAAGGTGAGCGTGCCGCCAGGATCATCCACCGTCGGCGGGTTGGCCGTCAGGGGGTTGCCGGTGGTGTAGGAATCAACGCTGACCTTGGTGAGGTTGGCAGGCAAGGCGCGGCAGAAATTGAATGTGCCGGTGGTTCCTGCGGGGCGGCAGTAGATGTTGAAGCCCTGTTCGGTCGTGGACTTGTCGGTCCAGGTGAGATCGATGGTGTGCGCCTTTCCGGAAGTCGTTGCTGTCAGGTTGGTCGGGGGTTGGAAATCTGCGGCACCGGAGGTTACGATGGGAGAGAAGGCGGAATAAAGGACGGTGTTTGAGCTCGCTCCGGTCGGGCGATAACTGTAGACCGCCCTGACCTGGAACTCGGCCGTGGCCTTCTGGGGCACAGGGACGTTCACGCTGGAGACATTTTCACCCAGGGTGCCGAGTGTTTCCCAGGGGGGAGCGGTGTCCCCCAAGGTGCGATACTGCACCTCGTAGCCGGTTTCGTTGCTGGAGTTGTCCTTCCAGGAGAGAGTGATCAAGGATTCGCCATTGGCGGCTGCGGACAGGTCGCTGGGTGCCCGCAGGGCGGGAACGGTGAAGTGAGGTGTGCTGGTCTGGGCGGGGTTGCTGGTGTTGGCGCCTTCGCTGAAATTCGGCACACCGGCAAGATATCCTCGTCCGGTCCTGACCTTGAACTCATAAGTTTTGCCTGGAATGAGCTGCAGCCTGTTGATCTGGGTGGAGGTGGAGCTTGCCAGGACGGTGCGATTGGAAAGCGTGGTGGTCGTGGTGTTGAACGGAACAACGCCAATGAAAGTCCAGGCTCCGTCTGTGCCGGTGAACTCGCGCATCTCAAGGGCGTAATGCAGCTCCTGGGAGGACTTGTCGTTCCAGGTGAGGACCACCTGACCATCGTCAGCCTGAACACCTGGTGTCGAAGAGTCGAGATCCAGGCTGGTGGCGGTCAGGCCGTCCGGCGGAGCCAGAGCCGACTTGCCGTCGGAAGGGGGGATGGACGAGGTGATGACGTAGGGGTTGGCCTCCGTGCCGGAGCCGTTGAACTTCCAGGGGACAATCTGGAACTGAACCGGGGTGCCGGCTCCCGTGCCTGGGATGCCTGTGGACACTCTGATCGTGGTGGAGTTGGGCGCCTGCTGGCTGACTGGATAAAAGGGGCCGTTGGTTCCAAAGCGGACGAAGACCTGATAGCCGTCTTCATCAATGGCATTGTCCTTCCAGGTCACATTCCAGGAATACCAGGCGCTGCTGGGGGAATTGCTCGTGTTGTTGTAGGGGAAGCCATAACGGGTGAATTCCACATGTCCGTCAGAGGGGGCCGCAGGCGGCACGGCAAGGGCTTCTCCCGTCATGAAACAAATCAGGCCGATGAGAAGGAGCAGCAGGCAAGGAGCCGGGCCGGACGCCCTGGTTGGAGTCTTCATGTCAGGGACGGATGGAAAAGTGGATGGAGGACAGGCCTGGCGAAGGCATGCAAGGTTCACGGGATCAACGTTATGAAAGGGGGTTTGGGCCGGGTTTGTCAATCAATCACAAGCGGCAGGGCGGAACTGGTGACGCCGCTGGTGGAGACAATGTTTTTGACGACGACATCATAGCTTCCTTCATCCTCCTCGTCTGCCGAGGAGATCACAAGGCTTGGGCCGGTGCCGTCGGGAATGGGTGAGCCGTCCTTGCGCCACTGATAGGTGAGGTTCTGTGTGGAGCCTGTGACAAAGACAGAGAAAGTGACCTGGCTTCCTGCGGGCAGGGAGGCGTTCTCCGGGGTGCGGCTCACGCTGGTGATGTTCACGGGAGCGGCCACGATGAGGGCGACGCCGGAGGAGGTCACGCCGGAAGGGGTGAGGCTGTTGGTGACGGTGACCGTGTAGGTGCCGCTGTCCGCCTCGGCAGATGAGTTGAGCACCAAGGTGCTTGAAGACGCTCCGTCGATGATTTCCCCATCCCGTTTCCACGCATAGACCGGAGAACTGCCGTCGGAGACCGCTGTGAAGGTGACCTTGGTTCCCGTGGCCACTGCGGCGGCAGTCGGTGAGCGGCTGAGAGTCACGGTTGTCACCGGTGCCTGCACCCCCAGGAAGACGGTGTTGCTCAGCACGCCTCCGGTGGTGACGATGTTTTTGACGACCACGTCGTAACCTCCGACGTGCGAGGTGTCCGCGGCGTCAATCGTGTAAGTCGGTCCCGTGGCGCCAGGAATGGCGATGGTGCCCTTGCGCCATTGGTAGGCCAGATCCTGGGATGAACCCGTGATCGTGACGGAGAAGGTGACCGGCACCCCTGGAGCCACATCCGTCTCCGAGGGCGTGCGGCTCATGGAGGTGATGGTGACCGGCTGGGCGACGGCGAGGGGAACGGCTGTTGAGACGACCTCGGTGGAGGTCACCACATTGGTCACGGCGACGGTGTAGGAGCCGGCGTGATCGACGGTGAGCGAATCGATGACGTAGGTCGATGCGGTGGCGCCGGTGATCGGGCTGCCGTTGAGCTTCCATTGATACTGGGGCGAGGTGCCGTTTGCCGTGGCGGTGAAGGTGACCTTGGTGCCGGTGGAGAGGGTGGTTCCTGCGGGGGAACGGGTGGCTGTGACCGTGGTGACCGGCGCATTGATGCTCAGGGTTGCCGTCGATGAGGTGACGATGCTGGAGCCGTTGGTGACGACACAGTCGTAAGTGCCTTCGTCAACAGCCTTGGAGACACTGCTCAGATAGAGAGTGGCCGATGTCGCATCGACGATGGAGGTTCCATTCTTGCGCCACTGATAGGTGACGACACCCTGGCTGGAGACAGCGACGGCCACCGTGAACGAGACAGGGGTTCCGGGATTGACTGTCTTGGAAACCGGCTGGGTTGTGATGCTGATGGGAATGCCCCGGAGGAGGGCGATGCCTGAATGAATCTTCTGGGGCGTCAGGCTTGTCTTAAGCTCGGGAAGCAGGAAGTAACCTGCGCCGCGTCCGGTCGAGCCGGGGATTTCACTGGCAAGCACCGTGCCGCTGCTGTTCTTGATCTCAGGGGTGGCGGGAATGGTGGGGATGATGATTCCCTGGTAGGCGACGCTGCGGATCTCATCATTGATCCCGTCCTTGAGTTCAAACCTGCCGCTGAAGGCTCCCGTGGCGGCATTGATGGCCAGGGAGGTTTTGGCGTCAGAGGACGTCGGATAACTGACGCTCTGGGCTGTGTTGATGCTCACGGTGCGGTTGGGAACACGCGAGACGGAGCCGATGCCTCCCTGGGCAAATTTAACCTCGGCATTCGATGCGGTGTTGGGGAGACTCATGACGATTTTGCCCGTTGACGGACGCACATAAATGGTGCCGAGGATGTTGAGGAAAACCTCGGGGAAGCCGCCCTGGTAGTTACGCTCGGAGCCTGGCTGGACAGACTTGTTCCACCGCGCCTGGCCACTCACCCTCAGCTTGGCTCCCTCACTGCTGGTCAGGAGATTGTCGCCTATGTCAAGCCGGGCCATGATGGAGCCTGTGTTCTTGTAAAGCATCGCAAACAGCAGGGCTTCCCCACCGGGGCCGAGCAGGGAGCTGGAGGTGATGCTGGTTCCGTCCGCCAACTTGCCTGAGAGGGTGCCAAGGCCCTTGCTGTTGACCTTCATGGAAAGATAGCCGCTGCCCTGAGGCACGCCGGTGTCGCCAATGTCATCCTCGGAGGAAAGGTCGAGCGCCATGTTGTAGATGATCTGGGTCGGGGTCGATCCATAGGGGCAGGGATTCCAGGTTTCATGCCAGGGCAGACGAAAACCGCTGATGCCGACGGAGTTGGTGCCATCGCTCAGGAGTCCGGAGATGTAGCCGTAGGTGGAGTCGGTTTCGAAGCTGAGCGTGAGCGTGGGCTTGTTCTTGCGGGTGAACTTGACCAGGCCTTGGTAGCTGAAGCTGGAGGGGTTTGACAGGCTGAGGTCAATGCCCAGCGAACCTGCGGCATTGAGAAGCTCGGTTCCCAGCGTCATCTTGGCCGTGTAGGTGCCGGTTTCGGTGATGACGACATCGAACCGCCCTCCCTTGCCAGTATTCAAGGCATCTGACGCACCGACGGTGCCTGCAAAGATTCCGGTGCTGGCAGGCGGCAGGGCCGTCACCACCAAGTCTCCCTGGGCCGCGGGGGTGCTTGTGCCTGCGATGTTGGTGGCCGTGGCGGAAAGCTTGTAGGTTCCGGCCTTCGTGGCACGTCCGCTGATGATGCCGGTGCGTGTGTCGAACTTCATGCCGGGCGGCAGGCCGGTCAGGCCAAAGCGCGTGGGGGTGTGGATGTCGAAGGTGGAATAAGGAAGCGTCCATCGGTAGTCGACTCCGATGAAGGCCGGCGGGGGGGCTTTGAGCCCCGTCAGAGCCGGAAGCACCGGAAGGGTGACGCAGAGCAGGCTGGTGACGCCTGTGGTCATGGTGCCAAGCCCGTCAGGCAGGGTGATGACGCAGTCGTACTGGTCGATGTCCTCGGCCGTGCAGCCGCTGATGCTCAGGGTCGGCGTCTGAACTCCGGAAAACCGCTCCCTGTTGGTGAGGATGTTGACCCCGCCCTTGCGCCAATGATACTGGATGTCAGGGCCGGCGGCCTCCGCTTTCAGCACCGCCACCAAGCCCTGCTTCTGGGCCACGGTTCTGGCGGACTTGTCCACGACAAAGACCCTGGATTCATTGCTGGGGGCGGACTTGCCCACGCTGTTGGACGCCGTGGCCGTGTAAACGCCGGCATCTGCAAGCTTGGCGGCCTTGATGTTCAACCTGGAGGTGGTTTGTCCCGCGACGGCGGCGTTGTTTTTCTTCCATTGGATTGATGGTGCGGGAGCCCCGGCGACCTCATTAAGCTGGAGGGTGAGCGGGCCGCCGGCTTCAACGATCTTGAAGGCTTCCAGGGCGCCGACGGTGGGGAGGGCTCGCATGTCGAGCCGGGCGGGGGCGCTGATCCTCGTGGCGCTGCCGTTGCTGACCACGACGTCGTAGCTGCCAACGTCTCCCGGCTGGACGCTTTCAATCACCAGGCTTTTGCTGTTGGTTCCCACATTCTGTCCGTTTCTGCGCCACTGATACTGTAGCTCGGCCCCTGTCGCGGTGACGGTGAACGTGGCTTTGGTTCCCTGGAGCACGGCGGTTGAAACAGGATGCTTGGTGATGGCGGCCGGCGCGTAGCCGTTGCGCGTCTCCACGTTGAAGCTCTGGCTGGAGGAGCGGTTGTCGAGATCGACGGCGCTGACGGTCACCGAGGTCAGGCCGCGGATCAGTCCGGTGAGGACGAGGTCATTGCCGTCGATTTCAGCGCGAACGATACCGGAGGGATTGGAGTTCACCAGGTAGCGGATGGAAGGCACCAGGTAGGCCTTCTTGATCTGGATCGTCTTGTTGATGTCCATGTCGGCGGGTGCGGTGGTCGCGTTCATGGGGATGCCGGAAAGGGGCGTCAGGGAGCCGTCGACAACGACACGTTTGTCGAGGCTGGGAAAGTAGGACGTCTCACCGTTGGTGTTTAGATAGCTCCCTGCAGGCAGTGCGGCGATGGAGTCCACCACGCTCATGGCGGCGTTGCTCAGGCGTCCAAAGGCGGTGAACCCGCCGTTTTGATTGTCCAGGTTTTCCGCGTTATTGCTGAGGTTGAAGAAAAAGTCCGTGGTCGCGCTGTCTGGGTTGCCGACATAACCGAACAGTTCGTCCCTGGCGACCGTGCCGGAGGGAAGGGCGGCAAAGGAGGTCCGAGCACCGAGCTTGGCGGCTGCCACGGTGCCGCGCACGTTGCTGATGCCGGGCTCGTTAACGGGGGAGGGGCGCTGGGCTACGCCTGAGAAGGAGCGTGGCATCGCCTGCGCCTTCATGCTGCCTCCCTGAAGAACGAAGCCGCTGGCAAGGCGGTGAAAGACGACGTTGTTGTAATCGCCGGACTCGACGTAGGACAGGAAGTTGGCCACGGCGTTGGGGGCGAGGCTGGGAAAGAGCTGGATGTCGATGTTGCCCTTGGTGGTTTCCAGCCGGACGCCGGACTCGGCATCAGCGTCCGCAAACTTGTCTGAAAGGGGGATGCGAAGCTTTGAGGTGATCCCCAGGATGAGGTTGGGAAGCCTGCCGGGCACCACGGCCGGGGACGTTGCGTTTTTCAGAATTCTCAGCGTGAGCGGGGCGGAGGCGGTCGGGGCGTCGACAAAGCTGGCGGTCATCGTGCATTGGAAGACGCCATGGCTGGTCGGGGTGCCTTTAAGGATGCCTGTGCCCTGATCGAAGGCCAGGCCGGCGGGCATGCCACTGATGTTCCAACTGGTGCGGTTGGCGGAGTTTGAAGTCGCTGCCTGATAGGAGAAGGACACTCCCACCTGGCCGGGGTGATGGTTCCGGCTGGTGAATCCATCAATCACCGACGCGGTGGCGGTGTTGCTGTCGGCGGAAAATGTCGTTTCACTGCTGCCCACGGCCCTGACCACAAATTCATGGACCGTGCCGGTTTCGAGGGAGACAAAGACGGGTTTTCCGTCGGCATCCTCACCATCCTGACGAGAGTTGACGCTCACCCTGGTGACGTTCTCCCTGACCGCCCTTGCGAAAAACCAGTCCTCGGTTCCCTGGGGGCGTGTGTAGACATTGAACCCGACTTCGGTGGTGGTGTTGTCCTTCCAGGCCAGGTCGGCCGCGCGCGCCATGCCTGAGGTGCTGGCCGTCAGTTGCGTGGGGGCGGCAAAAGAGCCGTTGCTGGAGACAATGTTGGAAGGGGCGCTGCGCAGGGTGGTTGCCGTGCTGCTGCCGGAGGGCGTGTAGCTGTAGACAGCGACCACACGCCAGTCATAAGAGGCTCCCTGCGGCAGAAAAAACTGCGCGCTGCTGGCGTCTTCCGCCACCGTTGTGAATGCGGTGAAGTCGTCCTGGGCGGATGAATTGGCGTCGCGCTTCTGGATTTCATAACCGGTCTCATTGGTCGAGTTGTCGGTCCAGTTGAGGCGCAGGGCGTTTTCGCGCAGGCTGGTGGCGCTCAGCTGGGTGGGGGCGGCCAGTTCGGGAACCTGCAATGGGACGATGTTGGACCAGCCCGAAGCGTTCGAAGTGCCTGTGCTTGCCTGTCGAGTGGCGCGCACCCGGAACTCGTAGCTGGCTCCCGGGATCAGCCTGGCCCTGAACTGATGACTGACTGAATTGCTGGTTGACTGGGTGGTGAAGTTTTTTCCTGAGAGATTGGTGAAACCCAGGGTTTGAAACTCGACGGCCGGGTTTTTGACTTCACGGAAATCAATCTGATGATACATCTCTGAATTGCTGCGGTCCACCCAGCTCAGCCTGACGGTGCCGTCATTGATGTTGCTCACAGCCGGGGATCCCGGGGAGGTAAGGTCCGAGGCCGTTCCTTCCGGAATGGTGAAATTAAAGGCGGGTGAGGTGCTGGTTTCAATTCTTGCTCCATTGTATTTCCAGGCAACCACCTGAAACTGAACAGCTTTGCCTGCCTCCAGCGCGCTGACAGGGGTGATCAGTGCCTGGGTGCTGTTGGCGGCGGCGCGTGCGGCCGTGATGGCTGCCCCCTCCGGCCCCTTCATCTTGATCTCAAAACCTTCCTCATCGACCGAATTGTCCAGCCATTGCACCACATAAGACTGCCTGTTGCCGACGTAGATCTGTCCTGCGGAATCGATGCCGGCTTTGGAGAAGTCCACCAGGGTGACCGAGGGGGCCGCTGGCGGAAGGGCGAAAGCGGCCATGGAGAAGCTGGTTAAAAAAATCACGCATGCCCGGCTCAGGTTTTTTGAGCGTGATTGGTTAGGTGAGAGATCGGGGGGCATGGAATGGGAGGGAGGTCTGCATGATGAGACAAACCTTCACCTGATGTTTGCTCGAAAAGAATACCCGTCTTGTGATTACAAAGTCAATTTTTAAGCGGGTTGGAAAAGTTTTCTCGCCTTCGCTGGCAATTCCGCCAGGATTTTTTCCCGCCATGCAACGATTCTGTCTCGCACTTCTTCTCGCCTCCGTCTCCGCAGCCGCTGACGTGACTCCCGGCTTCAAGGCCCAGGAGATCGATTCCAGCGTTGGAATTGGCTACGGGCTGGCCATTGCGGACGTTGATGGCGACGCCCGGAACGACATCCTGCTGTGCGACAAGGATGCGATTGTGTGGTATCAGAACCCGTCCTGGCAGAAGCATGTCATCGTCGAGAAGCTGACGGAGAAGGATCATGTCTGCATCGCGGCACGTGACATTGACGGGGACGGCAGGTGCGAAATCGCCGTTGGGGCGGAGTGGAATCCCGGGGACACCGTGGGAAGCGGGGCGGTTTTCTACCTGACGCCCCCGGCGGACCGCACCCAGCGCTGGACGCCGGTGAAGCTGACGCATGAACCCACGACGCATCGGATGAAGTGGGTGCGCAACCAGGCGGGGCGTTATGATCTTGTCGTGGTGCCGCTGCATGGGCGGGGCAACAAGAACGGCGAGGGCGCCGGAGTGAGGGTGCTGGCCTATCACAAGCCCGAGGATGCCAGCCAGCCCTGGAACACCAGCCTGGTCACGGACGCCATGCACATGACGCATAATCTGGACATCGTTCCCGCAGGCTCTCCAACGGAAGCTGAATCCCTGCTGCTTTGCGGCAAGGAGGGCATCCTGAGGCTGGATCCCTCGGACAGTGGCTGGCGTTCACGCTGGATCAGCAGACATGACCAGCCGGGACTTCAGGGGGCCGGGGAAGTGCGCTGGGGGGCGTTTGCTGGCGGGCAGCCCTATGTGGCGACGATTGAGCCCATGCATGGCAATCAGGTGGTGATCTACACACCGCCTGCGGGTGGACCCAAGGACGGGCTCTGGCAGCGTCGTGTGCTCGACGACACGCTCGTCGACGGGCATGCGGTTGCCTGCCATGACCTTCTGGGACTGAACAACCGGCAGATCGTCGTCGGCTGGAGGGCTCATCACAAGCTGGGCAGCCGGGTGGGGGTGAAGCTTTTTTACACCACCAAGGAGGATGGCGGTGGCTGGCAGCAGCATCTGCTGGATGACAACACCATGGCCTGTGAGGATGCGATGGGTGCCGACCTGGATGGTGACCGTGATGTGGATGTCGTGGCCGCCGGACGTGCCGAGGCCCCGGCAGCCTTTGCTGCCGG
>CAZXPU010000086.1:10528-25542 GCA_964642905.1 uncultured Prosthecobacter sp.
CCACCAAGAACCTGAAGATATACTGGAATCAGCGCCAGTAGACCTAAATCAGGGCAGCAAGGTGAGGGTGACTCTTCGGACATCCATGACCGAGGCGCCTGGAATCTCCAGGGCGCGCAGGGTCAACGGGCCCTGTCCGGAGGGCAGGGTGATTTCACCCAGCTTCAGGGTGTGGAACTCCTTCATCTGGCTTTCGCCGTGAGGCCTGGGAAGGGTGTCCTGGTTGGTGTTCAGCGGAGGATCCCAGCCCGGCTCGACGCGGCCGGTCAGCTTCGCTTCCTTGAACCTGAGTTCGATAAGCGAGCCGGCATCGGGAACCTTGCAGGTGTAGTCGAGAGTGACTTCGTACCTGCCGGCGGTGTGGACGTCGAGCAGCCAGACCATGCTGTCATCCTTGCTTGTCCAGTTCACGAAGTAAGAGCAGTTCGGGGCTCCGCTGCTGCGTTGCACGCCACCTCGAGGTTCTCCGTCCCGGGCGGGCAGCATCGTGATCGGGAAATCCCGGTAGCCAGCAGGGATGGGGCGTGGATCGACGGCATTGGCATCGCCTCCCTTCTTCTTGCCTCCTCGGGCCTTCGCCCTGGCAGGCTCAGCACTTCCGAACATTTCCTGACGCCAGCTTTTCAACGCGGACGACAGGGAAGAGGCCAGTTCCGGGGCCTGGTCATTGACGGGCCGGGTCTGACCAGGATCGGCGGTCATGTTATAGAGCATGCCGGCATTGTCGAGCCGGTGGGTCTGGGTGCGCACGCTGGCGTTCATCGCCCAGGTCGAGAAAATCATGCGGTCCGGCCAGTCGACCTTCTGCCGGGTCAGAAGCGGGGAGAGGTCGCGGCCGTCGAGAGGCTTGTCGCCGACGCGCTCGACCTCCGCCAGGGATGTCAGGGTGGGCAGGAGGTCGATGGCGCCACTGATCTGGGTGACGGTGTGACCCGCCGGCAGCCTGGCGGGCCAGCGGATGTAGCAGACGGAGCGCACGCCGCCTTCGTCAGTGGTGCCTTTTTTGCCTTTCATGCCGCCGGTCCAGCGGTTGCTGTTCGGGCCGTTGTCGGAGAAGTAGACGACGATGGTGTTGTCCTCGAGACCGTGCTGCTTCAAGCGTGACAGGACGCGTCCGACATTCATGTCCTGGTTTTCAAGCATGGCGTGCACGCAGCGGGTTTCATCGGCAACCTCCTGATCGGCGAGCGTCGCCTTCTGAGTCACGGGCATGTCCTTGAACTTCTTCCAGCTGGCCTCCGGCGCGGCCCAGGGCGAGTGCGGGGTGGTGAAGGGAATGTAGCAGAGGAACGGGGAGGCTTTGTGGCGGTCGATGAAGTCCAGGGCGCGATCCGTGCAGACATCGACGATGTATCCCTGGGTCCGGATCATGCGTCCATTATCCTCCAGGGGGGCGTCGAAGTATTCGCCCCAGTGGCCGGAGGTGTGGCCGAAGTATTCGTCAAAGCCGCGCGCCATCGGGTGGTAGGGCCACTGGCTGCCGTTGTGCCATTTGCCAAAGCAACCCGAGGCATAGCCTGAGGCCTTGAAGGCGTCCGCCAGGGTCTTTTCCCCAAGGTCCAGTCGTTCCTGGCCGGTGGAGACACCGCGGACTCCTCCCCGGGGATGGTACCTGCCGGTGAGAAATTCGGCACGTGTTGGAGCGCACACAGGACAAACATAAAACCTGTCCATGGAAACGCCGGACCTGGCGATGGAGTCGATGTTGGGCGTGACCGCCATCAGGTTGCCTGAATGGCCGTAGTCGCCCCAGCCAGCGTCATCCGCCAGAAAGACGACGACGTTAGGCCGGGCGGAAAACGCGGGCTGCAGGGCCACAAAAGCGAAAAGGGCGAGAAGGAGTTTCATGAAGGCTGTGGAATGCCCTGCTAACGGTGGAGTCAGGCTGGATTGATCGCAGGTTTGCTCCTGTCGTCAGGAGTTTATCGGGCTGGCTGGCCGGCAAACTCTTCCGGAGTCAGCCTGCCATCCTGGTTCTTGTCAAAGTTGCGGTGGCGGGATTCGGCGTTGTCCTTCTGGCTCAGGCCGTTGCGGTACTCATCAAGCGTGAGGACGTTGTCCTTGTTCTTGTCCCATTTTTTGAAGGCACGCATCCGCGTCTCCGGTGTGATGCTTGCAGGCCTGGTGGCCTGACTGGAATTCCTGGAGATGGTTTTTGTCTGCATGGCCGGATCGATTTTTTCAGGCAGCGTGGCCAGCCAGGCATCCACGGCGGCGCGCATCGCCTTGACGGTTTCGGGCTGTGTTTCGGCGAGGTTCTTCGACTGGGCGCGGTCGGCCACCACATCGTAAAGCTCGGCACGCTTCTTGGTTTCATCGAGAATGAGAACCCGGCTGCCGTCACGCATGGCGTAGGCCGGCCAGTCATCCCCTGCATGGCCGCCCTGCCACCACCAGAAGACCGGTTTCGTGCGGGCCACCGCCTCACCCTTGAAGGCGGGCAGCATGTTTTCACCGTCGCCATGGTAACCCTCCGGGGCTTTCACTCCGCAGGCGGCTAGCACGGTGGGAAACACGTCCACCCCAGCCAGGGCGGTCTCGCGGTCCACGCGGCCTTCCGGAACCACGCCGGGCCAGCGGACGAGGAAGGGGACGTTCAGGCCGCCCATGAGCAGGCTGCGCTTGCGGCCGCGCAGGCCGCCGGTGCTTCCCTGGCTGAAGTAAAACTTCTGCCCGGGCTGCGTGTGGCTGTTCTCCGGACCGTTGTCGCTGGAGAACATGACCAGGGTGCTGCGTGCGATGTCCAGATCATCCAGCAGGGCGAGCACACGGCCGACCTGCCGGTCAGCCCGGGTTACTGCTGCATCATAGGTTCGCCGCGGTTCGGGAACGTCGGGATAAGGTTTCTTGTCGTCCTCCGTGGCGGAGACAAGGTGATGGGTTTCATGAAGCCAGAGGTTGAGGTAGAAGGGCCTGTCTCCGGACTCTCGGATGAATCGGAGCGCGTGATCCGTGGCGGCGGTGCTGATCCAGGAGGCGGCCTGCGGGTCATGCGCCGAGGCGTCGCCCAGCTTGAGGCCGTAGTCCGTGCCGTCGAAAACATGTGCGCCCGGGCCGGTCCAGACCGCCGCCGCATCATAGCCATAGGCGGAGGGCAGGGGCGCTCCGTCGGCGGCGCCGCCGGACAGGTGCCATTTGCCGAAATGGGCGGTCCTGTAGCCTGCTTGTTTCAACACCCTGGGCAGGAGCGGGGCGCTGGGATCCAGCCAGTCGGGCATGTGGCGCGCCACGTTTTGCTCGTGGGTGGCGAAGTGCTGATGCACGCCCCAGCGGGAGGGGAACTGGCCTGTCACGATGCCGGTGCGGCTGGGCGAACAAACGGGGCTGACGACCATGAAGCTATGGAAGTCCGTGCCTTCGCGGGCCAGCCGGTCGAGGTTCGGAGTTTGAATGCGCTCATGGCCGTGGCAGGCCAGGTCGCCAAAGCCCAGGTCGTCGGCATAGATGAACACGATGTTAGGCGGTGCCGCTTCGGACACCAGGCTGGCAAGGGCGCAGAGGAGGAGGACGGGCTTCATGCCAGTGGTGCGTGCTTTAAGTCTGAAACTGGGTGTGGCTCGGCGGATGCAGGCGGATCATTTCTTCGCCTTTTTGGCCCTGGCCTTGCCTTTGCCCTTGGGCTGTTCGGCGAGCGTCAGCCGTGCCAGGGCGCTGAAGTCGTCGGTCTGCTTCTGCCAGAGGGCGGAGAGTTCGCTGACTTTCCCGGGCATCTGCGCGGCGAGGTCATGCTGCTCGGCACGGTCGGTCCGGAGGTCATAGAGAGACCAGGCGTCCCCCTGGGCGGCGACCAGCTTCCAGTCGCCGACGCGGATGGCGCGGTTGCCTTCATGCAGCCACCAGAGGGAGTCACGGCTGAGGGCCTGGTCTTTGGCAAAGGCGGGCACGAGGCTCCTGCCGGGGGCTTCCGGGATGGGTTCGCCGTTCCAGTCACGGGGTTTCTGGATGCCGAGGAGGTCGAGCACCGTGGGCACGAAGTCGACCACATGGGCCGGACTGTGGCGGAGTTCGCCCCTGGCGGCGATGCCGGCGGGCCAGTGAACGACGAGGGGCGTGCTGATGCCGCCTTCATGAACCCAGGTCTTGTGGCGGCGGTGCGGGGTGTTGCAGGCGCTGGAGAATCCTGGTCCGAGGCAGAGATAGCTGGCGGCGCTGCCCATCGGTGCGTCCGGGTCATGGCCGCCGTTGCGCACCATGATCTCGGCGCTGGCGCCGTTGTCCGAGGCAAAGAAGATGAGGGTGTTTTCAAAGGCCCCCATCGCCTTGAGCTGGGCGAGGATGCGTCCGATCTCCTGATCCATGCGGTCGACCATGGCGGCATGGATGGCCATTTTGGAAGCCTGGAAGCGGCGCTGTTCCTCGGTGAGCTCGCTCCAGGGCAGCGGGCGGTTCACCTCGCCGGGGCCAAGTTTTTCCAGAGCGTCTGGAAAGGCGTAGGGCGGGCCGACTTCGCGTTCCAGGGCGGAGAGGCTGGTCATCGTGATGCCCATCTCCTTCTGCCTGGCGAAGCGGGCCTCGCGCATCTTCTCCCAGCCGTCGAGATAACGGTCACGGTATTTGGCGATGTCCTCCGGCAGGGCGTGCAGAGGGAAGTGCGGGGCGATGAAGGGAATGTAGTGGAAGAAGGGTTTGCCGGCGTGGTTTTGGGCATGATCCTTGAGCAGGCCGATGGCGTGGTCGGCGGTGGCGGTGGTGGCGTAGTAGCCCTTTTCATCGGCGGGCGGAGTCACCGGCACGTCGTCAATCGAGTTGCCGGCGGAGGTGAAGAAGTTGCCCTGGTTCTTCATGTCGAGCGAGTGGTCGAAGCCGCCGTCGAGAACCCGGCCGTCGATGTGCCACTTGCCGCTGTGGTAGCAGCGATAGCCGGCGGGCTTGAGGAAGTCGGGCAGCAGCCGCGCCCACTTCTGCCTGACTCCCTGGCCGCCGCCGCCGAGGCCCGGGAGTTCATCGCGGTGAATCTGCTGGGCGTAGTAGCCGGTCAGAAGGGCGCCGCGGGTCGGCCAGCAGCGTGCGGTGTTGTAAAACTGGGTGAAGCGCAGGCCGTTGCGGGCGAGGGAGTCCAGGTTGGGCGTGGCGATTTCACCGCCGTAGCTGCCGATGTCCGAGTAGCCGAGGTCGTCGGCGAGGATGAACACAATGTTAGGCCGGTCATTTCCAGCCGCTGCTGCGGAGGAGATGAGGACCTGAGCGAGCGAAAGGAAAAGGAATGCCAGGGCGCGGTGCAGCTTCATGGGTTCCCTGCAAACGCACCGGTGCCGGGCAGCTTGCGCTGAATTTGGCTGTGTCAGGTCCGCTTTCCGCCGGGTCAGGGGAATGAGGGGGGCTGTGAAAAGTGGCGACAGGGAAGAGGATCAGGGCTGTCCTGCGGAAACGATGGAGGAAAGGGAGGTCGATGGACATGACTGTTCGTCCATCGAGTGGCCGGGAGAATGGAGACGCTCACCGGAGGCAAATCCGGGCACGGCAGCGTTGTCCATCTCGCTCGATGTCGTTTAAACCTGGCAGCATGAGGAATGCCATCCGCCGTTGAAAAACAGTCCTTGTCAGTGTTTGTAATCAGCTCCGGAAAGGCTTTTCAGCACGTCATCCTGCCACTGCCGCAGGTGCCGCTGGAGCTTTTCCACGACTTCGGGCCTGTCGGAGGCGATGCTGGCCTTTTCGGCGGGATCCTTGTCCAGGTCGAACAGTTCGACCTGCGGCCCGCCTGACCGTTGTTCATGCACGACAAGTTTGAGGCTGCCTTCGATGATCGAACGCGGGCCCAGGTGATCGGCTTCAGTGATCGCTGGATGGCGGTAGTTGGTGAATGTGCGCGTGGCCTTGCCCGCCATTTTTTTCACCAGGGGCGTGGTGCCCTGCTGAAGGGCCGGGTCGATGTAGGGCTTGGGCCCGGACTTGAGCAGGGCCGACGTGTTGTACTCCCAGAAGTGCAGGGCGGTGGGGCGTTCATCCTGGGTTCCGTCGATCACCGGAGTGAGGTCCAGGCCGTCCAGGGGGCGGTCAGGCAGTGGCTGGCCGGTGAGGGCGGCGAGCGTGGGCAGGAGGTCGCTGGTAGAAGCGCGAAACCGAGTGCTACGTGGCTTGCTGACACGGGCCGGCCATTCGATGAGGCCGGGCACGAGGATGCCGCCTTCGTAGACGGTGGCCTTGGTGCCGCGGTGGGGCGTGCCGAGCGAGGCGTCGGGGGAGGTGCCGTTGTCACCGCAGTAAAAGAGCAGCGTGTTGTCGCGCAGGCCGGATTCGGAGAGGTGCCTGCGCAGCATGCCGATGGCGCGGTCCATGGCCGTGATCTCCGCATACCGTTCCCGCAGCACCTCGCCCTGTGGACGTGTGACGGGGCCGCCCGTTTCATTGGAGGTGAGCTTCACCTTCTTGGTGTATTTCGATGGCAGGTCATCGTAGAGAGCCAGGTCCTGGGGCAGAGCGGAGTAGGGCTCATGAGGCGAGCCGAACCAGATGATCTGGAAGAAGGGCTTGCCTGTCTGACGAGCCCTGGCGATCGAGGCAATGGACTCGCGGATGAGGATTTCGGAGCTTTCTCCCTGGAACTGCTCGGGCGCGCCGCCATTGCGGGAGAGCGACGGGTTCAGCTCGAAGAAGTTGTCGTGGGAAAGGCATTCGTGGAAGCCCATGGCGAGGGGGCTGGCGGGTGACTCCTTCTTCACCGCGCCGACGTGCCATTTGCCGAAATGGGCACAGTGATAGCCCGCCTTGGACAGAAGATGAGCGCTGGTGATTTCCTCCGGGCGGAAGGACCAGCCCGGGGCGAAGGTGCCCATGCGGTTGGGATGGCGGCCCGTGAGGAAGCTGGCGCGTGTGGGGGAGCAGCTGGGGTGGGCGGCGTAGAAACGCTCAAACTTCAGTCCGTCGGCGGCCATGTCATCCAGCACCGGTGTTTTGACATGAGGGTGGCCGTTGTAGCCGGTCTCCTCCCAGCCATGGTCATCGCCCATCATGAGGATGATGTTGGGTGGTGCGGCCGGCGAAGCCGCCAGGGTGCGGAGGCAGACGAGCAGGACACACAGTTGGATTGGCTTCATGAGCGTCAGGCAACGAAGCCGGAGACCGTGTTCTTCCAGCCTGGCTCAGGAGGAATGTCAGCGTTTCGAAGCGCATGCAGATGAAGTTGTCCTTGTCAGTCAGGGGGCTTTTCCTCCATGTTGGCGGGCCATGCGCCCGCTGACCTTTTTCACTTTTTTGTTCGCCACTTCCGCAGCCCTCGCCCTGACGCCGGACGGGCGGCACAAGCTGGTGCTGATTGCTGGAAAGCCCTCGCATCCACCCGGCATGCATGAGTTTCGAGCGGGCACGATGCTGCTGGAGAAGTGTCTGGCCGCCGTGCCGGGCCTGGTGGTGGACCGTCATGAAATGGGCTGGGTGAAGGACGAGGCCACCTTTGCCGATGCCGATGCGGTGGTGATCTACGCCGATGGCGGCAAAGGCCACCCTGCCGTGCAGGGCAATCATCTGGAGATCCTGAAGAAGCTGATCGACAAGGGAGTTGGGTTTGGCTGCATGCATTATGGCGTGGAGGTCGTGGCCGACCTGGGCGGGGCCGAGTTCAAATCCTGGCTGGGCGGCCATTACGAAAACGCCTTTTCCTGCAATCCGATCTGGGAGCCGAATTTCGCCAGTCTGCCCGAACATCCGATCACCCGCGGGGTGAAGCCCTTTCAGATTGAGGATGAGTGGTACATCAACATGCGTTTCCGTCCGGCCTTCAAGGATGGCATTGTGCCGGCGGAGGATGCCGGCACGAAGTTTGTTCCGATCCTGGTGGCCACGCCCTCGGATGCGGTGCGTGACGGTCCGTATGTCTATCCCAAGGGCCCCTATGCGCACATCCAGGCCGAGAAGGGGGCGCCGGAGGCCACGATGTGGAGCGTCGAGCGCACGGATGGCGGGCGTGGCTTTGGCTTCACCGGCGGACATTTCCACAAGAACTGGGGCAACGATGATTTCCGCAGGACCGTTCTCAATGCGCTGCTCTGGGTGACGAAGATGGAGGTGCCTGCCGCAGGCGTGGACTCGAAGGTTTCCGGGGAAGACCTGGGTCAGAACCTGGATCCGAAGCCGGCGCCAAAGCCCAAGAAGGCGGCGGGCCAGCCGACGCCGGGCGTGTTCCAGCGCAAGGTGGCGAGCCGCTAGGCCTCCGTCATGCCTTCAGCGCGGGATGTGCAGCCCGTCGTTGTGGATCTGGACAATGCGCCAGTCCCAGGGCCAGCGACCTTTTTTGTGCCAGTGGAAGAACCAGGGCTCTTCGATCGAATTCACCTGTGAGACCACCGCCTCGCTGAAGCCTGCGCCGCGCCCTTCGATGCGGATCTGCATCTTCACCATGGCGAGCTCAGGAAGCACCTGCAGCTGGACGATCCGTGGTTTGACGGTGAGGCTGAAAAAAGCGCCCAGTGCCTGGCGGGCCGCCTCCACGGCAGCGTCGCGGTCGTGACCGTAATCGTCCATGTAGTCGTCGGTCAGCATGGCGCGGACCTCGTCCCAGTCGCGGGATTCAACGGCTTCAAGGAAGGCCTGCTGGCGGTCCCGGAGCTGCTCCTCCGGCGTGCGTGCGAAAGCCCACCAGCCGAATCCGCCGAGACTGAGCAGCAGCACAGCGGGAATCAGAATGAAGAGGAGGCGGCGCATCGTGGTGGCAGTTGAAGTTTCGGTTAGGTCAGCCTGCGCCAGGGAAGACGCTCGAGAAGGTCGCCAAACCCCAGCCCTCCACCGGCAAGGTCGGGTTGAATCAGACCGCCGGGCGACTGGATTCGCTCGAAGAATCCATCGGGCTCAAACAGGTGCTGGGTGCACAAGCCGCAGAGGCCGATGCGGTCACCCAGCTCCCGGCTGGCCACGGCGGCTTCGTAGGCTGCAAACATCTGGCCGAGGGCATGGTCCATGGCGGAGGTGAGCATCAGCGGCTGGCCTGGATGCCTGGCGGCGACGGTGCGCCAGTCCCGTCGCGCGGGTTTGACGACGACTGCGGAGAAGCCCTCGGTGCCGTTCTGCCAGCCTTTGTCGAGGGCGAGACGGACACCCCAGCGATCCTGGGCCTGTTTCCAGGCTGCGGCATCGTAAGGGAAGGGGTCCTCGACGAGGTCCAGGCGCTGATAGGTGCGCAGCGGCATGAATTCGATGAACTGGGAGAAGCCGCGGGCGTCGAGGCAGCCGTTGAAGTCCACGCGCAGCTTCAGGCCGGTGGACTCGCCCAGGCGGGCGCACTGCTCCAGGAAGCGGCGCGTTTCCCCATAGTTGGCAAAGCCCTTGGCCTTCAGGGCGGGCCAGCCCTCGCTTAACAAACGTTGCATCTGGGGTTCGGCGGGGCTGGCGAAACTCCAGGAGTAGTGGCTGCGCGGGATTTGCAGGCCTTCGAAAAGGCTGACACCGGCCTCACGGGCCGCGCCATCCAGCTCCGCACAGTGAAGGGCCATGGCGCTTACGGGGGTGGTCAGGCCTTCCCGTAGAAGCTTGAGCTGCTCCTCGACCGGGGCGTCGCCGAACTCGGGCCAGGGATGGATGCAGCCGAAGCCGGAGCCGATGCGAATGAGGGCGCCGGGGAAGACGCGGCGGTGCGAGGCCGAGTTGAGCGCCACGCCGCTGCGCAGGAGGTATTCATAAACGTAGATGGGCTGGGCGGCGGTCATGTCAGGCGGACAGGTGGCCGCAGGGCATGAGCCATGCAAGCGGCGGGCTGCGAGGTGGACAATGAAAGACCCAGGCTGATTGCGCAGCCTGGGTCTTCAAGGGATTGCTACGGGGAGCCTGGATCAAGCCTTCCAGCCGTCGCGGTAGGCGGGGCGGGAGACGTACTTGTTCGCGGCCTCGACGTTGGAGACCTTCATGCCCTGCTTGTCCCACTGCACGCTCTGCTGGGCGCGCACGGCGAGGTTGCCAAGGAGCACGAACTCGGTCAGCGGGCAGCTGTAGTCGAAGTTCGAGCTGGGGGTGCCGCCATGAACGATGTGGTGCGCCCACTCACCCTGAGGGTTGTTAGGCATCACGGAGCGGGTTTCGGTCTTCTTGATCTTGCCCGACCTCATGTCGAGGCGGACCTGGGTGTAGCGTTCCTCGTTGTAAATGACGGGGCTGGAGCAGTAGGCCTCACCTTCAAAGACGGTGCCTTCGGTGCCAATGAACATCATGCCGCTGCTGGCCTTCTCGAACGCCTTTTTGGCAAGGTCGCTGGTCATGTGCGGGGAGATTTCCGGCTTGTTGGGCTTGCCGTCCTTGGAGCCGTCGTTCCAGGAGACCTGGAGCGCAGGGTGCTTGCCGGCAGGCATGTGATAAACGAGGTCGCTCCAGACCGGGGCGCAGGTGTCGGAGATCGGGCTGGAGACGGCGTCGATCTTCTCGGGGATGAGCTGGCCGAGGATGGAGAAGGAGGAGTCCATGATGTGGCAGCCCATGTCGCCGAGGGCGCCGGAGCCGAACTGCCACCAGCCACGCCAGGAGAAGGGATGCACGCTGTTGCCACGCTTGCCGTTGGCACCGGCGGGGATTTCAAACTGGAAGTAGGGTTCGCTGGCCTCGCTGGAGAGCCAGAGGTCCCAGTCGAGTTCAGGCGGGCATTCGGCCGCCTTTTTGACGAGGGGGCCCTGGGGCCAGATGGGGCGGTTGGTCCAGAGGCGGATTTCCTTGAGGGTGCCGATGGCGCCCTGCTCGATCCACTCCTTGGCGAGGCGCTGGCCTTCCATGGTGCGGCCCTGGTTGCCCATCTGGGTGACGACACCGGCCTCCTTGGCGGCGCGGTGCAGGTCACGGACTTCGCCGATGTAGTTGCAGAGCGGCTTCTGGACGCAGACGTGCTTCTTGTGCTTGATGGCGTGCATCGCGGCCACGTAGTGGGTGTGGTCCGGCGTGGAGACGATGACGGCGTCGATCTCATTGGCCATCTCGTCGAACATCTTGCGGAAGTCCTGGTAGAGCTTCGGGGCGTTCGGGGCGGCCTGGCCGGAGTCCAGGTGATGCTTTTCGCGCTTCTTGGCGGCTTCATCGAGACGCTTCTTGTCGACGTCGACGAGGGCGACAATGGTGTGGTCAAGAGTCACGCCCTGGGTGTCGGACTGACCCTTGCCGTTGGCGCCGATGACGGCGATGCGCAGCTTCTTGCCTGCGACGTTCTGACCTTTGAGGAGAAGATTCGGGCCGGTGAAGGCTCCGGCGGCGAGGCCCGCCGTGCGGCCCAGGAAATGACGGCGTGAGATGATGTTGAGACCCATGGGGTGTTGGCTGTGGTTGATGTTGGGGGATGAGGACAAACGTATGGTTCGAGGCGATATTACGATGGAAGTAAGTTCAGTTTCGACAGAACCCTGGCCACCGTGTTTTCCACGGTCAGGCCGTGTTTCTGGCGCAGGGCTGAAACGCTGCCGTGTTCGATGAACTGGTCGGGCCAGCCGATGCGGACCACCGGGGTCTTGATGCCGGCGTCGTTGAGGTGCTCGATGACGCCACAGCCAAAGCCGTTCATGAGGACGTGATCCTCAAGGGTGCAGACGACCTTCACTTTGCGTGCGACGGCTTCGATGAGGGCGCCGTCCAGGGGCTTGATCCAGCGGGGGTTGATGAGGGCGACGGAGAGTCCCTTGGCCTCCAGTTCGGCCTTGGCCTTCTGGGCGACGGGGAACATCTCACCCAGGCCGATGAGGGCGACATCGCCGCCGTCGGCGACGAGTTCGGCCTTGCCGATTTCCAGCAGCTGGGGCCGGGGCTTGGGCGTGGCACCGGGGCCGTTGCCACGGGGATAACGGATGGCGATGGGGCCCTTGTCGTAGTTGGCCATGGTCCAGAGCATGTCGACGAACTCGTCCTCATCCTTGGGCTGCATGTGAACGAGGCCGGGCACGCCGCGAAGGTAGGCGATGTCGAAAAGGCCGTGGTGGGTCGGGCCGTCGTCACCGCTAAGGCTGCCGCGATCCATGCAAAGACGGACAGGGAGGTCCTGGATCGCCATGTCATGAATGATCATGTCATAGGCGCGCTGCATGAAGGTGGAGTAGATGGTCAGGAAGGGGCGCAGGCCCTGGGTGGCGAGGCCGCAGGCGAAGAGAGCGGCGTGCTCCTCGGCGATGCCGACGTCGAAATACCGTTCGGGGATCTCCTTCTTGAAAACCATGAGGCCCGTGCCGCCGGGCATGGCGCCGGTGATGGCCACGATGCGTGAATCTTCCTTGGCGAAGTCGGTGACGCTGCGGCCGTAGATCTGGGAGTAGGTCGGCTTGTCGGTGGCGGCGGTCTCGCCGGTCTCGACGTTGTACTTGCCGAGGCCGTGAAACTTCAGCGGGTCTTCCAGGGCGGGCTTGTAGCCGCGTCCCTTTTCCGTGAGGATGTGAAGGATGACCGGCTCGTTCTGGGTCTTCAGGAACTCAAAGGTCTGGATCAGCAGCGGCAGGTCGTGCCCGTCGATGGGGCCGTAGTAGCGGATGCCGAACTCATCGAAGAGCGTGCTGCGGTTGTGCGGGCCTTCACTCTGGGGGAGGAGCAGTCCCTTGGCGGTCTTCTCCACGCGTTCGGCCAGCTTGCGTGCGCCTCCGCCGAGCATGAATTCGACGAATTTGGCCGCCTTGTCGTGCAGGTTGGCAAAGCCGGGATGGGTGGCGATGCTGTTGAAGTAGCTGGCGATGGCGCCGACATTCTTGTCGATGCTCCACTCATTGTCGTTGAGGACGATGATGAGCTTCTTGGTGTGGGCGGCGACGTTGTTGAGCGCCTCAAACACGGGGCCGCAGGTGAAGGCGGCGTCACCCGCCACGCAGACGACATGCTCGTCGCTTCCCTTCAGGTCACGGGCGGTGGCCATGCCGAGAGCTGCGCCGACGGAGGTGCCGGCATGGCCTGCGCCATAGCAGTCGTGCTCGCTTTCACTGCGCAGCAGGAAGCCGTTGAGGCCTTCATACTGGCGGATGGTTTGAATCTTGTCCCAGCGGCCGGTGAGCATCTTGTGGACGTAGCCCTGGTGGGCGACATCGAAGACGAACTTGTCCTTCGGGGTGTCGAAGACCCGGTGCATGGCCATGGTCAGCTCGACGACGCCCAGGTTGGGACCCAGGTGACCTCCGGTTTCAGCCAGGGTCGAGATCAGGGTCTGACGAATCTTTTCAGCAAGATCAGGGAGTTTCTCGAGCGGAAGGGCCTTGAGATCGGCAGGGCTGGTGATCGGGGGTAGTTCAGTATCCACAATGATGGGGTTCAAAAAAGTCGTATTTCGCCGTCGGCAGCCTCCGCATCGGGCTTGGCGGCGGAGGCGGGGCGGCGTCGGGCAGGACCACGCGTTTTATCCTCCTGGCTGTCTTCCCTGCCTGCCTCAAAAGGGGTCAGTTCGGCCCTGCCATCCGCCTTGAGGGTGATGGACTCCACCCGACGGCGCGCGGTTTCGATGTGCTGGCGGCAGGTTTTCAGAAGCTGCATCCCCTCCTCGTAGGAACTGATGAGGTCGCCCAGGGGCATGCGGTCGCCTTCCAGGGCCGACACGATTTCATCCAGGCGCTCCATGGCCTGTTCGAAGGAGATGTCGGGGTTTTCGGGGGCGCTCATGGCGGTGGAAAATCGGGCGCGCATTATCAGGAGTGCCGCCAGGGTGGCAAGCAGTAAAACCGGGGGTGGAAAGTTCGACAAATACCCTGTTTGGCGAATGGGAAATAGCACTTTCCCGCCAGCATTGCACCTTGCACCGGCGGACTCTCGCCCCATTGTCCGCGCCCCATGAACAAGCTGGACGAAATCATCGCCCACAAACGAACCGAAGTTGAGAAACTCCTGCCGCGTCTGGAGAAGCTGCGTGCCGCCGCGACCCTGCGTGACGACTTTCGCTCCCTGGCCGACGCCCTGCGTGCAGACCCCACTCGCCTGGGCATGATCGCCGAGGTGAAGCGTGCGTCGCCCTCCGCCGGGACCATTGCCCAGGACTTTGATCCCCTGACCATCGCCCGCTCCTATGAAAAGGCCGGGGCCAGCGCCTTGTCCGTGCTGACGGATGAGAAGTATTTCCAGGGCCATCTGAACTACCTCACGCTCATCCGCGAGCAGGTGGACATCCCCTGCCTGCGCAAGGATTTCATCATCCATGAAGCCCAGATTTACGAGGCCGTGGTCGCCGGGGCGGACGCCATCCTGCTGATCGTGGCGGCCCTGGACCAGCCCACGCTGGTGCATCTGCTGGAGGTCGCCCACACCTTTCAGCTCGACGTCCTCATGGAGGTGCATGACCTGCCGGAACTTGATCGCGCCCTTCGGACCGACGCCCGCATCATCGGCGTCAACAACCGCAACCTGAAAAGTTTCACCGTCGACCTGGGCACCACCGAGGTCCTGGCGGAGGAGGTGCCGGATGACATCATCCTGGTCGCCGAGAGCGGCATCAAGACCGTGGGCGACGCCGAAAGGCTGGCCCTCTGCGGTGCTGACGCGCTTTTGGTTGGCGAGACACTGATGCGCAGCACGAATGTCCTGCACGACCTTCCGGCCCTGAGGGTGTTGAAGCCCCAGGCCGACCTTGCGGCCGCCGAATGAAAAACCTCCTCATCCGCTCCACGCTGACCGCCCTGGCCAGGCTGGGGGTGGCCGAGGTCTGCGTGGCGGCGGGAGCGCGCAACGCGCCCGTCATCAGCGCCCTGGTGGAATCTGAGGGCGTGAAGCTGTGGAGCTTCTTTGAGGAGCGCAGCGCGGCCTTTTTCGCGCTGGGCCGCATCATGGCCGACCGTGCTCCCGTGGCGGTGCTCACCACTTCAGGGACGGCCGCCGCCGAACTGCTGCCCGCGATCATTGAGGCACATTACCAAGGGCTGCCGCTGGTGTTGGTCACGGCAGACCGCCCGCGCAGGTTTCGGGGCAGCGGCGCGCCGCAGGCGATCGAGCAGAAGGATTTGTTCGGTCCCTACGTCAGCGCCTGCATTGATGTCGAGCAAGGGGCCAGCGTGGCCTGGCCCACGCGGGTCACCGACCGGCCGCTGCACATCAATGTCTGCCTGGACGAGCCGCTGGAGGTTGAGCACAGCGGCATTGACTTCCTCAGCCATCATCCT